>CAJTTU010000053.1 GCA_910579325.1 uncultured Lachnospiraceae bacterium | reverse complement strand
ATCCAAAACAAGCATTAAAATACAGACTATCGCTTATATCATTATGGCAACCTATAAGATTGTCATCTTAATCCTTCAGAAAAATGTAACATGGTTTGCCTTTACCACGACTCTGGAAAGTATGGCCATAGCGCTTTTTCTTTTTCTTTCCTATCGACGAAAAAAAGGGCCGAAACTTTCTTTTTCTTTCCAGCGCGGCATTCACATACTGAGACAAAGTTATCAGTTTGTCTTGTCGGGAATCATGGTTCTGATCTATAATCACATGGACAGAATTATGCTGAAACAAATGTTAAATGAATCTGTAGTCGGACAATACTCCGCAGCCATGAATATATCTCTTATGTGGACATTCATACTGAACGCACTGACCAGTTCTGCGGAACCAGTTATCATTTCCGCAAAAAAGAAAGACGAAGCCTTATACATCAAGCAGCTGAAACGGGTATACGCCGCTATCATATGGATCGGTATTTTTGTCGCGGGCGGGATCTTTTTATGTTCCGAATGGATTATCCGCATCATGTATGGAAACGCATATTTACCCGCCGTGCCCATCTTAAGAATCACCGTATGGCACGCCATTCTGGCCATGCTGGGAGCAACGCGCGGAATATGGATTGTCTGCGAAAATAAGGCGAAATATGTAAAATACATTCTGGGAATCGGAGCCGTTTTAAATCTTGTCCTGAACTATATGCTGATTCCGGCCTGGGGAGCAGCCGGAGCGGCCGCCGCAACGCTTATCACCCAGTTTACCACCGCCGTAGTCGCCCCTCTGTTTTTCAGGGGTACCCGGATTCATACAAAATATGTAATTGAAGCCTTTTTATTAAAAGGAATTAAGTAAAAACCCCATCAAATACAGTAAGGGAAAAACTTTTATGTTCCGGATTAAAAAATCATTGATTACCAGACTGGCCGGATTGAAAAATCACGGAAAAGTCCGGCTCTGCCGAGGCGCTTATACGGATATGCAGACGGTCTACGAAGGAATGAATTCTGTGGGGGCAAGTGCCTCTGTTACGGCGTCTTATCTTGGCTATGCCACTTACATAGCGGATAAGGCAAATATTTCTTATGCAAAAATCGGTCGGTTTTCCTGCATTGGTCCTTATGTCAGGATTATTTGCGGACAGCATCCAATTTCTTTTGTATCCCTTCATCCCGCATTTTACTCCCTGGCCGGACAGCACCGGTTCACTTATGTGGATAAAACAAAATACGTCGATTACCGGTATGTAAGCGGAGCCTTTCACGTCCGGATCGGCAATGACGTCTGGATCGGGGAAGGCGCAAGTATCATGGAGGGAGTCACAATCGGAGACGGCGCCGTGATCGCCGCAGGGGCGGTCGTCGTAAAAGACGTAGCGCCTTATACCATTGTGGGAGGCGTTCCGGCGAAAAAAATCCGGGATCGCTTTGAAGAAGACATTGTAAAAAAATTACTGGCGCTGTCCTGGTGGGATAAAGAATTGTCCTGGATCCGGGAGCATGCCGAATTGTTCGACAATATCGATCGCTTTTTCAATCAGATCGATCGCGAGGAAGAACGCTCATGAGACAATATGGTGTTATCGCCGTTGGATACAATCGCCCAAAGAGCCTGAAAAGACTTCTCAACGCATTAAATCAGGCAGATTATCAGAATCATAAAATCACGTTGATCATCAGTCTGGATTATGCCGGACATGACGAAATCCTGACTGCAGCCCATGAATTCATATGGGAGCACGGTAAAAAGATAGTCAATGCCTGTCCCGAAAGGCTGGGATTAAAAAATCATATTTTAAAATGCGGGGACTATATGGCCGCCTATTCTCTGGACGCTGTCGCCGTATTCGAAGACGATATTATGCCGTCCCCGGCTTTCTTTAATTATATGAGACAGGCTGTGGAATATTATGAATCTGATATGCGAATAGCGGGAATCTCATTATATACCCATTTATGGAACGTTAACAGTGAAAAGCCTTTTTATCCGATGACCGGAGGTTCCGATATCTTCTTCCTCCAGTTTGCCCAATCCTGGGGACAAATCTGGATGAAAAAACAGTGGTCGGAATTTAAAGCATGGTATCAATATCATTCCGAAAGCTTTTCTCAGGCAGAAGGCGTCCCTTTTAATGTCTGCCATTGGAAGGATTCTTCCTGGTTAAAATATCACATACGTTACTGCGTCGAAACCAATAAATACTTCGTATATCCATATGAAGCTTTGTGTACCAATTTTACGGATATGGGAGAGCATCATGCGTATTCAACCTCGTTATTTCAGGTTCCCCTCCAAACTGACAGCAAAAAAAAGTATCGTCTGATATCCCTGACAGAGGCTCCCGTCGTCTACGACGCGTTTTTTGAAAATACAAAGATTGCGCAAAATATAAACTTACCTGATCAGGAGCTGTGTATCGATATCTATGGAACCAAACAAAACGCCTCGGGAAAAAAGTACTGGCTTACAACGCATAACGCCGATTATCAAATCGTCAAAACCTACGGGTTAAAACTGCGTCCCCATGAATTAAATATTATCTTTAACATCGAAGGCTCTGAAATAAAATTATATCACACGGAAGGAACGCGGAAGAACCCAAAGAATCCATATGAATTTTATAAATGCTATGATTATTATTTCAGGATTTCACACTGTACCTGGAAGGACCTGTTAAGATATTTAATTGACAAATTCAAAATCCGGTTAAAATAAACTGCAAAAACTGAAAAATAGGAACGGTGAAAGAAAGAAGATGAAAATTATGCTGATAGGCCTGTCCTCGGACGGCCACCGTAAAACATATTTAGAATATATATATACTGCCATCCGTTTCCACGCTCAGGTTGTTCTTTTATGTCCCGCATCCTGTATCGGAGATTTTGACATACCTGACAAACGGGTTCTGCAGACCACATTCCACAAAAAAAGAACACTGCCGGCCTATTTACAGCTGCTGCGGCAAATCCGTGCAGCAGCGGACGCCGAAGCCGCAGATATCATTCATTTTCTGGAAGCGGATGAAATCTACCGATATTTCGGCGCCGGATTGTCCCTGCTTTCAGGGTTTTATACTGTCATGACATACCATCATTTATACATTAATAACTGGCGGAAACATGCCATTCGGCGTATCATGGAAAAAATCGACTGTTCCATTGTTCACACAAATGTGCTGGCCGAATATTTTTCGGCTCTGGTGAAACATTCTGCTGTCAGACATATTGAATATCCTGCATTTGATTTTGATGAACTGCGGCAAATTTCCCCGGCAGAAGCCAGGAACAATTTCTGTCTTCCCGCCGGCAAAACCATTATTGGTTTACTCGGAAGAACTTCCGGCTATAAAGGATATCACTTTTTGCTGGAACATTTGTCGGATTTATCAGCCCGTCAAAAGGAAAACTTTCACTTTTTCTTTGCCGGAGAAGAGGGGGAATATAAATATACCCAAATCGAGAAAAATCTGACGGAAAACAATATAAACGGAACAACCATACCCCGAAAACTTACCGTCTATGAATTCCAGTGTGCGGTACAGGCCTGTGATATCATCCTGCTGCCTTACGGAAAGGCCTTTAACGGCGCGTCGGGCCCTCTTGCGGAGGGAGTGTGCGCCGGAAAAATGATCATAGGCTCCGATTATGAAAGCCTGGGAACCCTGATCCGTGACAATCATATCGGATATACTTTCGAGGCGGAAAACGGACATGATTTAATACGGGTGCTAAACGCACTGAAACAAGAAAATTTCGTTTATGACCAGACTGCGGCGGAATATCAGAAAAGCTTAAATCCGGCATATTTCGGCAAAGCATATATGCAGGCTTACCGTTCGGCAAATATCTGATATTCACCCCGGCTTACGGACATCCCGTTTTGCCACCTCCATAGCCATATCCTGCCCAAACAGACGAACGCCGACCTCGACCGTGTTTCTTTTCACTCTCCAGACTACGCCTATTACGTTTTCCAGCATTCCGGACTGCACTTCAACCCGATCGCCCACGGACAGATCGCCAAAATCTGCCGTCTCATCCTTATTTAAAGATTCAGACATGCCTTCCGCATCCGGGGGGCCAGGTATACCTTCCGCAATATATCGCTCCGGTATGGAGATCGGGGCCTCCACCTTGCCATAGGCAATCTCCTGACGCACATCCTCCCTCAGGATAATGCCCAGCGTCCCTGTTTTATCCATGCCCAGCATCCGAAAGCGAATCATCGCATATCGTTTTTTAAACTGATATTTTACAATCTGATCCGCAAACTGTTTAAGCGGTCCCTCAATTCGAAGGACATGCCCCTTCCCATCCGTCTCCACATAAGACAGTCTGACAATTCTTTCCTCCGTCAGCAATGCATGGAAAAAAGTTTCCTCCTCTTTTTCGATCGGAAGAAACTCAAACTTTCCGGCAGACACCAGCTTTGACATAGCCGGGACACGTTTCAGCTCCAGGAAAAGTTCATTGGGATCGTCAGAGATAATAAATACATACCCGGGAAACAGCCGCTCCACATGGACAATACTTTGCTGCTGCCTCCTCCAGACCCGCTCATAATAGGCCACAAAGCAATCCGAATATGCATGATCCGGTACCACTTCCCTGATCATATGCACCAGTTCCTCTTCCTGACCCGTCACTGTCTGCAATACATACCACATACCTACCCTCTCATCACATACGTCGGCACAATCTCCTGTACTTTCCTGCGAATCCCGTCCGAATCCTCCTCGGCCATCTCCCGCAGCTCCTCCAACTCCTGCAGGAACCTTTCCTCATCGAACTCAATTGGCTTCCCTATATGAATCAGCTTATTTTCCGTCTCTTTCAGCCCTTCTTCGCTCATCAGAAGCTCCTCATACAGCTTCTCTCCAGGACGCAGACCGGTAAATTCAATCGGAATCTCCTCAAAAGGCTTGTATCCGGACAGGCGAATCAGATTTACCGCCAGATCCAGGATCTTCACAGGCTCACCCATATCCAGCACAAAAATTTCTCCGCCCTTTGCCAGCGCTCCG
Source organism: uncultured Lachnospiraceae bacterium (assembly GCA_910579325.1). Taxonomy (GTDB): domain Bacteria; phylum Bacillota; class Clostridia; order Lachnospirales; family Lachnospiraceae; genus Paralachnospira_A. Next base: position 17,936 of record CAJTTU010000053.1, on the reverse strand, counting down.
GCCTGAAGCACCAGAGATACTGCTTCCGGAATCGTCATAAAATACCGGATGATGTCCGGATGGGTAACAGTTACCGGACCGCCCTGCTCGATCTGTTTTTTAAACAGCGGAATTACGCTGCCGTTGCTGCCCAGTACATTTCCGAACCGTACGGCCACAAAATCCGTCCGGGAGCGCTGGTTCATCATCTGGATAATCATCTCGCAGATCCGCTTTGAAGCGCCCATAACATTCGTAGGATTCACGGCCTTGTCCGTGGAAATCAGGACAAAGCGCAAAACGCCATACCGATCCGCCGCCTGCGCCGTCGTGTACGTTCCGAATACATTGTTCTTAATCGCCTCGTTCGGACTGTCCTCCATCAACGGGACATGCTTATGAGCGGCAGCGTGATAGACAATTTCCGGTCGGTAGTTCTCAAAAATTGTATCGATACGATGCGCGTTTCTCACGGAGGCAATCAGCACCACCAGATCCAGATCCGGATATCTGTGCTTCAGCTCCTGCTGAATATCATAGGCATTATTTTCATAGATATCCGCAATAATCAGCCGTTTGGGATTATGGGCGGCAATCTGGCGGCACAATTCACTGCCAATCGAACCGCCGCCGCCTGTTACAAGAATTGTTTTCCCGGCCACATAGCCCATGACCGACTCCACCTGAAGCTTAATCGGCTCACGCCCCAGAAGGTCTTCGATCTCCACTTTTCGCAGCCTGGAGACACTTACCTCGCCGTTGATCATCTGATAAATTCCGGGAAGCACTTTCAGCTTACAGCCCGTTTCCTGACAGATCTGCAGAATTTCCCGCACCTCCGACTGGGGTACGGAAGGCAGCGCCACGATAATCTCGTCCACATTCATCTCCCTGGCCAGAAAACCGATGTCATTCCTCGTCCCCATGATTTTAACGCCCCGGAGATATTTTCCCTGCTTTGCCTCGTTATCATCGACCACACAGCAAACCTTTTGATCCAGATAACGGCTGTTCTGGAATTCTTTAATAACCATAGCGCCGGCCTCGCCGGCGCCGACCACCATTGTATTCCGTCTGGCATCCCTTTTTAAGCCTACCCGTCTTTCCTGAAACATCCGAAGAATTCTGTAAGTAAAACGTAAGGTTCCTATTCCCATGATCAGCAGAAAATATTTAATCAGGTAATAGCTGATGGGCATTCGCACCCTCAGCACTGCCAGAATTACAATCTGGCACAGGACGCTGGCGGAACAGGCGCCGATTACGTTCAAAAGCTCCGTACTGCTGGCAAAGCTCCAGACACTGCGGTAAAGCCTGAACAGCACAAATAAAATCATCGTAAATACCAGATTAGCCGGAAGATATTTTAATTCGGTGCTCACAAACTCCATATCCATTTTGCTGAATCGAAAATCATATCGAACATAAAGCGCCAAAAAGCCTGTTACGGACACAATCAGAATATCCAGAACGACCAAAAGGGCCACTCTGTTTTTCGGCGCATTTTTCTCAATAAACTTTTCCAGATTCATCTAAACACCTCATCTTTTGTATTTTCGCCCCCTGATACCTGCAAAAATGAAACTTTCCGGCCAGGCGCAACGGCATATCGGCATATATTCCCGCTTTATTAAGTGTTCCTATTATACAATATCAATCCTTTCCGTGTAAACAGCGAGATATTGCCATCACAATTTTTTCCACCAGCAGCGGAAGTCCCACACCGGCGATCGTATAAAGAACCCACCAGACGCCGCCCTTAACCAAAATCGGAAAAGAAGCCAGCAGATACGCCGGCTCATGATACACAAACAACTGTAAAGCGACCACAGGCCTGAATGCCAGAAAGTGGAGGAACAGGATATAAATACTGCGTCTTCCAATATAATTCAACGCATTCTTTATCTTCCATTTTTTTTGTGTCAAACACATGGAAAGCGCCAGAAGCCAGACCCAGCCCAGCAGGGAACAGATCAAAAGAAACTGCCAGCCCGGATATGCGTTCAGATTCAGAGAAATCCCTCCATACTTTCCCGCGATATAAAAAGCCGGAATCCCCAGCGCCACAAGCCCATAGCGGAACCGCAGAATCAAAGGATTCATCCTGTCCGAAAGTTTCTTCAGATAAAAACCAAACACATAAAGAGGGTAACAGACTGTCGCCGACGTGATACATTCTTCCAGAATCAGCTCCCTGCATTGCAGCTTCCAGCTGATATATAAGCTGACCGCTCCGCTTGACAGCAGGACCACATGCTGCAGCACATACAGCGCTCGCTCTGTCTTCGGGAAAGTATCTTCTATATTATGGTTCTGTCTTCCTGCCCTCCCTATCATCCGGCAGACCCGCTTTTTGCACGACTCCGAAACCAGGCACAACGCGGCAAACAAGATCGTAATATAAAAGAGAACAATGATAAACCAGCCCGCCCCAAAATATTTCTGCGTCCCCCAGGTATTCATATGAAAGGCCCATGCGATAGCATTGACAATAGAGGGCCATTCCATCCGGCTGACAGCGTCTGGAAATTCAGGATTCTCCGTCAGGAATCCAATTTGGATAAAGGTATTATAAAAAATCCAGCCCAGGGTGTTAAAAATCACATAAGGCAGCCAAAGGCTTCGCAGCTTTTTCAAGGCATATTCCCACAGATTATCACTGCTTTGTATCTTTTTTGCGTCAAAGCAGTATCCGGAGGCCATAAAAAAAACGGCCATATGAAACAGATAGATATAGGCACCACCGGGAAAACCGCAGTGTCCGAGAACAACGCAGATGATCGCCAGCCCTTTCAGAACGTCTATATTTTCATCACGTTTTTTCACATTTGCCAAGGCCATCTCTGACATACTCCTGTTCCAATATATAGAAATTTTTCTGATGGCATTAAAAAAATGGAGCATAGGGGATTCGAACCCCTGACCTCCACACTGCCAGTGTGGCGCGCTCCCAGCTGCGCTAATGCCCCATCAAAACTATTATAGCATAATTGTGAGAAAATGCAAGAAAAAAAATCGCAAATTAACCGCAAAAATAACTCAAACCGAATCCTTGTAAACTACCTGCGGAATCTCACGCCGTTCTCCACATCCATCGACTCCACTACCGCCAGCGACTCTACCCTGACACCTTTACTGCGGATCAGCTCACCACCGGGCTGAAAACCTTTTTCAATAGCGATCCCCACGCCTTCCAGCGTCGCTCCGGCGCTTTCCACGATCTCAATCAATCCTTCCAGCGCCTTGCCATTCGCCAGGAAATCATCGATAATCAGCACGTGATCCTCCGGTCCCAGAAACTTTTTTGACACAATCACATCATAAACCCGTCCATACGTAAAGGACTCTACCTTTGCCGTATAAACCTCGCCGTCGATATTCAGACTCTGTGCTTTTTTCGCAAACACCACCGGCACATGAAAATGCTGTGCGGCAATGCAGGCCATGCCGATTCCCGAAGCCTCGATGGTGAGGATCTTATTCACCGGCATGTCAGCAAACAGCCGTTTCCACTCTTTCCCCATCTCGTCAAACAGCTCGATATCCATCTGATGGTTCAGAAAACCGTCCACCTTCAGCACGCCGCCGTCTTGTACGACTCCGTCTTTTCGGATTTTATCTTCCAGTAATTTCATCGTTTCCTCTTTCCGGCCGGTCAACCTCATGATTATAAAAGAGACATACACCTGTCTGCCTCATTATCTGTTATCATAACAAATTAAAGGAGGGGTGTTGCAGATTTTTTATAGCAATACCGTACCGCCCATATGATTAACATACAAACAGTACGGTATCTGCACAGATCATCCGGACAGAAAGGGAAAAGTTTTCCACCCTGCCCCGGACAATCTCGTTTCATATGATCAGTTTCCCTTATTTCTCTTCCGTCGCATACAACGCCACCAGCTTGCTAAGATGCGCATACTTGGCCGTCGCGTTCGCCTCGGATTTTTCGAACAGTGCCTTTGCGCGCTCCGGGTTCTTCAGTGCCAGGGATGAGTAACGAACCTCGCCCTTGATGAAGTCCTGATAGCTTTCCGTAGGCGTCTTGCTGTCCAGGGAGAAAGGATTCTGGCCTTCCTCTGCCAGCGCCGGATTGAACCGGAACAGATGCCAGTAGCCGGCCTCAACAGCCATCTTCTCCTCGGTCTGAGCCTTGCTCATACCGGCCTTGATACCATGGTTGATACAAGGAGCGTAGGCGATAATCAGGGAAGGTCCCGGATAAGCCTCCGCCTCGGCGATGGCCTTCACGGTCTGGTTGTAGTCCGCGCCCATGGCGATCTGCGCCACATATACATAGCCGTAGCTCATGGCAATCTGGGCCAGATCTTTCTTCTTCACATCCTTGCCGCCTGCCGCGAACTGGGCTACCGCGCCCACAGGGGTAGACTTGGATGCCTGGCCGCCGGTGTTGGAATAAACCTCGGTGTCGAATACCATGATATTGATATCCTTGCCGCTGGCCAGCACATGGTCCACACCGCCGAAGCCGATATCATATGCCCAGCCGTCGCCGCCGAATACCCACTGGGACTTTTTGGCCAGGAAATCTTTTTCTTTCAGGATCGTCAGCTTTCTCTCGCTGGTGCACTTGCAGTTCTCAAGCGCCTCGATCAGCTTCTCGGAAGCTGCGCCGTTTGCCGCGCCGTTGCCGAAGGTATCCAGCCAGCCCTGGCAGGCTTCCTTCACCGTGTCGGTCTTGGCGTTTGCGGCCAGCTCTTCCACTTCTTCTCTCAGACGATTTCTGATGGCATTCTGGGCCAACAGCATACCGTAGCCGAACTCCGCATTGTCCTCGAACAGGGAGTTATCCCATGCGGGGCCGTGGCCTTTTTCATTGACCGTGTAAGGGGTGGACGGTGAGGAGTTGCCCCAGATGGAGGAACATCCCGTTGCGTTCGCGATATACATCCTGTCGCCGAACAGCTGGGTAATCAGCTTGGCGTAAGGGGTCTCGCCGCAGCCTGCGCATGCGCCGGAGAACTCTAACAGCGGCTGCTTGAACTGGCTTCCCTTTACGGTAGTCTCTTTAAACTTCTCGGCAACCTCCGCTTTTCTCGGAACCTTTTGGCCTGCGTCAAAGATTACCTGCTGTCCCTCATGCTCCGCCAGCGGCTGCATGGTCAGCGCCTTGTCTCCCTTCTTTCCGGGGCAGACATTCGCGCAGGAGCCGCATCCGGTACAGTCAAGGGCGGAAACGGTAATGGTAAATTTCAGCTCTTTCAGGCCTGTCATCGGCAGTGTCTGGGTACCCTCAGGCATAGCGGCTGCTTCCGCTTCCGTCATGGCTACGGGACGGATTACCGCGTGAGGGCACACATAGGAACAGAAATTACACTGGATACAGTTCTCCGGATTCCATACGGGCACATTCACTGCGATGCCCCGCTTCTCAAAAGCAGAAGCGCCGGAAGGGGTGGAGCCGTCCACATAAGGCTTGAAAGCGGATACGGGCAGCTTATTGCCTTCCTGCATATTAATCGGGATCTGGATGTTGTTTACAAAATCAACCACATCCTTCCGGTTTCCGGAAGCCGTCATGCCAAGGGTCTCGTCGGCGCAGTTCTTCCAGCTTTCCGGCACCTGGATTTCCGCTACCTGCTTTGCGCCTTCCTCGATGGCCGCCCAGTTCTTCTTTACAACATCCTCGCCTTTTCTTCCATAGGTGTCCTGGGCCGCCTTTTTCATCAGCTCGATGGCCTTGTCCTCGGGAATGATATTGGCCAGCTTAAAGAAAGCGGACTGGAGGATCGTATTGATCCGGGTCGGACCCATGCCGGTCTCGATACCGATCTTTACGCCGTCGATGGTATATAATTTAATGTTGTGCTCCGCAATATATCTCTTGGCCTGTCCGGGCAGATGCTCCTCAAGCCCCGCCAGATCCCAGGAGCAGTTCAACAGGAAGGTTCCGCCGTCCTTGATATCCTGCACCATATTGTACTTGCGCACATAGGAAGGGTTGTGGCAGGCTACGAAATTTGCCATGGAAATCAGGTAGGTGGAACGGATCGGGTCCTTTCCGAAACGGAGGTGGGAGATGGTCACGCCGCCCGACTTCTTGGAATCATAGTCAAAGTATGCCTGGGCATACATATCCGTATTGTCGCCGATAATCTTGATGGAGTTTTTGTTCGCGCCAACCGTACCGTCCGCGCCCAGGCCCCAGAACTTGCAGCTGATGGTGGAGGCAGGGGTGGTATCGGGGTTCTCTTTTACTTCCAGGGAAAGATTGGTCACGTCGTCGGTGATGCCGATGGTGAATTCCGCTTTTTCCTTGTTCCGGTATACGGCGATAATCTGTCCGGGGGTGGTATCCTTGGAGCCTAAGCCGTAACGTCCGGAGAATACGGGCACTGCGTCAAACTTGCTGCCCTTTAAGGCTGCTACCACATCCAGATACAGAGGCTCGCCCATGGAACCGGGCTCTTTCGTTCTGTCCAGGACGCTGATCTGCTTTACGGTATCAGGAATCGCCTCGATCAGTGCCTTCGCGCTGAAAGGACGGTACAGGCGCACCTTTACCACGCCTACTTTTTCTCCGGCCGCCGTCATATAGGCCAGCGTCTCGTCGATGGTGTCGCACACGGAACCCATGGCGATAATCACATGCTCCGCGTCCGCAGCGCCGTGATAGTTAAATAATTTATAATCTGTGCCGATCTTGGCATTTACCTTGTCCATATATTCCTGGACGATGGCAGGAAGTTCTTCATAATAAGGGTTGCACGCCTCTCTGGCCTGGAAGAAAATATCCGGGTTCTGGGCGGAGCCTCTCTGGCAGGGATGGTTGGGATTTAAAGCGCTGTCCCTGTAAGCCTGCACCGCATCCAGGTCAACCATATCCTTCAAATCCTCATAGTCCCACGCCTCGATTTTCTGAATCTCATGGGAGGTACGGAAACCGTCGAAGAAATTCAGGAAAGGCACACGGCCTTTGATCGCCGCGCAGTGGGCTACCGGCGTCAGGTCCATAACCTCCTGAACGCTGGATTCGCACAGCAGGGCGCAGCCGGTCTGACGGCATGCCATCACGTCGGAATGGTCGCCGAAAATAGACAGCGCATGGGAAGCCAGGGCACGGGCGGATACGTTGAACACGCCCGGCAGCTGCTCGCCGGCAATTTTATAAAGATTCGGAATCATCAATAACAGACCCTGAGAAGCCGTAAAGGTGGTGGTCAGCGCGCCTGCCGCCAAAGAGCCGTGTACGGCGCCGGCAGCGCCGGCCTCGGACTGCATCTCGATTACCTGGACTTCCTGGCCGAAAATATTCTTTCTTCCGTCGGTCGCCCACTCGTCCACCGCTTCCGCCATCACAGAGGAAGGGGTAATCGGATAAATCGCCGCTACTTCGGTATATGCGTAAGACACATGTGCCGCAGCATGGTTGCCATCCATGGTTTTCATTTTTCTAGCCATTATCGTATTTCCTCCTACGAATTTTTATGGTGATATCAGGGGGCGAAACTATCCGGCCCCCAATGTACTGACACACCCGCGGCGCCTGCAGCCGCCGCAAACGGCCGCATCCCTCACGCAGATGTGCGCATAAACAGATCAGGCGAGGGAAATCCGTGTTTCCCTCGCCTATTATTATACATGATAAAAAGTAAAATGCAAACATAAATTACGAAATATAAAGCTCCGTAATCACCGCCTTTCCATCACCTGTTCATCCACCCATTCCTCCAGCCGCCGTTCATCCAGCTCCTGCTGCAGACGTTCCAGTTCGTCCAGATTCAAATCTTCCCGCACAAACTCCGGCACCTGGCCTTCGACAAAGCTGTAATTTTCATAGATATCATTCCCGTTTTCATCCGTCCCTCCATATACGGATACGCTAAATTCAACCGCGGTTTCCGGCCTGATTACCATCTGGTTATCCCAGAGCCAGTCGGAGGGAGCCGCTGATTCCAGAAGCTGCCGGGCTTTCTCTCCTGTGTAAGTAACCTCCGGCGCGGTGCCTTCCTCTATCATCCCCTCGCTGACGAGTCCATAATAAAAACTCTCCGCCGAAACGACCACCCGGGTATCCTTCCCGACAGCCTGCTGCCGGCCTTCCATCCCGGCGGCAGCCAGAAGGCTGACGGTCTCCGTCATAGACGGATAAATGTAATATCCCGGCTCACCCTCATTTTTCTCCTTGGCGAAGGTCAGCGTTCCAAAAGGAAGCTCTTCCATATCATAAAGGGTCAGTTCCCGGTATTCCTCGCAAAAGGTACGAAATAAGCGCAGAAGCTCGGTATGTGAAACATCCAGCCGAACCGCCGAATTCATTCCGTTGTAAAAATAGGCGTTACCGATTTGCTCCTCCGGCCGGGTCAAAACAGGGTAACAGCCCTCTTTAAACGCCTTATCGGTAAAAACCCGGTTCATCAGATCCAGCTTATCCGTAGTCAGCCAGTAATTCCGGTATACCACATTTCCGTTTTTCAGACAGTACTTCACATACAGGTTTGTGGCGTAGTGCTTTCTGTTTTCTCCGTCATCCTCTGTCACGGCCGCAGCCGCCCTGCCGTTTTTACTCCGGAACCCCTCCGTCTCCTCAATCAGCTCTACCAGCGACTGATAATCGGTAAAAGCCATCTGGCTGATGGGCACATCCACCCGGTACAGGCTTCTTCCGCCTTCTTCCTCAAGAAATATGTTTTCATTGAGGTTATTCATACCCACCGCCGCGCTGTAAAACTGGCTTTCCGACGGAATGTAGGTATCAAAGCCCGTCAGGTCAAAGGCAAATACCGCCGTGATCACCGCCGCCGTCACGCCAGCCACGGCCAGCTTGACGCCGCCCCGGAAAGCCGCCTTAAATTCCGACTCCATCACAATCTGTAAAACGCCGTGGGCCAGAAGCCAGCCGCATACCATGCCGAAAATCATCCAGCCGTCGGAATACTGGCTGGCCATGGAGGCGAACATCCACCCGCCGCTTAACGTCACCGGAATGCTGAGCAGCAGATAAATCACCGGTTTTGTCTTCGGAAAAGCCACGGCCTTCTCCGCCGCCTCAGAAGGACGGCCCCTGTACAGAAGCAGCGCCGCCACAGTAAGCGCCAGCCAGATTGCCAGAACCGTGGCCAGATCCCCCCAGGGGAACCCCCAGTGTTTCATATCATACTGCAGGGAGCTGGCTGTCGCCATATAGGCCGTCGCCGGAGAAACCCAGAAATAGGGCCGCAGTCCTCTTGTCCAGAAGGTATCGTAAAAATAGCTGTGAAACCCCCAGTTCAAAAGCTGGACCAGAATTCCGTAAAAATGCAGGATCAGGCAGCCCATGGTGGCGGACAGCATATTTCCGGTCAGCATCACCGCAATCACCGCCACCGTATACAGCAGCAGATAGTTCACCAGATGCAGGGCAAATGCACTGAACGCATACTGAACCATCAGCCCGGGCGTCAGGCTTTTTCCTGATGCGATCAGCAGATACAGGCACAGGTTTACGAGAAAAGAAACCAGGTAAATCAGTATGCCGTTCAGATAGGAAACGGCATACAGTATCTCCCGGCGCACCGGAATCCCATGGTAAAAATCTACTTTTTTCTTAGACTGCAGGTAAGAAAACCCGCTGATCCCGCAGATCATGGAACCGATAAACGTGATGACGGCAAAGAATGGGCTTATGTCGATCATATAATTGGTCACGGTGTCGTTTAACAGTTTTTCCGGCATCGGGCTGGATACCTGGGCGGCCCCCACCACCGGCAGGGAGAAGAAAAATACGATCATGGCCAGCACAAAGCTCCAGAGCCGCTGCTTCCCGTCCTCCCGCATTAATTTAAAAAACAAGCTTTTTGATGTCATAACCGGCCACCTCCGTCTCACTGATAAATATTTCCTCCAGGCTCAAAGGAAGCACCTCCGCAAACAGCGGGTCGGTTTCCTGAATCTTCTGCAGAATGCCCTCCCTCGTACCTCTGGCAGTCACCGTGTACAGAGAGCCTCTCTGTTCCTGCTGTAAGATTTCCAGTTCCTCAAATGCCCGTTCGGCGTCCCCTTCCTCCCGGAACACACACTGGATCTTATGGATGTAAATTTTCATCTCCTCCAGATCCTTGGCAAACAGGATGCCGCCTTTGTGGAGAAGCCCCACATGGTCGCAGATATCCTCCAGCTCCCGCAGGTTGTGGGAAGCGATAATCGGCGTCATGCCCCGTTTGGTCATCTCCTGGGCAAACAGGCTCTTCACCGCCTGCCGCATCACCGGGTCCAGACCGTCGAATGTCTCGTCGCAGAACAGATATTTGGTATTGGCGCAGATGCCAAGCAGGATGGACACCTGTTTTTTCATGCCTTTGGAAAAGGTGCGCAGCTTCCGCTTTTTATCCAGGTCAAACTGAGCCATCATTTTGATAAACCGTTCGTGGTCAAACTGGGGATAGACCACCCGGTAATAGGTTTCCATATCCGCAGGGGTTCCGGAAGGGAAAAAGTACTGGTCGTCGGAAATATAGAATACCTGGGATTTGGCCTCCATATTCTCATACACCGGATGGCCGTCGATGGTGATCTCCCCCTAGTCTGCCTTCAGCACGCCGCTTAAAATCCGCATAAAGGTGCTTTTTCCCGCGCCGTTGGTGCCCACCAGGCCGAATACATTCCCCTCGTTGATCGTGACGGAAACCTGGTCCAGAGCTTTTATGTCCTCATAATATTTTGATACCTGCTTTGCCTCAATCATGCCCTGCTCCTTTCTTCTTCCGGCTGATGCCCCGGTTCTGCCGAAACATTTTTCTCCTCCGAGAGTCGTTTTGCTTTCATGGAATCATCCGTTTTCCCCGGAAGCTGATCTTCTTTCACAGAATCATCCTCTTTCCCCGAAAACTGATCTTCTTCCATGAAATCATCCGCTTTCCCCAAAGGCACTTTCTCCTTTATGGAGACATCCTCGCTTTCCGGTGGCTGCCCCTTCTTCGGAAGGCCGTCCTCCCCCTCATAGCACCGGTCGATAATGTCCGTCAGCACATTTTTCGCGATCTGCAGATTCTTCGCGTCGTCCACGTCGTTCCGGAAGCTTTCCAGCACTTCCTTCTGCGTATATTCCAGAAATTCCTCCCTGGCGGAGACAAAGCTGCCCCGCCCCTTCACGGTGTAGGTAAATCCCCGCCGCTCCAGCTCCGCATAGGCTTTCTGGATCGTGTTGGGGTTGATGGCCAGCTCCATGGCCAGGGAGCGCACCGAGGGCATCTGTTCCCCGGCCCTGATTACATTTTTTACAATCAGGTCCTGGAATCGCTCCACCACCTGCTCATAAATCGGCCGCCGGTCTTTATAGTCGATTACAATCATAAAATGATCCCTCCTGTCAGAGTTCTGCCTTAACGCTTCTTTTGTATTATCATTTCTAAGTGTATTATTAGTGTTAGTACACTTAGTTTATCAAAGAAACCTGTTTCCGTCAACCCCTTTTTTCCATCTTCGCGGGCTTTGAAAATACCCCTGTAAACCGGACGTCCTTCGCTCATGTCCTTTCTGTTTCGTTTTTCTTTAGAATAATTCCCCCTTTTCTTTTGTTGCATCCCCGCGGTAAATTCTGTATAATGTCCATTAGAAAAAAGATGTACTCCCAAAAACGCGCTGTGTCTGCCTTTACGGTTAATTTTTCCAATTCTTTGAGAGTACATGGCAACGTTTGGAGGCATATAGAATGATGAAACTACTGACCATAGCGGTCCCCTGCTACCACTCGGCCGATTATATGGCACGCTGTATCAATTCTCTGCTGGCCGGCGGGGATGAAGTGGAGATTCTGATTGTGGACGACGGCTCCACAAAGGACAATACCGGAGAGATCGCGGATTCCTACGCCGCCAGATATCCGGACATCGTCCGGGCCATCCACCAGCAAAACGCCGGACACGGCGGCGCGGTAAATACCGGACTGGCCCATGCCACGGGACAGTACTTTAAGGTGGTGGACAGCGACGACTGGGTCAACAAAAAGGCTTATATGAGCATTCTCGACACCCTGCGCGCCCTGCAGGAACAGGAGCATTCCGTGGACATGCTCCTCTCAAATTTTGTCTATGAAAAACAGGGCGCTCATCATAAGATGGTGATGCACTACCGCAGCGTTATGCCCAGAGACCGGATTTTTACCTGGAATGAGGTGGGACGGTTTAAAGCGGGCAAATACATCCTGATGCACTCCGTCATTTACCGGACTAAGCTGCTGAGAGATTGCGGCCTGCATCTGCCGGAGCACACCTTTTACGTGGACAATATCTTCGTGTTCCAGCCTTTCCCCTATGTGCGGACGATGTATTATCTGAATGTGAATTTCTACCGCTATTTTATCGGGCGTGAGGATCAGTCGGTCAACGAAGCCGTAATGATTTCCCGCATCGACCAGCAGCTGAAAGTGAATCATATCATGATCGACCAATACACCGAAGCCGTGATCGACACGCCCCGGCTGGAACGATATATGCGGAACTATCTGAGCATTATCACCACCATCAGCTCCATCCTGTGCATTCGCTCCAGGCTGCCGGAGAACCTGCAAAAAAAACAGGACATCTGGCAATATATGCGGGAAACCAATCCCGCGGTTTACAAAAAGCTGCGATGGAACATTTTGGGAATTGTCATGAACCTGCCCGGACGACCCGGACGGGCTTTCGCCTCGTTCTGTTATAAGATTGCACAGAAAATATATGGGTTCAACTAAAGAAACTGTGGAACCCAAATCAGCGGAAGTCCGGATTCGCCCCGGAAGGATTTACAGACGCGGCAGGCGGCCGGAAATTCTTCCAGATTCAGGGGGCGGAGGAGGACTGTAGCGGAACTTTAATAGGAGGATAAAAGACTATGTCAATGAATACACTGCTGGAAAAAATCACCGCATACCAGAACCCCACTGTGGCGGGACTGGACCCGAAGCTGGATTATATACCGGAATATATAAAAGAAGCTGCCTTTTCCCGGAGCAACGATCCACTGGACGCCGCCGCCCAGGCGCTGCTTACGTTTAACAAAGGATTAATCGACGCCCTCTGTGATATTGTGCCGGCAGTAAAACCCCAGGCCGCCTACTACGAAATGTACGGATGGCAGGGCATGCGGGCGCTGGCGGAGACGATTGCCTACGCCCGTGAGAAAGGCATGTATGTGATCATTGATGGAAAACGAAATGACATCGGCTCCACGATGGAAGCCTACGCCGCCGCCCATCTGGGAACGACGATGGTAAACGGCAAGGAGGCAGCCGCCTTCGGCGGAGACTGCCTGACGGTAAACGGCTATCTGGGCAGCGACGGCATCACCCCGCTTTTGAAGCTGTGCCGGGAACGGGACAAAGGCATTTTCGTTCTGGTAAAAACCTCCAACCCCTCCTCCGGCGAACTTCAGGACCGGAAGCTGGGAGAAAAAACGGTCTACGAAGCCATGGCCGAAATGTGCGAAGCATGGGGTGAGCAGGCCCCTGGCCGCTACGGATACACCTCCGTCGGCGCCGTGGTGGGCGCCACCTACCCGGAACAGTTAAAAGAACTGCGCACAAAAGCGTCCCACACCTTTTTCCTGGTACCGGGATACGGCGCCCAGGGCGGCGGCGCGAAGGATGTGGCCAATGCCTTTGACAAAAACGGCCTTGGCGCCGTCATCAATTCTTCCAGAGGAATCATGTGCGCTTATCAAAAAGAAGGCTGCGGCGAAAAAGATTACGCTCAGGCGGCCAGGCGGGAAGCGCTGCGCATGAAAGCGGATATTATGTCAGAAATTAAAGAGATCAGGCTGCCGTAAGGCAGACCTGATCTTTTCCTTTACATAATCAGTATCTGGCAGCTGCGCATCTTCACCTGTATCCGACCCGGATTCTGCTGCCGAACGCTTTTATCCGTATCTCGCCTGATTTCCGCGACCGCAACACCTTTCTCCCCACTCAGCCCGGATTCAACGGCCGTGTCAGCGTCTCCACTGACGCAAACTGCTGGTCCATCCATGCCAGCCGGTCCCATATGATCTGTTTTTCCAGATCCTTTTCCGTCGGCGTATAGCTGAAACCCGAATGTTCGATCACCTTTCCGTCAACCCGCCACACATAATCCCGCGGACAGAGTATCGGATAATGAAGCGCAATCACTTCTACCGGCTCCCCCGGCCGGGCTGACGCATTTGCAAAATAGATCTGGGGCCGGATAACGCCCTCCTCTCCATCCGCTTTTCGAACAGGCCATAAAATACCGGTCAGCACACACACACTGTCAGCTGCGAACCAAAAACAATACGTCGTTTTTCTTTTTCTTTCATATTTCGCAAGCCTCTCGCTTCCTTAACGCAGGCCGCCTGATTATGCCGAAACATTTTTCGCTATGAAACGGCAGCGGCAAATGACAGTATCATAACTACCTTACCCTCATATACGATCACAGCCTTTTTGACAAGATTCACTGAAAAACAGCGTCGAACCCTCCCCTTTTTTAGAAAAAACTCAGGCAAACATTCGAAATATGTCTATTGATTTTTCCTGTTTTTCTGTTATAATATTTTATATGGCAAAAAATGACCAATGAATATTTTTTCACACATTATACAGGAAGTTCGATGAAACGACCATGGCCGATACTTTATCCGTATACAGAAGTGAGCAGAAATTTTTAATCAGTTACCCTGACGCTGCCAGGCTGAAAACTCAGCTGAACGCTTTTTTACGTTCGGATGAACACGGAAAAAAAGGCGTCTACCGTGTCAAAAGCCTGTATTATGATACGCCGGACGGAAGAGATTACCTGGAAAAGCTGGACGGGCTGGAACAGAGACAGAAGCTGCGTCTGCGCATCTATGACGAAAAACAGCCCGGAGCCAAGCTGGAATTAAAAAGCAAAAACGGTCATTTACAACACAAGACAAGTCTGCAAGTATCCCGAAAAGATGCGGAGATTCTGGCAAAAGGTATCTATACGCCTTTGTTTTCCTATGACGGTGAGGAAGCCATGAAGCTTTATGCGATGCTTTCTCTGCACCGGTACCGCCCGGCTGTTATCATTGAATATGACAGAACGGCCTTGTTTTATCGGGAATTTGACGTGCGCCTGACTTTCGATTCCCACATCCGTTCTTCGGAAATCAATTTGAATCTCTACGAACGTCAGCTTTCCTGGAACCCGGTATTCCGGGATGCTGTGATTCTGGAAGTGAAATTTAATCAGGCATTGCCCGGATTTATTCAGAGGCTGCTGCAGCCCTATCATCTGACAGCCGTATCTTTCAGCAAATATTATGCCGGCCGCCCGGCAATCGGCAGTTATATGATCTGAAAATTTTTAGGAGCGCGTACAATGAGTAAAAAAGACATCCTGCAAACATTTTTCACCACCTCCGCCAGCTTCACTCCCCGGAAGATCTTTCTGGTCATGTGTCTGGGACTGGCCGTTTCCCTGATTATTTTCCTTACCTATCGTTTTACCTACCACGGCGTCAGCTATAACAGCCGTTTTAACGCCGCTAACGTGCTGATTCTTCTGATCACCATCGTCATTATGATTATGATCAGCAGCAACATCGCCATCTCCCTCGGCATGATCGGCGCACTGTCCATCGTGCGGTTCCGCACAGCCATCAAGGACCCGTGGGACACCGTCTTTATATTCTGGTCGATCATCGAAGGATTGTGTATCGGCTCTCAGAGCTTTCTGCTGGCAGGCATCTCCACATTATTTATCTCCATCATTGCTTTTATATTCAGCTGGCACGGAGGACTGCACAAAAAATATATGCTGATTCTGAGAGGAGAAGGTCTTAATGCACAGGAAGCGGAAGCGCTGCTGAACGGCAGATCGTACCAGATACGTACGTTAGACACCACTGGAGATTTTGCAGAAATGATCATCGAGCTGTCCGGGCGGCAGGGTCCGGACCATAATTTGCTGGAACAATTCCGCCATCTGCCAGGTATACAGACTGTCAACTGTCTGCTGGAATCCGGCGAAATGCTGGGATAAACATATAAAACCTGATGTACTGACAACCAGATTTCTGTCGTCAGCGCATCAGGTTATCTTTTTGAGAAACTTTACGAGCCGCCATACAGATAATCCGGTTATCACGCCGCATAAATCCAGCATTACGTCGGAAAACTGACCGGATCTGCCTTCTGTGAACAGCTGAATCCCTTCATCCCCGGCCGCCATCAGAAAACCGGAGATCAGCACAGTCCAAAACTGCCTCATTCGAAGGAATCCATACGTTTTTATCACCTGCGCCAGCAATACGCCCAAAACCAGATACTCTCCATAATGCGCCGTTTTCCTGAGTATGTGTTCAGTCAGGCCCAGATTATAAATCATAAACGGAAAGAGCTTCTCTATCAGCCGCAAAAAGCCCCGGCTCTGAATCGCAGATTCCGGCGCCGTCCGCATCGAGTTGGAGTAGATAAACATCAGATAAAGCAGCGTAAGCGCCGTCCAGAACAGTTTCTTTTTCCTTTCCAACATTCTTCCGCCCTTCCTCAATTCCACCGCAGCCCTTTCGGATAATGATTTTTCAGCTGTCCGTTCCCTGCTTTTCCCCAGCCCAACGAATAGTCATCCACACACACCAGACACCATCCCTGCGCTGTCTGCCCGGGAATCGTCTCGCCATGAAGATAACGGAATACTTCCGGCCCGTCCAGAGAAAGCCGTATCTTTTGGGCCGCCTCCTCCGGCTTCAGCGCCAATGCCAGGGCATGAGCGGGCTGAAAACGGTTTTTCTTCATTTCGCCCAGCTCCAGACCGGGACGAAGGGCTTTCAGTCCTGCAAGGTCAGGCATCTGATCGGGAAACAGATAGAGATGTTCTCCGAAAGCCAGATAACGGGAAGGAAATTTTTCTCTTCCCCCCAGCGTGTGTTCTTCAAAAAACAGATATTCCTTCGGCAGCTTTTTCTCCGGAATCCCCTTTTGCAGCCGAACCAAATCCTCAAAATCTCCCTTTCCTTCCCCTGCTTTCTCAAATACCGCGGCAAAATGTCCCTCTCCCTCCGAAAGATGGGGCCAGATACGCAGCAAACCTTTTTCCTCAAATTCCGGATGGGCCAGCAGAAACCCTCCCACACTCTCCTCATCCTCCTCCGGTGAAAATGTGCAGGTAGAATAAACCAGACGTCCTCCGGGCAGCAGCATCCGGGCAGCACAGTCCAAAATCCCCCTCTGGCGTTCGGCGCACATTCTTACATTATCCATGCTCCACTGTGTCCTGGACTGGGGGTCCTTTCGGAACATTCCCTCGCCGGAGCAGGGCGCATCCACCAGAATCCTGTGAAAGAATCCTGGAAAACGTAAAGACAGCGTCTCCGGCGCTTCATTGGTCACCAGGCAATTCCGGATACCCAGCCTCTCCACATTCTGAGAGAGAATTTTCGCCCGTCCGGTATGGATTTCATTGGAGATCAGCAAACCTTCCCCATCCATGGCGGCGGCAAGCTGAGCAGTCTTTCCTCCCGGCGCCGCGCACAGATCCAAAACCCGCTCTCCGGGGCATACCTTTAAAAGCCCGGCAACCGCCATGGCGCTGGGCTCCTGTATATAGTATACGCCGGCTTCATGGAACGGATGCCTGCCGGGACGCTCCCCCTGTTCATAATAGAAACCATCCTCGGCCCAACAGACCGGCCGCAGCCCAAACAGACCGTAATGCAGCAGCCGGTCCGGGCTCCCTTTTAACGTATTCACCCGCAGACCCTGTTTCGGCGGTTGCTCATAGCTTTGCCAAAAAGCATCCCACTGTTCCCCCAGCATCCCTTTCATTCTCTCCTGAAACTCCTGAGGTAACTCTGGCAATTTCTCCATCTGCAGCGTATTCTTCTGTTCCTGTTTCGATTGACCTTTTAACCGGTCGGTAGCTGTTCGATTCATAGTTTCATTTTATCCTTTTTCCCGACGAATGTAAACCATATTGACTTAAAATTGTTTCTCCGATACAATAGAGCAATAAATAGCAAATTACAGCGGTACTAAATTATAGGAGGTTTTT
>CAJTTU010000052.1:22934-23170 GCA_910579325.1 uncultured Lachnospiraceae bacterium | reverse complement strand
GATACACTGACCCTTGTAGGCTGTTTTGACAAACAGGGAATTCTGGAAAAGGAGGATTCCACAGACGAGATGATTCAGGCGCATTTGCGCGAGGTGTTATATACAATGTCGAAACGTCGTTCCTGGATTGCGGACGTGCGTTTTATGGATAAGAGCCGTTCCCATTTGTGGGAGGAAATCATTGATGAATATAATCGTCCTCTTTATGAAAAAGCAGGTGTGCCCCCCAGACGGGA
>CAJTTU010000052.1:0-22874 GCA_910579325.1 uncultured Lachnospiraceae bacterium | reverse complement strand
TAAGGATAGATATTGGCTGTGTTCAGTCAGATAGGGTATCAAGTATTAAACCGGCAGGGTATTCTGAAAAAGGAATATCCTGCCGGTTTTGGCGGTGCGCGGCAATTCTTTTTAAAGTGCAACTAAAAACAGTTGCATTTTTTCCCAAGGGCAGTATACTATACCTAGAGAGGAGACAGCAAATGGGCAAAAAAGATAAATTGATAAACCGATTATTAAAAAAGCCGAAAGATTTCACGTTTGATGAAATGGAATCACTGCTGTTATACTTTGGATATGAATTAAAACAGGGCAAAACCGGATCTGGGGTGAAATTTATAAAAGAAGGCGGCAGCGAAGTGATCAATTTTCACAGACCTCATCCAAACGGGGTATTAAAGCAGTATGTGCTGAACCAGGTCATAGAAAAACTGAGAAAGGACGATTTATTATGAGCAGTCTGTTATCCTATAAAAATTATTACGGAACCGTAGAGTATTCCAGAGAGGACAGCTGTCTTTTTGGAAAGGTAATCGGAATCAAATCGTTGCTTTCTTATGAGGGAGACTCCGTAAAAGAACTGGAGCAGGATTTTCGTGATGTAATTGATGGGTATTTGGAGGATTGCCTGGAGAGGCAGGTGGAGCCGGAGCAATCTTATAAAGGGACGTTTAATGTGAGAATCAGCCCGGAGTTGCACAGGAATATTGCCGTTTACGCAATTGAGCATGGAAAGAGCCTGAACGCGGCCGTCGAGGAAGCGATCGGGAATCTGGTCAGATGAAACGTTTGGATGAAAAATATTTAACGATAAAGAAAAGCTTTATACTATTTTATAAAAGGGGAACACACATGAACACAGAACAACAGATCAGACCACCCATGGAGGTGCGCTACGCGAAGGAACTTGAGGCTTTAAAAGCAGACGACCAGGCGGTGAAGCCGGCGAACTGGCAGCTTTCGCCCCAGGCGGTGCGGAAGTTTATCTTAGGCAGCCGGGAGCCGGTGCCCTTTCAGGGGGAAGAAATCACAATCAGAAAAAAGTATCTGGGCAATGACGCCCTGGTGGAGCGGTGCATCGTTACCCTGGCGGGCAACCGGGGGCTGATGCTGGTGGGGGAGCCAGGGACGGCCAAGACCATGCTGTCGGAGCTGTTATCCGCGGCCATAAGCGGCGTCAGCACCAACACGATTCAGGGGACGGCGGGAACCACCGAGGATATGATTAAATATTCCTGGAACTACGCTCTTCTGCTGGATAAAGGCCCGGTGCGGGAGGCGCTGGTGCCTGCGCCTTTGTATGTGGGGATGGAAAAAGGGATTATCACCCGTTTTGAGGAAATCACCCGTACACCAGCGGAAATCCAGGACAGCATGATCAGCGTGATGAGCGACAAGGTGCTGAATGTGCCTGAGCTGGGGGACGACGGCTTCCTCTTTGCGAAGCAGGGCTTCAATGTGATCGGCACGGCCAATACCAGGGACAAGGGCGTAAATGAGATGAGCAGCGCCCTAAAGCGCCGGTTCAATTTCGAGACGGTGATGCCCATCCGGGAGGCGGCGCTGGAAAAGCAGATCATTATCAGCGAGGTGGAAAATCTGGCCAGGGAGAACCAGATTGCCATGGAGGTGGACGAGGATGTGGCGGAGCTTCTGGCCACCACCTATCATGAGCTGCGGGAGGGGGTATCCTCCCTGGGGCACCGGATTGACAAGCCGTCGGCGGTGATGAGCACGGCGGAGGCTGTGTCCGTGTTTTATCAGACCATGATTACCGCTTACTATTATGACGGCGGGCAGATCAGCACGGACTGCCTGGTGCAGAACCTGCTGGGCGCCATCGTGAAGGAGGACGGCGACAGCCTGGAAAAGATAAAAAATTATTTCAACACGGTGATCAAGGATAAAAGCAGTAAAGAAGGCGGCTTATGGACGGATTATTACGAGGCCAGGAAATGGCTGAGATAATTTATATGCCCATCCGGCACCACAGCCCCGCCTGCGCCTGGCATGTGAATCGGCTGGTGGAGGAGCGCCGGCCGGACTGCATCCTGGTGGAGGGGCCGGAAAATGCCAATGCCCTGATTCCCGTTATGGTTCATCCGGAAACCCATGCGCCTTTTGCCGTCTATTATTTTTATCGGGATCGGAAGGGCTATGTGTCGGAGGAAAAAGAGGATTATAAATGCTATTATCCCTTTTTGGACTATTCCCCGGAGCTGGCTGCGCTGCGGGCGGGCACGGCAAACCGGATTCCGGTTCGTTTTATCGACCTTCCTTACGGGGAAATTCTGATTGCCTCCGCCGAGGGCAGGGGGCTGCGCCGGAATGATGAGAAGAATAATTACAATGACGATTATCTGCTGGCCCGCAGCAGGTATATCACGCTGCTGTGCGAAAAGGCAGGGCTGCGGAATTTCGATGAATTGTGGGAAAAGTATTTTGAGCTGAACGGGATTTATGAGGAGACGGATACCTTTATCGGCCATATGCTGACTTATTGCCGCCTGTCCAGAAAGAGCACGCCCCGGGAGGAACTGGAGGCGGAGGGCTGCCTGAAACGGGAGGCTTATATGGCCTGGAAGATTCAGGAGGCGGCAAAGGAGTATCGGCGGATTCTTGTGGTGACAGGCGGGTTTCATATGCCGGGATTGCAGGAGTTATTGGGCGGTTCGCAGCCGGACGGGAAAAAGAAACCGGCGTCAGGAAAAATTCCGTCAGGAGACCAGGGCGTGTACCTGATGCCCTATTCCATGGAGGCGGCGGCCAGCCTGAACGGCTATGCCAGTGGCATGCCCTTTCCCGGTTTCTATCAGCATGTATGGGAAGGATTGGGAGAGAACTGTGAGCGTTCCTTTGAGGAAACGGTGCTGGAAGGGATCGTGGCGGTAGGGCGGGGTGTCCGCAAAAAGGACGGCCTGCTGTCCTCCTATGACGAGATCTGTGCTTTTTCCATGGCGCAGGGGCTTTCGTCTCTGCGGAATAAAAAGGAGCCGGGGGTTTATGAGCTTTGGGACAGCGTGCTGTCTTCCTTTGTAAAAGGAGAGTACAATTTATCCACCGACCTGCCGATGCGTCTGCTGAAGGAGCATCTGATCGGCAGCGGGATTGGCCGTTTATGTGAGGATGCTTCCGTGCCGCCGGTGGTGGAGGATTTTGAGAATCAGTGTAAGCAGTATGGATTGAAGATTACCAGTACGCTGGAGCAGGAACTGGTATTGGATATTTTTTCCAAACCAAAGCACCGGGGCGCCAGTATGTTTTTCAGCCGCATGTCTTTTTTGCGCACAGGCTTTTGCCGCAAGGCGAAGGGGCCTGACCTGCGGCAGAAGAAGAATCGAAACCTGATCCGGGAAAGCTGGAAATATAAGTGGAGCAGTCAGGTCATCGCCGCCCTGATCGACGTATCCGTCAATGGAGCCACCGTGGCGGAGGCCTGCGTCAGCCTGACCCTTTCCCGGCTGAAAAAGGAGTGTACGGCCAGGGAAGGGGCGGCACTGCTGACAGATGCCTTTGAGATGGGGCTGGAGGAGCAGCTGGAACAGATTTACGACCGCCTGCATCAGCTTTTGCTGGAGGACGAGGACTTTTATTCCGTGGCGGAGGCATTGTCCTATCTGATGATGCTGGACGAGATGACACAGCTTTATCAGTCTGAGCTTGATATTCCGCCGTTAATCCGGATCTGCGCAAGGAAGCTGATTACGCTGCTGCCTGCTATGGCACAGGTGAAGGAGGAACAGCTTGGGGACTGTATGAAGGCGATGAAAACCCTTTATCAGCTGACCGGGCAGGAGAAATATGAGGAAGACCGCAGTCTGCTGTGCCAGGCCCTTTCGCAGCTTTTGGGAAAGGAGCCGATTCATCCAGGTCTGGACGGCTGCGCCCAGGGAATCCTCTATGGCTGCGGACAGATGGATCTGGGCGCCATTGAGGCCGCCGGCAGGGGCTATCTGACCGGAACCCACGACCAGCTGCTGAAAGCGGCGTCTTATTTTAGAGGGCTGTTTTATACGGCTAGGGATCTGGTGTTTATAGGGGACGGTCTGCTGCGGACGCTGGATGGTCTGATCGGACAGCTTTCCTCAGAAGAGTTTATGGAGCTTTTGCCGGAATTCCGTCTGGCTTTCAGCTATTTTACGCCAAGGGAGACAGATCAGATCGGCGAGCATGTGGCCGGATTTTACGGGAAGGGCAGGAAGGATTTGTTTGCCCTGGAGGAGGTTGCGCCTGCGGTCAGCGAGTATGGCAGGAAATTGGACGAGTATGTGAGGGTTGCGGTAGAGCTGAGGTGAAGGCGCATTTTGCAAAACCAGGAACTGCGAGACGCTGAACGTATATATTGCGTACAGGCAGATATGTTGCGGAATCAAGAATAAGAAAGGGATTCATAATTATGGGTGAGAATATCGCTCAATTAAATAAGTGGCGGCTGATTCTGGGGAAAAATGCGGAGAACCAGATGGGATTTTCCCAGGACGGAGCGGGGCTTAACTATATGGATATGGAGGATGTGCTGGATTTTCTGTATTCCAGGGAACAGTCGGAGGAGCAGGGAATCCGCAAGGATCGCCGGGGGGGACAGGAGGCGTCCCAGCTTACGGTTACTTCATGGCTGCAGAAAATCCGCACCCTTTTCCCGAAGCAGACCAGGGAGGTTTTGGAGCGCCATGCCCTGGATCGCTATCAGATGACGGAGCTTCTGACGGACAAGGAAGTGCTGGAACGGCTGGAGCCCAATCAGGCTCTTCTGAAAACGATTTTGGAGTTAAAGCATCTGATGAAGGGGGAGGTGCTGGAAGCGGCCCGCCGCATCGTGAAGCAGATCGCCGACGAGCTGACAAAAAAGCTGGAGCAGGATATGCGCCGTTCCCTTCTGGGGCGGCTGGACAAGCTGAGCAGCAGCCCGGTAAAATGCGCCCGGAATCTGGATATCAAAAAAACCATTGCCCGGAACCTGAAAAACTATGACAGGGAGAACCGGAGGCTTTTGTTAAAGCAGGTTTATTTTCATTCCAGAATCAAGCGGTACCATAAATGGCGGATTATTATCTGTGTGGATGAGAGCGGTTCCATGCTGGATTCCGTCATTCACAGCGCCGTGATGGCCGGGATTTTCGCCCGTCTGCCCATGATGGACACGAAGCTGGTGATTTTTGACACCAGCGTGTTAGATCTGAGCGGTTATGTGGACGACCCGGTGGAGACGCTGATGAGCATCCAGCTGGGCGGCGGAACGAATATTGCGGGGGCGCTTAAGTACTGCGAGGGGCTGATCGAGACGCCCCACCGGACGATGGTGGTGCTGATTTCTGACCTCTATGAAGGGGGCGGGTATCAAAATCTGTATGCGGCGGCACGGAATATCATAGAGAGCGGCGCAAAGCTGATTGCCCTGACAGCGCTGGATATGGAGGCCAACCCCAACTACGACCGGGCGGCCGGGGCGAAGCTGGCTTCCATGGGCGCCCATGTGGCGGCCATGACGCCGGAGCAGCTGGGGGATTGGATCGGGAAGATTGTGGGATAAAGTTTTTGTTTTAGGGATGGCAGGAGTGGCCAAAGAATGATTATAGAAATGGTTAAGGGAGGATTTTCCTGCCATTTGTGGATTGGATAAATGGTATCGAAAAACCATGGAACAGGATGTAATCGTATGGATATGAATCAATGGAGACAGGTACTGGCGGCTGCGAATGATGATTATCTGGCAGGGCTTTGCAATAAAGGGACGGTAAAACGGGCTTATAAAGAGCTGGCGGAGGTTCAGACGGAAATCCGGCAGCAGGAGGACGGCTTTGAAGTGCAGGTTGGAGAGGAAACCTGCCAGATTTGTCTGCCGCTGGGGGACAGCAAGTGCAGCTGCGTTTCCAGGAGTATCTGCAAGCATATTATCATTGCCATATTGAAGGTGCGGGAGTATGTGGAAGGGTGCGCCGGAGAGGAAGCTGATGGGGAAAGTGTGGCTGTTGGCCAGGAGGGGGCGGATGCTGAAAAGGAGCCGGCTGATCAGGGGACAGCGGCTGCTGCGGATAGGGCGGATGGTCAGGGGAATTCAACTGGCAGCAATATGACAGTTGGTCAGGGGAATTCAACCGGCAGCAGCATGACAGTCGTTCAGGATAGCGTAACTGGCAGAGACTTTCTGGCAGGCCAGAAGAAATCTACCGTTGGAAATATGTCTGGTGATAGCAATGCTTTGGATAAAAAAGCAGTATCTGGCGGCTCTGATCTGGCCGCTGCCCAAAATGAACCGCCGTCCGGAAATGCCCACAGCTTTCCTGAAATCAGCGGCTTTCCTCTGGAAAAAATCAAAAAAGCCATGGGAAAGCGCCGCTATCAGAAGCTGGTCAGCAGCGTCAGCCTGAAGCTGCGTCCTCAGATAGAAATCACTTCGGTGATCACGGTCACATTTCCTGATACGGGGACGAAGGTGAAGCTGCTGGAACCCCTGGCCTATTCTTCCTGCAGCTGCCACAAAAAGGAGCTGTGCAGCCATAAGGCGGAGGCCATTCTCTGGTATCAGCTGGAACAGGGGATTTTGAAACCGGAGCAGCTGCAGGCTGCAGAGGGTGCGGATGCGGATCTGAGTATCGACCTGGATGCCATCCACGGCCTGGCGGATGCCATATTGCAGCTGTTGGAGACGGCGCTGCGCACGGGGCTTGCCCGCACCTCTCCGGATATGCTGGACTCTCTGGAACGGATGGCCATTCTCTGCCACAACCAGGAGCTGGCCGATTTTGAGCGGTATTCCCGTTCCCTGCGGGACAGCTGGCAGTCTTATTTTAACCGTATGGCTTCCTTCCGTGCGGAGGAACTGATGTCCCGGATGATGATGGTTTACCGGAAAGCGCAGGACTTGCGGGAAACAGAGAACGGGGAGCAGGTGCAGAAGCTGGCCGGCCAGTTCCGGTCAGAATACCGCCCTGCGGGGGAGCTTGTGCTGATCGGCATCGGTTCCCGCCATTTTTTAAGCAAAACCGGTTATGAGGGGGAAACCTGCTATTTCCTTGAGGAATCCACTAAGAAATGGTACACCTATACCAATGCCCGCCCTGTTTTTTACGAACAAAGCACAAGGCGGAGGGCAGGCGCATACGGGAAAACGCCCTGGGAGCTGAAAGCCAGCATGCAGGAATTAACCCAGCTGCGGATTCGGCTGAGAAACGCCAAGGCAAATGAGAAGCGCCGCTTATCCTCCAGCGGGGAAACCCAGGGGGAGATTCTGGGAGCAAGGAATGTGAAAAGGAGCGAGATCGCAGGGTGTTATTACACCGACTTCCGGAAATTATTCCGGGAGCAGATCGGGAATACGGCGGTTTCCTGGGCGCCCGAGGAAGAAAAAGAATACGGCTTTGACGAGTCCCGCCATCCGGTGCTGGTGCAGGCGGCGGAATGCGGCGAAGGGCAGTTTGATCAGATCACCCAGACCTTCCGGATGGAGCTGCGGGACGGCCAGGGGGTGGTTCTGACCATAGAGGTGGCCTATTCAAAGGAGGAGGATTTTACCATCCGCTATCTGGAACGTGTGGCCCGGCGGATTCAGCGGGATCACAGAAGCATTCCCTGTTTTGTGGGGGATGTCTATCTGGAAGACGGGAAGATGAAGCTGTATCCGATTACGTTTTTGGAGGCGAAGGAGATTATAGAGGATGAGATGCCGGAGGTGGGGGCATCGGAATCGTCAGAAACCATAGACATTCCGGAAACCACAGTGCCGCTGGAAGTGGTTGAGGTGATCCGGGAGTTTTCAGACCGGATTACCGGCGTACTGGCCGATCTGTTCCAGAGCGGGTTCCTGACTGTCCATGACAGCACGCTGGAAGAACTGGACGCCGCCGTTTCCAGGGCGGAGCAGTATGGGATGGAAGCGTTATCCGCCATGCTGGCAGAGCTTTCAGCCGAATTGAAACAGCAGCGTCATCAGGTACATGGGCAGAGCCGGAAGCTATATGATGTATATGGGAAGCTGAATCAATATCTGTATCTGTGCAGGAAACGGCTGGAAGTGGATCAGGCGGCGGCGCTGATCTGATTATTTGAGCGGCCAACCGATGTTCCGGAATCTGCCAGACTGTAATATCTCACCAGTCTGGCAGATTGAATGTGCTGTCCAGTTTCAATATGGTCAGTTCCCGGCGCATATCGTTATACACAGTCTCCGGCAGCCATACTGCGTTTTGCTGCGGCGGGCGGCAGAACCGTCGCAATGAGAAGATACTGCGTTGCTTCACTTGGAATTGCGGGCGTTTGTGTAAATGCGGATCATATCATCCTTCGCCAGCTTTTTCGCAGACCCGGTATGGCTTCCGCAAGCGGCCATACACCGTTCTGCCATTTCTTCGATCTGGCGGTCAGTCGGGTGGATGCCCAGTTCCTCCAGATTCACGGGCATTCCAATACTGTGATAGAATTCTTCCATACCCCGGATACCGGCTTCGGCAATTTCTTCATCAGAACCCTCCGCAGCAATGCCCATCACATTCCGGGCATAACGAACAAAGCGAGACAGACATTCATTACAGACATATCTTGCCCAGCTTGGCCAGATGGCCGCAAGGCCCGCCCTGTGGGTCACGTCGAACATTCCGCCCAGCTCGTGCTCCAGCTTGTGGGACATAAAGTCCCCGCCGTCATTTCCGCAGCCGGTCAGGTCGTTATGAGCCAGGCTTCCGGCCCACATAATCTCTGCCCGGGCATCATAATCTCCCGGATTGTGATGGGGCTTTACGGCGTTTTTCATAACTGTGCGGAGCAGCCCTTCCGCCAGTGCGTCCGTGATTTCCATATTGCCGCCATTGGTAAAATACCGCTCCATCGTATGCATCATGATGTCAACACATCCGGATTCTGTCTGATAATCGGGCAGAGTTATGGTGTACTCCGGATTCATCACGGCAAACCTGGGGCGGGCCAGATTATCGTCATACGCCCGTTTTTCGCCGGTATGCTCATTGGTAATCACACAGCCCCTGGACGTCTCGCTTCCCGCTGCGGCAATTGTCAGTACACTGGCTACCGGGAGACACTTCCGTGCCGTACGGGTGTGGGCGAACAGTTCCCAGACATCGTGTTCCGGCTCCGCAAGGCCGTAGGCAATGGCTTTAGCCGAGTCAATGACGCTGCCGCCGCCGACTGCCAAAAGAAAGTCCGTGCCCCGTTCCTTCCCCATACGGATGCCCTCGTAAACCTTATCCAGGCGGGGGTTGGGAACAACGCCGCCCAGCTCCCGGAATACAATTTTCTCGGTGCTCAGGGAGGCTTCAATCTTCTCCAGAAGCCCGGAACGCTTAACACTCCCGCCGCCGTACACCACCAGCACACGGGATGCGCCAAAAGCTTTTATCAGCTTTCCGGTTTCGTTTTCTGCGCCTTTTCCAAAAATTACTTTAGTGGGTGCGTAAAATTCAAAGTTGTACGCCATTTTCGTTTCCTCTATTTCGGTTCCGCAACTCCTCTCCCAAGCCCCTTGGATCTGGGATAATTTGCTGCCGCATCTGCGTCAGCAAATCTTCCCTCGCTTGTCCGGTACGTTGCTGTTTTTTCATAAATCATTTGACACTGCCTCATTGAAAAGCACGCTCGGAATCTCACAAAGTCAGGCACTGCGAGATTCCGAGCGTACATTGAATAATTACATTATGAAGAATATGTGGCAAAAATTCAATGAATATCAGGACAAAATATAGAATAATTCAGACAGATATGGTATAATTATTTTAATTTTCCCGGATAGGAGGAATACTGCTGTGCATTTGTTTGAGACAGATGAAAATCAGGTTGAGCGGATAGAGGGGATGACGGTGGAGTACCCCTATTGTCTCCATGAACGGGATCTGACGGATTTGGTTATCCTATGGCATTGGCATGAGGAATTGGAGCTGGGCTATATTCGGGAGGGCGTCAGTAAAATTATCACCGTTGGAGCGGAATACACAGTTCATCAGGGAGACGGCTTTTTTATCAACAGCAATGTGATGGATATGAAACGGAACGGCGCGCCGGGAAACAGAACGGTGGAGATTAATCATATCTTCCATCCGGTCTTTTTAAGCGGACATTTTAAAAGCCGTTTCGAAACCAAATATCTGAACCCGGTCATTCAGAATCGCCAGATAGAGGTTTATATGATCCGGCGGGGCCGCCCTTCCTCCAATCGGATATTGGACAATCTGCGCCAGATGAAGGAGCTGCAAAACAGCCCTGACACAGAATTTCAGACACGGAGCCTCCTTTCCGAGACCTGGCTTCTTTTACTGGACGAGCTTCGCAGTCATCCGGGTGAGCGCCCTCAAATGGGAGTGGAACAGCGAGACCGGCTGCGCAGCATGATCGCCTATATCCACCGGCATTATGCAGACAGGGTCACGCTTTCGGAAATCGCGAAGGCGGCGAGAGTAAGTGAGCGGGAGGCCTCTCGCTGCTTTAAGAAGAATATCGGGCAGAGCCCTGTGGAATACTTGATTGCTTTTCGCTTAAATGAATGCGAAAAAGCTGCTTCGGGAAAGCGGTCTGTCTGTCACGGAAGTCAGCCTGCGGTGCGGCTTTTCGGACAGCGCTTATTTTGGAAGGGTATTCCGGGCTGGTTTTGGCGTAACGCCGAGAGCATACCGGATGAATGAGGGAACCGTGTAGTTTTTTCTTGGCAGCGTCAGATAAAGTCCGGATGCTGCGGCATGGCTTTTGATTAGCTTCTTGGCTTAATCATATCATCAACACATTTATATAGTTTATGGCATCCGTAATCGCTTTCCTCAACAAATGTACTCACATCATCTTCAAAATCCATATAACTGTTTCGGCCGTGATATAAATGATATCCTTGCTCCGTAGAGTTTAGCGTGACAAAAACAATACCCACCTGTTTTCTTAATTCTAAAATGAGCCTTTCACAGTGCCGCAGTAAGTAATCTCCTAAATATATTTTTTGCCCTTCTATTTCGGCCAGTTTTGTCCCTTGAAATTTATTATGTACGGCAAGATAATTGATATTCACAGTTCCTCCCATAGGTTTGTATACGATATTGTCACCTATGCGATCAGCCCGGTCGACTCTTCCGACTTCTACATTAATAGTAACCAATAATAAAATCTTTTTTATCTGACAATAAAACATAAGTGATGCCCTGGTTTTCATCCAGAGCATCACCGCTTTTTAAAAAGTTGTCGATAACTATATTTCCGTAACTGAAATTTTTTGCCAAATCCCTATATTGCAGGGTATATTTTTCAATGTTCATTTCCCCTCTTTGATACGGTGCATTTCAGGTCGTTGGTTTCGGCGTTAATATTAAAAGAAAAGTTATGTGAATCCAAAAATTCCGCAATCCTTTTGTTTTTTTCGGTGGCAGGCGTTCTTTCCAATTCAGTTTTTGTTACAAAAGGCAGCTTGGGTTTTAACACGCATGCATTCATTTTGATGCCCCCTTTCGCGTTTGCTTGCTCTATCTTTATCCATATTATATCACTTTACATATACCACTGCAATGTTGGATTAGAATATCCGGCGTGTTTTTTATTTGGCGGTTCCGAACCAAATGAGCAGCGAAATGCCGATGAAGCCTGCGATAGTGCCAAAACACTTTTTTAGATAAATTCATCTTGAAAGCGGGTTGAAGGTAGACTTATCATAAAATGCTTGTCTTTACCCTGATAACGGAATATACTTTGTATAGAAAATAGTTATACACTGAGTATGCTTGAATGGTGTTCTGTGGGAGTATGGAGGCATTATGGTTCGACCGATTATGAAAGATATCCTGTTTCTCGGCCAGAAATCCGAGGAGGCGACGGAAAAGGACAGGCAGGTAATCGTTGACCTGCGGGATACGCTGGCGGCGCACAGGGAGGCTTGTGTGGGCATGGCGGCCAATATGATAGGGAGCAGGAAAAGGATCATCATTGTTTCCCTGGGCTTTGCGGATCTTGTGATGGTTAATCCGGTTATTATTCAGAAGTCACAGCCATATGAGACGGAGGAAAGCGGTCTTTCCCTGACCGGCGGTTCGGGAGGATAAAGGTACGGTATCAGGATGAGTCCTTTCAGAAGCGTACACAGGCGTATGAAGGGTATATTGCCCAGATTATCCAGCATGAGTGCGATCATCTGGAAGGGATTGTTATATGACGGAAGCCGCTCTGAGTGATTGATTCACACAAGCAACGAGTCAAGCTTTCACCTCAAGGGGCTCATTTTTTGTTTACTGAGGCAGCTGCTGTGAAGGTGGAATAGGATGAGAGATTTTGTTTTTGATTACATAAAAAAGAAATATAAAATTTTACCTGATTACCCATGGATGAAATACGACGATAACGCCGTGTTCCGGCACGGCGATAACCGCAAATGGTTTGCCCTTGTCATGGGAGTGAAAAGGGAGAAGCTGGGGCTTTCCGGCGAGGGCTGCGTGGATGTGATGAACCTGAAAGTGGACGATCTGTTTCTCCGGGAAATGCTGACCCAGCAGGACGGCATTATGCCGGCCTATCATATGAACAAGCAGCATTGGATTTCCGTGCTTTTGGACGGGACGGTTGCGGAAGAGAGAATTTTTGAGCTGATCGATATCAGTTTTGCGGCTACGGCTTCGAAAAAGAATCAGCGAAAGACCTGACGCAAAAACCTGTGGCCAGAGCCGCTTCTGTTATTGTCTTGGTACTGCCATGGCAGGGGGATAAATTCAGGTTATTTTGAAAAGGAAGAAAACCATGGGATTGCAAAGAGGCTGAAAAAAGTGTTTTCTGAATGGATTGATAACAGGCATACTGATTTTGAGAATGAGAGCACAGTTATTTTATGTGTGGAATTGACAGACGGGCTGCTGCTTTCGCATGGGACAAGGTACGAGTTTTAGGGCTTGTTTTACCTTTATAACAGAATATACTTTGTATAGAACACATTTTTACACAAGATGTTTTAAAAGCGCTCCGCGAAAAGACAGGGTCAGTATGGTTCGGCCGATTATGAGGGATATCCTGTTTCCCGGCCAGAAACACGCACAGGCGTATGAAAGGTATATGCCCAGATTATCCGGCATGAGCACAGCTATCCGGAAAGGATTGTCATCTGATGGGAAACGGGATAATATAACTATATGAAATCCATATACAAAATTTATGAAAGGATGTGTATATTATGAGTAATCGTGAATTAGCCAAACAACTGATAGACCAGATATCAGACGCCAAGCTTCTTTATGTGATCTCATATCTGCAAGGGGCAGCTTTGGCGGATGAAACGCCAAATGCTGAAACACTGGAAGCAATGGCGGAGGTTCAGACAATGATCGAAAATGGTACCGGAGAACATTTTAATGGATCAACTGCTGATTTCTTTGCTATGCTGACTGAGGAATAGCTATGTTAAAATTAAATGCTTCCAAAAAGTTTAGGAGAGATTATAATCTGTCAGGCAATTACGCTGGAGAACGGGAGTGCCATGTTGATCCTGACTGGATATTAATTTACCGTGTCAATGATGATGAATTGTACCTGATCCGTACCGGTACACATTCAGATTTGCTTAATATGTAATTCACAGGCGGGGCGGCTCAGACGTACTGCATCAAAAGGTTGGCTCCGATTGAAAAAGCTGCTGGGAATTGAAGAGATAAGACTATGAAAAAGCTAAACGAAACCAGAAAGCTGTTTTGTACAACTGGAAGGCTCTGCTGGGGTTTGAAATTATATATAAGTTTGCGTCCGTCGTCATTTTTGTGCCGCTGCTCTGGGGGATGTTTGACCGGATTATGAGGGTCAGCGGTTACGCTTATCTGACGCTGGAGAATATCGTTTCTTTTCTGGCAAATCCATTGACGGTGTTTCTGCTTCTGGCACTTTTGATTCTTGTGACGATGTACGCCATGATTGACATCAGCGCCGTTATATTTATTCTGGATCAGGCCAGGCAGAAAAATAAAGTATATTTTTTGCAGATTCTGAAATTTTCCGTGGGGAATGCAGCCAGAGCCTGGAAGCCTAAGAATCTGATGCTGGTGGTGACGGTGCTTTTGCTTATGCCGTTTCTGAATATGGGTATGGCTTCCGGCGTTCTTTCCTCTATTTCCATACCGAATTTATCCTTGATTATATTCGGGAGGATTCTTTTCTGTCCGGTCTGTTTAATGCGGTGGTTTTGCTTTTGTCGGCTCTGATGATGAGATGGCTGTATGCCTTTCATTATTTTACACTGGAAGGATGCTCATTCAGGGAGGCCAGACGGAAAAGCAGCCGGCTCAGCCGGAAAAAGAAGCTGCGTGATTTTGGCGTGATGCTTCTTTTGCAGCTGGCGTACGGCCTGTGCTATATGCTTTATCTGTTGCTTTTGGTTACATTGGCGGTGGCGGCCGGCAATGTATTTGCAGATATGTTTGTGTTCCGATGGGTAACTTCCACGCTGATCTGGGCGGTGTTTTTATTCTCTGTGATGACGGCGGCGGTGCTTGGCATGCCCATCAGCTATGGCTGTGTCAGCATCCTGTATTACCGGCATAAGGAGGAAACGGGGGAGGACGTGATTCACAGCCAGGCTCCGGCTTATACGGTAGACGACCGCAGGAGGAAAACCCTTCACAGGCGCAGCGTCGCTTTGGCCTGTGTCGTCGCAGCGGGCTGTTTTGGGATCGGATACCTTCTGTGCTCCGGTAAGGTGAATCCGCAGATTGAATATATCCGCACCATGGAGATTACGGCTCATCGGGGCGCTTCTGCTTTCTGTCCGGAAAATACGATGGCAGCTTTCATTGGGGCGAAGAAAATGGGAGCGGACTGGATTGAACTGGATGTGCAGCAGACAAAGGACGGGCAGATCATCGTCATTCACGATACCAATCTGCAGAGAACCGCCGGGATGAACGCAAATACATGGGATATGACTTATGAGGAAATCTCTGCCCTGGATGCAGGAAGCTTTTTTGATCCGGCCTTTGCCGGGGAGAAAGTTCCGTTGTTTTCGGAGGCGGCTGTCTTTGCGAAAGAAAATGGGATGAAGCTGAATATCGAGCTGAAGCCCACCGGGCATGAAAGGGATTTTGAAAAAGATGTGGTGGATATCGTCAGGCAGGCGGGGATAACGGATTCCTGTGTGATCACTTCCCAGGTATATGAGGTGCTGGAGCATGTCAAGGCCTATGACCCTTCGATTACCACGGTTTATGTGATGAGCCTTGCCTACGGGGATATTAACCGGCTGGAGGCGGCGGACTGCTTCAGCGTGGAGGCGGCCAGCGCTACGGCCGGCCTGATTTCCAGGGTGCATAACGCCGGGAAGGAGCTTTTTGTCTGGACGGTCAATACGGAGGACAGCATTAACAGGATGATCGACCTGAATGTGGACAATATTATCACCAACGATATCGAGCTGGCGAAGCAATGTGTTTATGAAAGCAGGTATGGAAATTTGCTGGAGGAATATCTTAAGATGTTTCAGTGAGATTTTTAATCAATATGCAATGGGCAAAAGCACCGCACTTTTTGCCGAACGGGCAAAAGTTCTGTGGAAATGAGGGTTTTCAATAGACGAACTCAGAAAGTCTGACGGATTCCGGCTTAATGATTTCGAAATAATAGGTAGGTAGTGTCAAGTGATTTATGAAAAACAGCAACGTACCGGACAAGCCCCGGGAGGGGAGTTGCGGAACTAATATCGGGAGGAACAAATAATGAGTGTTAATGTAGAACAAATCGATTCAACCACCTGGGCAATCAATGAGGAAGGTGTGAGATCTTTTCTCCTTGCGGGAAAAGAAAAGGCTCTTCTGATCGACAGCGGGATGCAGACGGAGGATGCGAAGGGGATTGCCCAAAGCCTGACGGAACTGCCGGTGGAACTTCTAAATACCCATGCCGACCCTGACCATATCCGCAGCAACGGGCAGTTTGCGGCGGCTTATATGCATCCCTCGGAGATGATAAATTATTATCATGCCCAAAGACAATGCGGCGACATCATTCCGGTATGGGACGGGGATGTGCTGGATCTCGGGGACAGGGCGCTTATGATTATCCATATGCCGGGGCATACGCCGGGGAGTATCGCCGTACTGGACGTAAAAAACCGAAGGCTGTTCAGCGGCGATCCTGTGCAGGACGGGATGATTTTTATGTTCGGTGCCCAGAGAGAGATGCGGGCTTACCGGCACAGCCTGAAAAGGCTGGAAGGGTATGGGGATCGGTTTGACGAGATCTACCCTTCTCATGGGACATGCCCTGTTAGCCCGGATATGATCGGGAAGCTGTATGATGCGTCAGGGGATATTCTGGAAGGGAAGGTTCCGGGAGACGAAGGCGAAAGGTTCGGGCAGAAAATTATGGTTTATGATGTGGGTATTGCAAAGTTTCTGTGTGATGCGGGATAAAGCGCTGTCGGGTAATCTGCAAAAAACAGCGGCGTGCATAAAGGTGCAAGAACAGGCTTTGCATGTTCATAACATAACCTTGAGAGAAATTGCGGAAATTACAGGCGGAAATTACAATAGATAGGAGAATTGGATGAAATTACAGATAGCATTGGACGAGGTCACTATCGAACAGGGGCTTTTGCTCTGTGAGCAGGTGCGGGAGCAGATCGATATTATCGAGATCGGGACGCCGTTTTTGGTCAGGGAAGGGCTGCATGCGGTGCGGGCGTTCCGGGAGCATTTTCCGGAAAAGGAGATTTTGGCGGACGCGAAAATTATGGATGCGGGAGAATGGGAGGCGAAGATGTGCTTTGAGGCCGGGGCGGACTATGTCACGGTACTGGCCGTCACCGACCTTTTGACCATAAAGGAATGTGTGAAAACCGCAGCGGAATTTGGAAAGCAGATCGTGGCTGATATGATCTGCGTCGACAATTTTCCAAAAAGGATAGAAGAACTGGAAGCGGCGGGAATCGTCAATATTGCGGTTCACACAGGTATCGACCAGCAGACGGTAGGCCGGACGCCTTTGCAGGATTTGCGGCAGATTAAAGCATGTGCGAAGCAATCCACCGTTTCCGTTGCGGGCGGTATTAACGTGGATACTGTGGAGCAGTACAGGTTTGCCGGGGCGGATGTGGTGATTGTGGGCGGAGGGATAGCCCATGCGGAAGATCCGGTTAAGGCGGCGAAAGATATTGCGGAAAAGCTGCATCGGCCTGTCGGGGAATATGGGGGATACAAGGCTTGCAGAGAGTGTGAGGATTACAAAAAATACGATGCTTGCATAGATTGCAAGGATTATAAAAAAAACGATGCTTGCATAGATTGCGAGGATGATAAAAATTATGATGGTTGTAAGAATCACAAAGCTTACTGCCCGGAGAGTATGGAAGAAAATAATCCCGGCAGCAGGAAGCTGGAACGGATTATCAACGAACTGTCGCGATATAGCCCGAAGGTGAAGCAGGAGGAAGTTTACGGTCTGGCAAAGGCCTGTGCCGAAGCAAAGCGCATTTTTGTGGCAGGGGCAGGGCGTTCCGGCTTTGCGGCCAGGGGGTTTGCCAACCGGCTGATGCATCTAGGGCTGACCGCCTATTTTGTCGGCGATCTGGTTACGCCCTCGATTGGGAAAGGCGATCTTCTGGTGGTGGGCTCCGGTTCGGGCACGACGGCCGGTATGCTGGCGAATGTCAATAAGGCGAAAGCGGCCGGCGCATCGGTGGGGACACTGACGATTTTCCCGGATGCCGCTATCGGGCAGGCGGCAGATATCGTAATCACGATACCGGGAGCGACCCCAAAAAAAGGAAGCCAGGCGGCGGATACCGCAACGTCAATACAGCCGATGGGCAGTTTGTTCGAGCAGCTTTCCTGGCTGGTGTATGACAGTATTATTCTGGAATTGATGGAGCTGACCGGGGAAACCGGCGAAACCATGTATCTTCGCCATGCGAATCTGGAGTGAATTTAGAATCTGTGTCCGGATCTTGCGTAACTTTTGAGCGTGCCTGTATTACAATATGACTGATTTTGCGTGGGGGCGCTGCCAATGCATTTTGTGAAAGCGAAAGGAATCCTGTCATCCAAAAACGGAATGAACCTGTACCGTGGCTGCACCCATGGGTGTATTTACTGTGATTCCAGAAGCAAATGCTACCATATGGAACACGATTTTGAGGATATCGAGGTAAAAGAGAATGCAATCGACCTGCTGGCCTGTGCGCTGAGGCGTAAGCGGAAGAAATGCATGATTGGCACAGGCTCCATGACCGACCCCTATATCCCTCTGGAAATGGAAATCGGAAATGTCAGGAAGGCGCTGCAACTGATCGATACTTATGGGTTTGGCTTCACGGTCATCACAAAGTCAGACCGTATTTTACGGGATTTAGACCTGCTGCAGAAAATCAATGAAAAGACAAAATGCGTAGTGCAGATGACCCTGACCACCTATGATGAAGAACTGTGCGGAAAAGTTGAGCCGAATGTATGCACGACAAGAGAACGCTTTGCCGTATTAAAACGGCTGCGGGATGCGGGAATTCCCACCGTCGTATGGATGACGCCGATTCTGCCCTTTATCAACGATACGGAGGATAATATTTCCGGCATTTTAGAGCTGTGCCAGGAGGCGAAGGTTTACGGCGTGATCTGCTTCGGCATGGGGCTGACCCTCCGGGAAGGAAACCGGGAGTATTTTTATCAGCAGCTGGATCGCCGGTTTCCGGGTTTAAAAGAACAATATGTGCGGACGTACGGAAACCAGTATATGATTGAAAGCCCGGACGGCAGCCGTCTGATGGAATTATTTTACCGGAAATGCAAAGAGGCGGGAATCCTTTGCGATAATGAACAGATATTTCAGTATCTGCATGCTTTCCCTGAAAATGATTTTGGCGGACAGATAAGTTTGTGGGACTTGGGGATGGAGTGAAAACCAGGAGTTCAGGGATGGATTCCCGGTTTTTTTCTTTACCAGACTATTTTTTCATGTTAAACTGTAGATATAGCGAAAAAAGCGGATTGTTTTTCTTTTAAGAGCAAAAATACTCGGGATATGAAAAACGTTTGATACGCATGGCCGATGAAATCTGCCGCGAGGAGGACACGATATGCAAAATCCAAATGAACTGCGTCTGCAGAAAATGATGAATCTGTTGTCTCAACTACCGCTGACCCAGGAGGAGCTGGATCATGGGGAGTATTATCTGGAAGGGGGGGAGCAGTCCCATCTGGACTGTCTGGCTTTCCGGGATCTGTCTGAGGTGCCGGAGGAAACGCAAAAGGGTTTCCGGAGTTTGTTTAAGGAGTTCAGCGACAGGGGGAGGAATCAGGAGTATGTCCGTCTGTTTCAGCTGGTATTTAAGCTGGGGCAGTCTACCAGCTATATGCTCTATCCTTCCGACCTGCTCCGGTATAAAAGCGGCGGCTTGGAACAGCTGGATGCGGCCTGCATCTGTTCTCTGTATGCGGAGCAGGCTTGTGAAAACCAGCATTATCTGACCCGTTACTGGATTGAACGGCTGATCGAACTGAGCGGAAGCAATGCGGGGGTGCTGAAAAAGGCTTTCGACTATCATAAGGGAAAATTTGACAATGGCCTGATGGTGCTGTACGCCGCCTATTTTCATGTGAAATACAAGGAGCAGAAACGGAAATGGGATATTTCCTATAATAAAAATGAGGGGAAGCAGGACGGGCAGCAGGGAGGCCTGCTGAAAGGGATCACAAAGCTGTTCAAGGGAGAAGCGGAGGATGAAGCCCTGCATCTGTCGGATGCGGGGGATCAGAAAATGCTGGATAACTGCGTGAACAGCATTGCCTCCAGCATCGGAAATCTGTTCAGTAAAAAGCTCCCGGCCTATGCGTCGGAGGCGATGGAGAAATATGTGCGCCAGCCCAAGGATGAGCCGCTGCCCAAACAGCTGTACAATCTGTCCAGGGGGTATGCGGTGAACCAGTACCTGCTCCGGCTGCTGGGAGGCTGTGCTTTTTCAAGCTTCGAACTGTCGCCCAAGCTGCGGAACTTCCTCCGACTCTGCGCTGCCGCCGACCGGGGCGGCCTCCTGATTGTGATGGAGTGGTTTAATATGGACGATAAGCTGACCGCAAGGGGCGGAAATTTTGATTTGCTCTTTGATATCGATCAAAAGGAATTTCTGCTGTGGACAGCGCAGAAGCAGTATAAAAATATTTTATATACCCAGTTTGACAGGGATTCCGCATTTTTCATTCAATGTATGGATCAGGCGGATGGGAACGGCTTCCAGGCGATGATGGAAGTGGTAAAGGCAAAGGATAAATCGCTGTATAAAGGATTGAAGGACGATAAGGTGTCCGGACAGAGGGAGAAGGTGATAAAGGCGGTGATCCCGGCGGGTATCAGCGGTTTTTCCCAGCTGTGTGATTATCTCCGGGGCGAGCTGCCGGCAGATGATATTTATCCTTATGCCGGAGAGCTGGAGGCGGGCTCCCGTTATGCGTGGCAAGAGCGGAATCTGCTGAACCAGTACCGGGATATGTACGGAAAGGATGATTTTTATACCAGATGCCTGGTGATTTTGATTATGAAGCGGGCTTCCTATGCGATGATGGAGGAATTGACGACTGTTCAGTCCGGAAGGCGGAACCAGCCCAATGAACAGGCGGCGGCAGAGCTGTATGCCAGACTTTCGGAAGCGGGGCTGTCGCTGAATTATCAATTACAATGCGGAGAGATGATTTATGAGTATATTTATTCCGAGAGTCAGAAGAAGATGGTGGAGAAGGCCACGGTAAAAGCATTTTCCCGTTATCTGGCCGAGACGCCGGATAAAACCCTTCAGGCATTCCGGGATGCGGGGGCCACAGGGCGCAGCATGGGCGTGAAGACGCTGGGCAGGCTGCCGGAGCGGCATAAGGAGGAACTGCTGGCCTACAGCGGCGACAGCTCGAAGGCGGTGAAGGAGGCGCTGGTGGAGGTGCTGCGGAAGCAGAAGGATTGGGCGGCGGATATTACCGGTCTGCTGAAATCCAAGAAGGCGGCGCAGAGGGAGATGGCCATCCAGGTTATGCGGGGATGGAAGGAGCCGGAGTACAGGCAGCTATTGCAGGAAGCCCTGGATACGGAAAAGAGCAGCAAGCTGGCGGCGCTTCTTCGGGATGTGCTGAACCTGACCTCCGACGAGGTGCAGCAGGTTTCGGCCACGCCGGAAGAAAAAGTGAAAGAGCTGCATAAGGGCGGAAAGAAACGGACGCTGGCCTGGGCGTATGAGACGCCGTTCTGTGCGGTACATATGAAGGGACAGGGCGATGGAGAGGATGTGTCCGGTGAAGCAAATCGGATAGAGGCAAGTGAGGAGTATCTGCAGGCAGTCCTGCTCTGCTATGCATCCATGTCCACGCCCGGCGTCAGCAAGGACGCTGCCTGGCTGGCGGAAAAGCTGGATGAGCGGGAGCTGGCGGTTTATGTCAATGAGCTGTTTGACAAATGGCTGGAAGCCGGGGCGGAGGCCAAAAAGAAATGGGTGCTGTACGCAGCCTCGATTCACGGCGGCAGCGAGATTGTGGAGCGGTTAAAGCACCAGATCAATGAATGGCCCCAGCACGCCAGGGGAGCCATGGCGGCGGAGGCGGTGAAGGCGCTGGCGCTGAACAGCGAGCCGGCGGCGCTTTTGACGGTGGACAGCATTGCCAGAAAGTTTAAGTTTAAGCAGGTGAAGGCTGCGGCTGCCGCAGCCCTGGATTTCGCGGCGGCCCAGCTTGGCATGACCAGGGAAGAGCTGGCGGATAAGATTGTGCCGGATCTGGGCTTTAACGAGAGGATGGAGCGGATTTTCGATTACGGAACCAGGAAGTTCAAGGTGTATCTGACCCAGAATCTGGAGCTGGAAATTTTTGATGAAAATGACAAAAAGCTGAAAAATCTGCCTGCCCCCGGCAAAAAGGATGACCCAGAACAGGCGGTGAAAGAAAATCAGGCTTTTAAGGATATGAAAAAGCAGATGAAAACCACGGTGGCCAACCAGAAGCTGCGGCTGGAACAGGCATTGTCGGTGGAGCGGAAATGGTCTAAGGAGGGGTGGAATAACCTGTTTGTGAAAAACCCGGTGATGCACCAGTTTGCTATCAGTCTGATCTGGGGCGTTTACGAAAAAGGAAAACTGGTTCAGACCTTCCGGTATATGGAGGACGGAACCTTTAACACAGAGGATGAGGAAGAATACACCATGCCGGAGACCTGCCAGATCGGCCTGGTTCATCCCATCGAGCTGTCGGAAGAATCCAGGAAAACATGGGAGGAGCAGCTGGAGGATTACGAGGTGGCGCAGTCTGTGGAACAGCTGAAACGGACGGTTTATCCTTTGGAGCCGGGAGAGGAAAAGCTGCGGCAGCTGGAACGGTTCGGCGGCTGTATCTTAAACGGCCTGTCTCTGTCCGGAAAGCTGCAGTCCCAGGGCTGGTATCGGGGCTCCGTCCAGGATGCCGGCGGCTATTATACCTTTTACCGGGAAGATCAGGAGCTGGGACTGGGCGTGGAGCTGCATTTCTCCGGCCTGTTTGTGGGGGATGAGAATGAGGAAATCACCGTATATGACGCAAGGTTTTACGAGGCCGGTAAAATTAAGCGGGGAAGTTATATGTATGACGAGGTGAAGCCGGAGAAGGCGATTCCGTTAAAGGACGTTCCGGCCAGGTATTTCAGCGAGATCGTTTTGCAGCTGGCCAGAGCCACGGCTTCCAGCCAGGAGAGGAATGAGAACTGGAGGGAGAAGCGGTAGGGAGAGAATCTAATAGCCTGCTTTGACAAAAGCAGAGCAGTATAATGATGAAATGGGGACGGGACTGGATGAGAAATATGGGCAGTCTGCAGCGTTGAAGAGAAAAGGGGGAGGCCGATGACCTCCCCTTTTTCTTGGGATAATAATAACTATGAATATTTCAACTCACATTTAACGCAATATTGATTAAATGACATTATTATTATACTATAATTTAAAGAAAAGACAACAAAAG
>CAJTTU010000051.1 GCA_910579325.1 uncultured Lachnospiraceae bacterium | reverse complement strand
TGAATTTACTGAAAGATGAGAACGAATAAGAAAAAC
This sequence comes from uncultured Lachnospiraceae bacterium, assembly GCA_910579325.1. Lineage (GTDB taxonomy): Bacteria > Bacillota > Clostridia > Lachnospirales > Lachnospiraceae > Paralachnospira_A. The sequence goes on along the minus strand of CAJTTU010000051.1, from coordinate 23,549 downwards.
TGGCAGCCGCTGTTATAAATGGCGGCTGCCGGCTTGTTTTTCAGGTTATTTCATTTCCAGATCGCTGGTCACAATTCCAAAGGATTCCAGTTTTGCTTTGACGATTGTCAGCTGATAATCAACTTCTTTTTGCATATCGGCAGCTTTTTTGATTCGTTGTAAGTCGGTAAATTTATCGATTAATTTATCAATCATTTCTTTGTCACTCGGCATCTGTTCTCCTCCTTTTCTCTCAGGATATCTGTCAGTGGGTTATATGATTAGTATAACAAAAAGGGTACCTGGTGTAAAGAAGCATTGCGGTAAATAAAAATATCTTCTAAGCTTATTCATTTTCCTTCTTCATCTCCAGCTCTCCCACCTTCTGGTTATTCCCCAGATGATAAGCCGTAATATTTCCGTCGTCCTGCAAAATATAGAAAATCTTGTCAATAAAGGCGCCCCTGGCCTGGGTCCAGCTGTCCTCGTCTTCTGTCCAGCAGATGCCCTGGGTGAAGCCCTTTTCAGGATCGTAGGAGAAGGTGCGGTACTGTCTGACGTAAGAGTCGTCCATGTCCGCCTCGCAGGGGAAACCGAACAGATTTTTTGCCGGATCGATCAGAACCGCTTTGTAATCGTAGTAGGCTTCGGTATAATTGATTTCCTCAAACACCATCTTGTCGATCTCCTTTACGTCGGAAGGGTCGGAGATGTCGAACATGGAAAGCTTCAGCCCTTCCGAGCGCAGCGTGTCCGGGTCTACCTCGCGGCCGATGCCTAACAGCAGATTTTCATCGTAAAAATGCAGGTACTCGGAGAAACCGGTGATTTTCAGCTCTCCCAGAATCTTTGGATTGCGGGGGTCGGACAGATCCACGGAAAACAGAGGGTCGATCTGCTTAAAGGTGACGAAGTAACCAGTGTCGCCCATAAACCGTGCAGAATAGACCTGTTCGTCCTCGGCCAGCCCTTCGATCTTTCCTACCACCTGCAGATTGCCGTCCAGCACATAGAGGCTGTTGGTGCGGGTTTCGTTTTCATAGTGGTAGCCCAGGGACTCGCCGGTCAGATCATCGGTGATCTCCACCACGTCATAGGAATCCACCGTGGTTACTACCCGGAAGTAGCCGTTATATTCGTTCATGGCGAAGGGGTCCAGAATCTCGCCTTTTACGGTACCGGATTTCTGCCCGGTGATCTGGCCGTCCTTATAGGCAAATACGGTCAGGTTGGTGGTGACGGAGTCGGTATCCAATGCGCGATACTGGGTGTCGGCCACATAAATATGGTCCGTGGATACATAATACTGGTTCCCGCCTGAAAGAATCGCCTTGCTGTCGGCAAATTTCGTCGGGTCCTTTAAGGATACGGAGGCGATGACCAGGTAGCTGTCGGTGTCCGTATTTTCCGGGATAATAATGGAGGCAGCCTCCATGGCCACGCCGTTTACGATTGGGATAAAGGAATCCGGATCTTCGGGAGAGGCGGTCCGGTAGGGCGTGTACTGACTGATCAGGTAAAAATATCCGCCGGAAATCCGGGAGCTGGCCGCATAGCCGTCGGTGGTCAGGCTGCTGACTTTTTTAGGATGGCTGCGGTCTTTGATATCAAAGAAGGTGATCCGTGTCACCGACCGCGTATAGTACTCAAAATTGTCATAGCCGGCCAGTCGTTTTAAAACGCCCACATTGGAGGGGACCTTCGTATCTATCCAGAGCTGTTCCACGCAGACCAGGGAATCGCCCTGCAGGTAAAATCCGCCGATATTTTCAAGACCCTCGATCCGGGAGACCTCTTCCATCTGAGAACCATCCGCCTTTACGATGGAGATAGAGCAGTCGGCGCCTTTGCTGTAATCATGCACCAGATGGTACAGGTAGGAGCCGTCGGTTTTGACCATATCTTCCTCGTCCACGGCTTCGACCTGGACGTTGGTGGTGGAAAAGGAGGGACCGTCTTCTCCATTGACGCTGTCTGCTGCTTCGGCCATTGTCTCGCTCAGCGCCATTTCGCTTTTGACCATACTGCCGCCCTCGGCGATTCCGTTTTCCGCTCCGGCAGCCGGCGCCGCTCCGTCGGCAGCCTCCATCTCATAGTAGACACCGCCGTCATAATCGGTGGCGTACTGTTCCCGCAGAGCCTGTCGCCGGGCCTGCACGGCGTGGATCGTCTGATAAATTTCGTCATAGGAAGCGGCAGTCTGGGGCAGAGAACCGCTTTCTCCTTCTTCCGGAGCGTCGGCGCTTTTGCCTGCGGCGTCAGTGTCTGCATTCGCAGTCGTTTCCGCCTGTCCGGCGGCGCCGTTTTCAGCGATCTGTCCGGCCGCGTTTGTCTCCGCCGGAGCCGTCAGTTTTTGCGGGCGCAGCGGACCGAATTTCCAGAATCCGGCCGCGCACACGAGGCAGGCGGCTGCGGCCAGGGCCGGAGCCAGCCTGCGAAGGGTTGATTTTTTTCTGCCGGGGGCCGTCGATTGCGCTTCTGTCGGCTGTCCGGCGCCGTTCTGTCCTGACAAAGAGTCCTGACGTTCCTGTAATCTCTCTTTTTCCATAGCTTCCTCCAAGGTTTTTCTGACGGCTTCCGGTTTCAAAGAATCGGGAACCGGAATATGTTCTGCGTCATCGAGCATCTGTCTGATCAGCTCCTGATCCGATGTCTTACGGTCCATAAAGATTCTCCTTTCTTTCCTTACCATAAAGAATCGGGGATTGCTTTATGATAAAATACACTCCTTCATTTTTTTCAGCGCCCGGTGGTACTTGGAACGGACGGTGTTGTAATTCTGGTTCAGCATGGAAGCGATTTCCCGTTCCCGGTATCCGCCGAACACACACAGCGCCACGATCATCTGTTCCTCTTCTTTTAACTGGGCGAAGGCGGAACGGATACCGGCATCCCGCGTGAAATCCGGTTCATGAACCAGGTTGTTCTCCGCCTGCTCTAAGGGAACCGTCTTCTGGTAATAGGAGCGCATTCTTCGGTTGCATTTATTCGCCAGAATTTTAAAGATCCAGCTTCGAAATGATTTCTTGCTGCGCAATTGTTCAAATTGTTCAAATGCCGCCAGCACCGTGTCGCTGACGGTGTCCTCAGCGTCCTGAGGATTTTTCAGCGTGTACAGCGCGAAGCGGTAAAGTTCCTGATAGACCTGGCTGTAAAGCTCTAAAAAATCAGATAAGTCTTTCTCGGTTTTCATACTGGTCTCACCCCCTGCAAGGCCTTTAGCGCGGTGATTATTTCAGTTCAGATGTTCTTATGATATCATATAAGTGTATCAGAAAAGGAAAAATGTTGCGGGGAATTGAAAATAATTGAACTTTTTTTGGAAGTGGTGTTATAATATTCACGCAGGCAATAAGCTGTAGCTTTCCTGTGTCGCACTGCGGACGAGGGCCACTGCCTAACTGCAAAATACATTAATAGAAGAACCCAACGAGAGAGGAAAAACCATGAAAAAGATTGGAAGAAATGATCCATGCTGGTGTGGCAGCGGCAGAAAATATAAGACCTGTCATCAGCAGACGGATGAAAAAATAGAGTATTTCAGATGCAAGGGCGTGCTGGTTCCGGACCGTGATATGATCAAAAGTCAGCGGCAGATCGCCGGCATCCGGGAAAGCGGTAAAGTCAATGTAGCGGTGCTGGATTACGTGGAGGAGAAAATCCGGCCGGGAATGTCCACGGAGGAGATTGACCGTCTGGTGGTTGAGAAGACAAAAGAGCTGGGAGGCATTGCCGCCCCTCTTGGCTTTGAGGGATATCCCAAAAGCGTCTGCACTTCCGTCAATGACCAGGTGTGCCACGGCATCCCTTCCGCCCATGATATTCTCAAGGAGGGGGACATCGTGAATGTGGATGTTTCTACTATATATAACGGGTATTTTTCCGATTCCTCCCGGATGTTCTGTATCGGCCGGGTGAGCCCGGAGAAAGAACAGCTGGTACGCGTGGTAAAAGAGTGTGTGGAGATCGGTCTTGAACAGGTGAAACCCTGGAGCTATCTGGGAGATATGGGGGACGCGGTCCATCAGCATGCCCTGAAAAACGGCTACACGGTCGTAAAGGAGATCGGCGGCCATGGCGTGGGCCTGGAATTTCATGAAGATCCCTTTGTCAGCTATGTGGCCCAGAAGGGCACGGAAGTGATGATGGCGCCGGGCATGGTTTTTACAATCGAGCCCATGGTGAATATGGGGACCGACGAGATCTATGTGGACGAAGAAAATAACTGGACTGTCTACACGGCGGATGGAAAGCCCTCTGCGCAGTGGGAGGTGACGGTGGCGGTTACGGCGGACGGTTATGAGGTGCTGGCTTGGTAGAGCGGGCAATCGAGCAGGGAAAATTTTTTCCTCTGCTCGCGCACAAAAAGGAAGGGCGCTTTTCAGCGCCCTTCCTCTGATGGAATCGTACAATATGAATTCTTAACATTTTTTAAAACATAATGGGTTCTGGTGGCGGATACGCCGTTGTACCCCTTGATTGTTTTATGCAGGTATTCCAGTTCGTCGGAAGATCGGCATATGATCTTTAGTATAAAGTCAAAGTCACCCGTCATATAATAACAGGAAACAACATTCGGGTTGCTTTCGATCATCTCAATAAACGATTCGTAGTCATTGGGATGCTGTAAGCTGACTTCCATCAGTACGGTCAGATCATTTCCCATCTTTTTTTCATCCAGAATAATCGTATAAGCCTTGATCAAGCCGGAGGATTCCATTTTGCGAATCCGTTCGATAACGGTCGATACGGCCAGATGAATTTCTTTGCTGATGTCGGATGCCTTTTCCCTGGCATTTTTCTTGAGACAATCTAAAATTTTAATGTCCATCGCATCCATAGGGTATATCTCCTTTGCACACTACTGGCCCACATGCAGTAATAAGTCGCAAGGCGTGCAAATAAGTCGGATAGATAATTTGCGCAGCAAGTGAAGAATCCTGCGTGTAGATATTAATGACTTACACCCTAATCTTATCACATATTATTGGAAAGTCAATTTATTTGAGAGATATTTTGGCTAATGGTAGAAACTTCGAAAAGTTTTCGGATTATTTTCAGTATAGACTTGGAAAAATAGTAAGAATTTTTTCATGAATTTCATGAAATTATTATTTTCTGGAAACAGAAGGTTCAAATTTTTCTGGTAAGATCATATACATAGAATAGGCTGCCTTGCGGCGTTAAAAACAGGAAGGGCCGAAACGGCAGGCTCCGGACGCCCGTGGTAAAATAAGGAAAGTAAAGAAAGGAAATACCTGTCTATGAACCAGTATCAAGAAGATGACAATGATGTACGGAAACAGCTTTTGGAGAATCTGCTGCGGTATACCTGTTCCCCGGACCCGATGCTGCGAATCGCGGCTTACACGGCGCTGGGGCGGGTGCCGGCCATGGAGTCGGTGAACTGTCTGCTGCGGGGGCTGGAGGATGTTCATCCGGCCGTCCAGGAGGTCGCGAAAAGATCGCTGGAGCAGCTGGTACAGTTCTGCTGTGTCTATGGTTATCAGAAAATTGGCGCGTAACGGGAAAAAATCTGTAACATTTACTGATTGACAAAAATGTGCGCAGCGGTTAATGTAGAATCCATGTGTGGCCGGCGCGGCGCCGGATGTGGAATGCATGCCGCCAGACTATCATACATTACATACTGACCGGACTGTAAAACAGGCCCTGCGTGTCCGCAACAGCGTTCTGGGAGGAGCATTGCGGAATGATGACAGCAATGTCAGGTAATCTACGAAAAACAGCGGCGGACCGGACAAGCCCCGGGAGCTGTGAAACGATGTACTCTCGGAGTCCGGCAGTGTCTGATTAACAATCAGCCGCAAAAGCGGGCACCCAGAAATTCCGGGAGTGCATAACTGTAATCAGGAGGAAAAGAAATGGTTGCGGATTGTGCTAGGATGGCTGTGGAGCTGAAAGTAAACCGTTTTCAGGGAGTACCGGCTATGATTTCCGATTATGAATGTGCATATGCCTGTTCCTGGGCGGCAAAACGTCTTGGGATGCAGGTAGAGCCGGATACGGAGCTGGGACAGCTGAAGGAAATCGTGCTGTCACAGGAGGAACAGCTGGCCGGGGGAGACGAGACTGACCAGAGTCTGCTGGCGCTGATCAAACCCTATCATATTCAGGGTACCAGCGGAGAGGGGATCAGCGAACTGATCCGGGTGGGAATGGAAGCATAGATCAGATATGAGACACGAGACTGATTTTGTCCGGAAAGTCGGGATAGCGAAACCTCCCGGCTTTCCGGACGTTTTTGTATCACAGGATTCTTATAACGAAGTGTCCGGCAAAACGCGTCAGTTCCTAAGGGTATGCTTTATGATGATGCGTTTTGTCAGACTCATATTCATAAAAATTCGTCTTCCTCATCAGTCCTTGCGGGTGCGGGCAGATAGCGGTACAGTTCTTCGTAATGGTGAAGCTCTGCTTCATCCTCCGGCAGCGCCGGGATCAGTCCGGTCATTTCCATGGCAGAGCAGACATTTTTTTCAAAGGTATCGTCGATGTGATAATTCTGTTGTTCCGGGTCCGATGGATGTTTGTGTTTCATCAGCAGCCTCCTGTTATTATGATATGTACTCCCGGAATTTCTAAGCCCCTGCTTTTGCGGCTGATTTTTCGACGGGAGTACATGTGATCTATAGTTTGATGAAAAGCAGTTTTCAGTACATCAGTATGGCCGGATTGTAAAAAAATATGCGGAATTTTTGGGAAAAAACTTGACGAAAAGTAATAAATTGGATATTATAGTAAAATAATGTAAAATCATAGACGGTTGTTTAGATGAAAGGCAGTAAGCCGATATGGGCAGAGCAGAAGGAGTATGAGCGTTTTATGGGGGACGGAGGAAAAGAGCTTATAAGGCAGGCGGCAGAACTTTTAAAGAAATATTTTGGATACGATACGTTTCGAAAAGGGCAGGAGGAGCTGATTCTGGCGATTTTGTCCGGCCAGGATGTGCTGGGCATTATGCCTACGGGCTCCGGAAAGTCCCTTTGCTATCAGATTCCGGCGCTGGTGATGCCGGGAATTACGCTGGTGGTCTCGCCGCTGATTTCTCTGATGAAAGACCAGGTGACGGCGCTGAATCAGGCCGGCGTCCATGCCGCCTGGCTGAACAGCAGCCTGACGCCGAACCAGTATGCTAGGGCGCTGTTTTACGCGGAGCAGGGGCGGTATAAGATTATCTATGTGGCGCCGGAGCGGCTTTTAACGGACAGCTTTTTAAGATTTGCCTCCCGCGCGGATATTTCCATGGTGGCGGTGGACGAGTCCCATTGCGCTTCTCAGTGGGGACAGGATTTTCGTCCCGGCTATCTGAAGATCCCGGACTTTATCCGTCTGCTGCCCAGACGGCCGGTGGTCAGCGCTTTTACGGCCACGGCGGCCCGGAAGGTGCAGGAGGATATTCAGGTGATTTTGCGGTTGCGTCAGCCAAAGGTAGTGCTGACAGGCTTTGACAGGGAGAATCTGTACTTTGAGGTGCGGCATCCGAAAAAGAAAAAGGCAGATTTGCTGGAAATAGTGGAACGGCATAAGGGCGAGAGCGGCATCATCTATTGCAGCACCCGCAAGACTGTGGAAGAGATTCATCAGTTTCTGTTTGCGGGCGGCTGTCCGGCCGCCAGATACCATGCGGGCCTGTCCGACGCGGAACGGGCCGGGAATCAGGAGGACTTTGTTTATGACCGCCTGCCTGTCATGGTGGCGACCAATGCCTTCGGCATGGGGATCGACAAGTCTAATGTCCGGTATGTAATCCATTATAATATGCCGAAAGATCTGGAAAGCTACTATCAGGAGGCTGGCAGGGCCGGACGGGACGGGGAACCGGCAGAGTGTATTTTACTGTACGGAAAAAAGGATGTGGCGCCGGCGCAGATGTTTATTGAGAGCAGCCCCAGGGAGGATCTGGACGACGTCCAGCGGCTGACGATTCTGGAGCGGGAGCGGGAACGGCTGAAAAAGATGCAGTATTACTGCCTGACCAAAGACTGTCTGCGGGCGTACATATTGGACTATTTTGGAGATCAGGCATCTGATCACTGCGGAAATTGCTCCGGATGCCTGAATGAATATGAAGAAATCGATGTGACGGAGGCCTGTCAGGCCGTGCTGAGCTGTGTGTGGGAGAGCCGGCAGCGCTATGGCGCCAGTGTGATCCTGGATGCGCTCAAAGGGCGAAGTACAGCGAAGACCGTGCAGTATCGTCTGGACCATCTGCCGCAGTTTGGCGCGTTGGAGCGGTGGGATATGGGACTGTTGGAGCAGGCCGTGAATTTTCTGGCTGTCGAAGGATATCTGGATATTACGACAGACCGTTATCCGATTTTGCGTCTTTCCCGGAAAGGGCGGGAATTTATGGAAGAGCCCTGTCTGCTGACGATGAAAAAGCAGATCGTAAAACAGACCATGAAAAATGGGGCGGCCGGCGGAAAAAGGTCTGCCGGTTTTGGAGCTGGGGCGGCCGGCGTGAATGCCGGCGGGGTTCTTTTGGACGATCTGGCCGGAGAACAGAACGCGCTGTTCCTGCGCCTGAAAGAGCTGCGTATGCAGATCGCCAGAGAAGAACAGGTGCCCGCTTATATTGTTTTTAATGATAAAACGCTGGTGCAGATGGCGCTCCGGCAGCCGGCTACGAAGGCTCAGCTTCTGGAAATATCAGGAGTCGGGACACGGAAGCTGGAGAAGTATGGGGACCGGTTTCTGGAAGTGCTGAATGGGACGGATTAGATTAAAAGGCCCTTTGTAAAGGTTTGAAAAGATACGTGAAAAGATAGGCCTTATACCCATTGACTAATCCGAAATTGTTTTTTATAATTTACTGTAATTCTGAATATACTGTTTCATGATAATTTTTTGAAACTGCCTTTACGGCTGATTTGTCCGTCGTAAGGGCGTATATTTTTTTCATAAAAACAGTGATAGACCGCCCAGAGCTTGAATATACGTAGTGATTGGCGGAAAGCGGTAAGGACAGGAGGATATGATGAGTCATACATATATACCGGAGGAATATTTCTCTATGCTGGGTCTTTACGAAACCCAGGAAGCGATCGGAACAATCAAGAGCATTTTCGAGAAAAAGTTAAGCATCGCCCTTCATTTAAAGCGGGTGACTGCGCCGCTGGTGGTGGACCCGCTGACGGGGCTGAACGACGATCTGAACGGTGTGGAGCGGCCGGTGGGATTTGATATTCCGGCGCTGTCCGCCGACGCTCAGGTGGTGCAGTCGCTGGCCAAGTGGAAGCGGATGGCGCTGTGCCGCTATGACTTCCGCGTGGGAAAGGGACTGCTGGCCGATATGAACGCGATCCGCCGGGACGAGGAGCTGGATAATATTCACTCCATCTATGTGGATCAGTGGGACTGGGAAAAGGTGATCCGGGAGGAAAACCGGAATATCGATTATCTGAAGGAAACGGTGGAACGGATCGTCAATGTGATCTGCAATACGCTGGACGAGGTGCGCTACCACTTTGAAAGCCTGAAAACCCAGCTTTGCAGAGAGGTTACTTTTATCACCTCCTCGGAACTGGCCGCGCTGTATCCGGACAAAACGCCGAAGGAGCGGGAGGACCTGTTCGCGAAGGAGCATAAGACGATTTTTATTATGCAGATCGGGGACGTGATGGAGAACGGAGAGCGCCATGACGGCCGTGCGCCGGACTATGACGACTGGGCGTTAAACGGCGACCTTCTGTTCTGGAATCCGGTGCTGAACCATGCGCTGGAGATTTCCTCCATGGGAATCCGGGTGGACGCGAAATCTCTGGACGAACAGCTGACCAAGGCTGGCTGCGATGAGCGCCGCGATCTGCCTTTCCATAAGATGCTGCTGGAGGGAAAACTGCCTTTCACCATCGGCGGCGGTATCGGCCAGTCCCGTCTCTGTATGCTGCTGCTGGGCAAAGCCCATATCGGCGAGGTGCAGGCCTCCGTCTGGGATCAGGATACGACGGAAATCTGTAAAAAGGCAGGCGTGGAGCTGCTGTAATTAAGAGGAGTTTGCGGAACTATAATAGAAAAGGAAGAGAGCCTATGAAAAGAAAAGGTACGGAAGCCTTCGTTCAGGTGTTGAAAAATGAAGGCGTGGATCTGATGTTTGGCTATCCGGGCGGATATGCCATCGATATCTTTGACGAATTATATAAACAGGATGATATAGAGTTGGTACTGCCCCGCCATGAGCAGGGAGCGGTCCATGCGGCGGACGGCTATGCCCGTTCCACCGGAAAGGTGGGCGTCTGCCTGGTGACTAGCGGCCCCGGCGCTACGAATCTGGTGACAGGTATCGCCACGGCCAATTATGACAGCGTTCCTCTCGTATGCTTCACCGGCCAGGTACCCAGAAGCCTGATCGGCAACGACGCCTTCCAGGAGGCGGATATCGTAGGCGTGGTGCGGAATATCTGTAAGTTTACGATTATGGTGCGCCAGAGAAAAGATCTGGTGCGGATTGTCAGAGAGGCCTTTTATATCGCCAGAAGCGGCAAGCCCGGCCCGGTGGTGGTGGACCTGCCCAGCGATATGATGAAAGAAGAATTTGAGGATCAGTTTGGTCTTCCCATTTCCATCCGGGGCTATAAGCCTAACACAAAGGTACATGTGGGCCAGATCAAGCGTTCCATGGAGATGCTGAAGGAGGCGAAGCGTCCGCTGTTCCTGGTGGGCGGCGGCGTGCGGCTGGCGGATGCCGGCAGGGTGATGACCGACCTGATGGAGGTCAGCGGCGTTCCGGCCGTGACCACGCTGATGGGCAGGGGAACTATCCCCACCGACCATCCGCTGTACTTTGGAAATGCCGGAATGCACGGTTACTATGCTGCCAATGTGGCGATTAAAGAATGTGATCTGCTCTTTTCCATCGGAACCCGGTTCAGCGACAGAATCACCGGAAAGATCGAGGAGTTTGCCAAGAACGCGAAGATTATCCATGTGGACATTGAGTCCTCCAGTATTTCCAGAAATATCCATGTAGATGTGCCGATTGTGGCGGATGCCTATGCGGCGATCACGGAGATGCTGAAGCGGGTGGAGCACTGTGAGGTGGAGGACTGGATCGACCGGATCAAATGCTGGAGGGCGGAGCATCCGATGGTGCAGCAGCCCCAGCCTCTCTCGGACAGATTGTCGCCGGAGACGATTATGCGGGAAATCGGCCGCCGGTATACGGACGGGATCGTAGTTACCGATGTGGGCCAGCACCAGATGTGGGCGGCTCAGTATATCGATCTGAACGGACAGACCCAGTTCCTGACCTCCGGCGGTCTGGGAACCATGGGCTACGGGTTTCCGGCGGCTATCGGCGCGCAGCTGGGCAATCCGGACAAGCGGGTGGTCAGCATTTCCGGCGACGGCGGTTTTCAGATGAACCTGCAGGAGCTGGCGACGGCCATGGCTTATGAGCTGCCTGTTACAATCTGTATTTTAAACAATGGTTTCCTGGGGATGGTGCGCCAGATGCAGGAGCTGTTCTATGATAAGCGGTATGCGAGCACCTGTCTGGGATGGAAAAAGAGCTGTGAGAGAAACTGCAGCGATCCGGGCAAGAAGTGTCCGCCCTATACGCCGGATTTCGTGAAGCTGGCGGAAAGCTATGGGGCTGTGGGTATCCGGGTATTCGATCAGGAGCAGATGATGGCGGCGTTTGACCGTGCCGCGGAGAATAAGCACTGTCCGACGGTGATTGAATTTGTGCTGGACCCCAGGGAACTGGTATTGCCGATGATTAAGAACGGGGCGACTGTGGATCAGATGATCGTGACGGCGCCGACCTATACGGATTAAGGGAGGAAAATGGGATGAAAAAAAGATGGCTTGCGTTGTATGTGGAAAACCGGCCCGGTGTCCTGGCCCGGATCGCAGGGCTTTTCTCCGGAAAATCCTATAACTTTTCCAGCCTGACCGTAGGCGAGACAGAGGACCCGACGGTTTCCCGAATGACCCTCTGCGTGACCGGCGACGATCCCACCTTCGAGCAGATCAAGAAGCAGCTGAATCACTGCGTAGAGGTGATTAAGGTTACGGATCTGACCAATACGGTACTGCATATGAAAGAGATTATGTACCTGAAGGTAAAGGGCTGTTCTCTGAAAGAAAAAAATGATTTGTTTAATATCGCTCAGGTATTCGGCGTAAAAGTGGTGGACTATGGAAAAGACAGTCTGCTGTTGGAGTGCTTTCAGACCGAGGAGCGGAACAACAGCCTGATCGCCCTGGTGCGGGACAGCTATAAACAGGTAAGCATCGTCCGGGGCGGCAGCGTGGCCGTGGAATCCATCAGCTTGCAGGACCAGTAAAACCGGCAGGGAATCAGAAGCTGAAAAAAGGGCATACTACTTTCATCAAAATATGGAGGTAGTCAAATGGCTCAGAAGGATATTTTATACTGTAAAGAATGCAAAAAGCAGGTAGAAGTTCTGGTAGACTGTCCGGAAGACGTGTACTGCTGCCAGTCTCAGATGGAAAAGGTAACGGCGCATACGTCCGGACAGGGCGAGGAAAAGCATCTCCCCGTGGTGAAGATCAGCGGGAATACGGTAACGGTCAGCGCCGGTTCCGTCAGCCATCCTATGGATGCGGAACATAATATCGCCTGGATTTCTCTGGAAACCGAACACAGCGTGTGCCGTAAGTTTCTGGAAAAAGGAGAGAAGCCGGAGGCGGAGTTTATGATTCCTGACCCTTCGGCGCTTTTGCGTGCATCCGCATATTGTAACCTGCATGGACTGTGGACCAGGGAATTAAAAAAATAAGCAATCAAAAAAATTGCAAAGAATCACCGGAGAATACTCTGGAGATCTTTGCAATTTTTATTATCAGCTAAAAAAGGCTTTCATCAGCCGGCTCAGTTCGATCTGATCTTCAATGCCCATCATTTCCTGGCTGGAATGCATGGCCAGCAGCCCTGCGCCCAGGTCCGCGGTTTTCATCGGGAGCCGGGAGGAGATAATGGAGCCGATGGTGCCGCCGCCTTTCGTATTGGAATGTTTGGCGAAACGCTGGTATGGAAGGCGGCTTTCTTCGCACAGGGCGATGACGGAGGCCAGCGCCTCGCAGTCCCAGGTGTAGGACTGGTTGCTGGCTGTTTTCAGGATCAATCCTTTGTTCAGCACAGGGTAGTTGGTGATGTCCTGGGTCTCCGGGTAATTGGGGTGGTAGGCGTGGGCCACATCCACGGAAAGCATCAGCCCTCCGGCAAGCTCTGACAGGCAGTCGGCATGATCTTTTCCAGATGCTTTCCAAATTTTTTCGATGATGACGGCGGGCAGGGAGGAATCCGCTCCCTGTTTGCTGAGACTGCCGATTTCTTCATTGTCAAACAGGCAGACCAGATTCGCTCTGTCCTCCGGTCTTCCTTCGATCAGCCCATAGATCAGAGCGCAGACCGAGGTGATATTGTCCAGGCGGGGAGCCGTGATAAATTCCTCCCGGACGCCTGCCAGCCGGGGCGGGTCCATGTTGTAAATACACAGGTCATAGTCCAGGATATTTTCCGGGGAAATTCCCAGTTCTTCCGCCAGTAAATCCGTCAATTCAATGTCGCTGTTCAGCCCATGCTCCAGCATCCCCAGAATCGGCCGCAGATGCTTCTGATTGTCAATGGGCGCCCCGGACTCATTGACCGTGCGGCTCATATGGATCGCCAGGTTTGGCAGACAGAGAACCGGGCGTCTGAAATCGATCAGATGGGAAACGGGACGGTCATAGCGTTCGCCTCTGGTTACTACCTTGCCGGCCAGAGATAAGGGACGGTCAAAATAAGTATTTAAAATTGGTCCGCCGTAAACCTCCGTGTTCAGCTGCAGGTATCCGTGGGAACGGATCTCAGGGTCAGGCTTTACCTTAATGGCGGGAAAATCCGTATGGGCGCCGCCGATATGGATACCGCCAGACAAATCGCAGCTTTCGCCGATGGTAAAAGCATAAAGGGTGGTGTCAAAAGGACAGCAGAAATAACAGCCGCCTTTTTCCAGCTCCCACCGGTCATTCAGTTTCAGTTCCGTGAATCCGGCTTCCGTCAAAATCTGTCTGCTGTGGGCGACCACATGAAAAGGGGAAACGCCATGTTCCAGATATTCAAAAAGCCGGGAGATTTCCGTGGGTAGTGTTTGCATAATGATTAATTCTCCGATTTAATTTTGTTGCGTGCAGATTGGTTCTGTCAGTTGTGATAAGCTATACTCACAGGTATATCTTATCATAATCAGACAGGAGAATCAATCGTTTGGTCCGTCGCAGACGCCGGCCTTATGCATGAAATACCTTGCGGAATAACAGTGCCTGCGCGGTAACTCTGCACCCTCGGCCTGTTTTGCAATCTGCCTCAAGAATCATTTACAGAATCATATTCCTCTGCGATTTCTCCTTGCCGGTTCTTCGAGTTTATATTATAATGAGCATTGGCGAGACGAATAAACGGGTTGACAGATGAGACGAATAAGCCGGTTTATTCAGTGGAAGAATAAGTGAAAACTGTATATACACAGAAGGGAAGTGCTGAACGATATGGTAAGAATAGGTATGCTGACCAGCGGCGGGGACTGCCAGAGCCTGAACGCGACGATGCGGGGCGTGGCAAAGGCCGTGTACAGACTTTATGACGACGCCCAGATCATCGGATTTGAGGATGGCTATAAAGGGCTGATGTATTCGGATTACCGCATTATGGAGCCCAGAGATTTTTCCGGCATTCTGACCGAGGGCGGGACGATTCTGGGAACCTCCAGACAGCCCTTTAAGCTGATGACGACGCCGGATGAGAACGGACTGGATAAAGTGGAGCTGATGAAGCAGACATACAAAAAGCTGAAACTGCACTGTCTGGTGGTCCTGGGCGGAAATGGCAGCCAGAAGACGGCCAATCTGCTCAGCAAAGAGGGTCTGAACGTAATTGGCCTGCCCAAGACCATTGACAATGATCTCTGGGGAACCGACATGACATTCGGCTTCCAGAGCGCCATGAATATCGCTACCAATGCCATCGACTGCATTCACACCACGGCAGCTTCCCACGGCCGTGTGTTCATTATCGAGGTGATGGGTCACAAGGTAGGCTGGCTGACCCTGCAGGCCGGCATGGCGGGAGGCGCCGATGTCATCCTGATTCCGGAAATTCCCTACGATATCCATAAAGTGGCGGAGGCGGTAAAACGGCGCAACAAGGCAGGCAAACGGTTCACCATCATTGCCGTGGCGGAGGGCGCCATTTCAAAGGAAGACGCTGCCCTGACGAAGAAGGAACTGAAAAAGAAAAAGACGAAGGGCTCTATTTATCCTTCCGTTTCCTATGAGATCGCGGCGCAGTTAGAGCAGATGACCGGCATCGATACCAGAGTGACCATCCCCGGCCACACCCAGAGAGGCGGCGAGCCCTGCCCTTACGACAGAGCCCTTTCCACCCGTCTGGGCGCTCATGCGGCCAAGCTGGTCCATGACGGTGAATTCGGCAAGCTGGTGGTAATCCAGAATAATGAAGTGACCAGCGTACCCTTGGAGGAAAGCGCAGGCAAGCTGAAAATGGTTGATCCCAAAGGCTCGATGGTAAAAGAAGCGAAGCTGGTGGGAATCACCTTCGGAGATTAGGAGTAGTCGCGAATGTCCTATACAGCGTTATATCGTAAATGGAGGCCGGCGGTCTTTGAGGAGGTCAAAGGACAGGAGCATATCGTGGCCGCCTTAAAAAATCAGGTGGTAAGCGGCCGGATCGGACATGCTTATCTGTTCTGCGGCACCAGAGGAACCGGAAAGACTACGGTGGCGAAGATTCTCGCCAAAGCGGTGAACTGTGAGAATCCCCGGGACGGCAGCCCCTGCAATGAATGCGCCCGCTGCAGGGCTATTCAGGCAGGCGCCGCCGTGAACGTGGTAGAGATCGACGCCGCCTCCAACAACGGCGTGGACAATATCCGGGAGATCCGGGAGGAAGTGAAATATTCTCCGGCGGACGGCAGGTACCGGGTCTATATCATCGACGAGGTTCATATGCTGTCCACGGGAGCCTTTAACGCATTGCTGAAAACGCTGGAGGAGCCGCCCTCTTATGTGATCTTTATCCTGGCGACCACGGAGGTTCACAAGATTCCGGTTACGGTGCTGTCCCGGTGTCAGCGCTATGATTTTCGGCGGATTTCCAACGAGACGATCACGGCCAGGCTCAGGCAGCTGACGGAGGGCGAGGGCGCCGACTGCGAAGAAAAAGCGCTGCAATATATCGCGAAGAAAGCGGACGGCTCCATGCGTGACGCCATCAGCCTGCTGGATCAGTGTATGGCTTTTTATTTCGGGCAGCCGCTGACCTATGAAAAGACGCTGGATGTGCTGGGCGCGGTGGATCATGAATTGTTTGGCAGACTGTTAGCCGCTATCCTTGTGGGCAGTACCTCCGGCTGTATTTATCTGGTGGACGAGATTGTGATGCAGGGGCGGGAGCTGAACCAGCTGGTGACGGATTTAATCTGGTACCTGCGGAACCTGATGCTTCTGAAGGCGTCGGATATGGAGGCGGACGATCTGGAGCTGTCCGTAGAAGAGGTGAAACGTCTGGCCGCCTTCGCCGTGCGCATGGACAGCGCTCAGATCATGCGTTACATACGTGTGTTTTCCGAGCTTTCCTCCCAGCTTCGTTACGGAGCGGGGACAGATAAGCGGGTGCTTTTGGAGCTGACGCTGATTCGGTTATGTACGCCGTCCATGGATCAGAATACGGATGCGCTGCTGCAGCGGCTTGAGGCGCTGGAAAGAAAATGGGAGAGCGGCGCGGCGGCGTTCCAGGGCCTGCCGGCAGCAGGATGGGAAACGGGGATGCCCGGGCAGGCATCCGGTTTTTCCGGCCAGAATCCCGGTTCCGGGGCAGGATATTCGGAAGGACTGCCGTCAGGTGCGGGAGGGACAGCCGAAGCAGAAGCGTCAAAGACAAAGACATCGCCGGAATCCGGCCTGATCCATGAACAGGTGGTTCATACGTCGTCGGAACAGAAAAAGAATCTGGATACATTGGCGGCGGACTGGCCGCAGATTGTGGGCCGGTTAAAGCTGTCCGCCAGAGCGGCGCTGAAAAATACTTATGTGGCCTTAAATCAGAGCGGTGTTTTTGAAGTGATTTTCGATTGTCCTGAGAATCTTTTGGTGGGAAACCGTCCGGCGGTGATGGAACAGCTTAAGCAGGCGGCATTGGAGCGCTACGGACAGCAGCTGACCTTTTGCGCCCGTCTGGAACATCCCGGGGAAACCAGAGACTCAATCCGGTATGCGACGGACGAGGAGATCCAGAGCGTATTTGATATAGAGATCACGAAGGAGTAAGTCCGGACTTATTTGAAAAATGACAGGAGGATTCGTTTATGGCGAAAAGAGGAGGATTTCCCGGCGGGATGCCCGGAAATATGGGGAATTTAATGAAACAGGCGCAGAAGATGCAGCGCCAGATGGAAGAAGCGACGAAGGAATTGGAGGAAAAGACTTATTCCGCTAAAGCGGGCGGCGGCGCTGTGGAGGTGACGGTTTCAGGAAAAAAAGAGATCGTAGCCGTAAAGCTTTCGGAGGAAGTGGTAGATCCTGACGATATCGAAATGCTGCAGGACCTGATTATGGCGGCGGCCAATGAGGCCTACCGGGCGATGGAAGAGGACGCGGCGCAGAAGATGGGCAAGATTACAGGCGGAATCGGCGGAGGACTGCCGTTTTAACGAATTGTTTTGCCGTGGAAAGCAGTGAAACGGCGTATGGCTGAAGACAAGCCGGATCTGCTTGGGCGGAGCGGGGCTGCGCGGGCAAAAAAGCAATACGCCGCATAAAGGCGACGCATAGGCGGCGCGGAAATCTTGGGAAACTGGATTTTCGCGCCGGTATATTAACCGGTATGTTGATCAAAGAGGAAACTATGGATTATTTCAGCACACAGATATCAAATTTAATCGAAGAACTGTCAAAGCTGCCAGGCGTGGGGAGCAAATCCGCACAGCGTCTGGCTTTTCATATTATTAATATGCCGATGGATTCCGTCAGCCATCTTTCCCGGACGATTCTTTTGGCTCGACAGAATGTGAAGTACTGTAAGCAGTGCTTTACATTGACAGATCAGGAGTTATGTCCGATCTGCGGCAGTCCGAAACGGGATCAGAGTACGATTATGGTTGTGGAGAATACAAGAGATTTGGCGGCCTATGAGAAAACAGGGAGATATGAGGGCGTGTACCATGTGCTTCATGGCGCTATTTCCCCGGCTCTGGGGATCGGACCTAATGATATCCGATTAAAGGAACTGATCAGCCGCCTTCAGGGAGACGTGAAAGAGCTGATTATCGCCACCAATTCCAGTCTGGAAGGGGAGACGACGGCCATGTATATCAGCAAGCTGGTAAAGCCCACAGGGATTAAAGTGACCCGGATTGCCAGCGGCGTTCCGGTGGGCGGAGATCTGGAATATATCGATGAAGTGACCCTTCTGCGGGCGCTGGAAGGACGTGTGGAGTTGTGAGGAGCAGACATTGCGAGATTCCGGGCGTACATTGAGAACGAATGGTATATGAAGAAGGGGTGCGTATGATACGGCGTTGCTTTGATGCGTTACTGTTTAGAATTGTCGAAATATTTATGTAAATTAGTATTATTAAAAGAATTAAAATAAAATATGCAAATAATAAAGTAAAAAAATATATTTTTTTGAAAAAATGTGTTGACAAAACAGAAGGGTTGTGCTAAGATAAGAACAACAAATCAATCGGGACTGACGAGAAAGGTACCGTTGATAATCAGTTAAGAAATGGTGGTGATTCCAGTGGACAATATGACAGAACACTATGGAAATTCAATTTCATACGGTTGGGAAGACAGGTTTTCCGCAGGAATTGCCTTTAGCTTCATAAATTGATCGAGTAAGAATCCGAACACAGTGAGAGAGGAAAATCGAAAGAATCGGAGTGATCGAGAGTCGGATCAGATGTGACAGCCTGTTCCCAACCGGAATGAAATTGGGATGGATTCCATAGACCTCAGAAAAGAAAAATATCAGGTGTAAAGAAACCGGTATTTAACAATGAAGAGCGGGAAGATTGAATTTGGACCGCTTCAGGATCAGGTGGAACATGTATTGCGAATTGGTTATGACGCTTAAGACAGGCTGGCAGGAATTGCTTAAGCTGTGACAAAGCCATAATCAGGAGACAGAATCCTTCCGGAAAAAGGAGGTCGCTGTAATAGATGAGCCGGATTGGTTCTCAAGCGAAGGTTGCGGAAAGTATAACACAGAAAAAAGAAACTCCGATGATAAAAATTTGAATATAAAAAATTGAATATTAAGAACTGTTTTCCAGAACATGAAGAGTCTGGAAAACAGTTCTTTATTTTTATCCGAAAGTTATTCTAAAGTTTTCGGATGGTGGTTTGACAAGAGAAAACAGCTATGTTACTATTATGAGAGGCAGACGGATGAGAAAAGATATGAAGAGGAAAAACGATTGGATAAGTTTGAATATAACATCAAAGTAGAAAAAATAAAAAAACTGGTGGACAGCCGGGATTTCGAGACGGCCGCGGAGGTAGCGGACAGCATCGACTGGAAGCGGGTGAAGGATACCAGGACACTGTCGGTTGTGTCGATGATTTATGAGCGCAACCGACGTTATACGGATGCCAAAAATATTTTGATGCTGTTATATGAAAACGGACCGGGAGGCCGTCGGCTGATTTATAAATTAACGGAGCTTTCCGCAAAAGAGCGCAATTTTGACGAAGCGGAAATGTTTTACAGAGAGTATACGGAGCTGGCTCCTGACGACAGGGGTGCTTATACGTTAAGATATGAGATTCTGGCGGCGCAGAATGCCCCGCTTGCGGATCAGATAGAGATTCTGGAAGCTTACATAAAAAAAGAGTTTGACGAGCGGTGGTCTTATGAGCTGGCCAGGCTTTACCATAAGGCGGGGCGCAGAGACGCCTGCGTGAAGTTATGCGACGATATTATCCTCTGGTTCAGCGTGGGGCCTTTTGTGGAGCGGGCTGCCCGTTTAAAGTCAGTTTATGCGCCGCTGACTCCGGATCAGGAAGAAAAGGTAAAAAATCGGGATAAATACGAAGCGCAGCTCCGTCAGGTTGCTGAGGAATATGAGATTCGGGTAGAGAAAAAGATTGAGGAAGCCCAGGTTTGGAAGGAGATGCGCAGAGAGGCTGAGGTCCAGATGGCGGCGACGGCTGTGGAGGACACAGTCAATTCGGAGGAATCGATTTCCGGAGACGGACCGGTGGGGCCGGCAGAATCTGTTCCCGGGGACGATTCAGTAAATCCGACAGAATCGCTTTCAGAGGATGATCTGGCTTATGGGAATATGGAGAACTTGATGGCTGAGGCAGAACAAGAAGGAGATATGGATGTGATGAATCAGGAGAGCGGAATGAACTATGAGAATGATCAGATTCCGGGCGGCGGCGCGGTGCAGAACGGACATGCGGGCCCTGTGAATGCGGCGTCGGAGCAGACTGCAGGCGTTTTCATGGCGGAGCCGGAAAGGAAAGAAACGGCTGACGAACATACATACGACAGGAATATGGAAGAAGCCGACGGTATGCAGGAGGCAGCAGGAGGCAACTGGGAGAGCGACGTAGAAGAAGTGATTCTCAATTTTAACAGAGAGCTGAATGCCGGAAGCGATGAGAACATTCAGGAAAAGCGGGATTCGGGCATGGTTCAGGGGCTTTTGTATGTGTCTGCTCCGGGAACGGACAGAGGCATGGAATATGCCACTGAGGCCATCAAAGAATTGCATCGGATGGAAGGCAAAAAGGCGAACAAGGTTGCGAGAATCACAGGAACAAAGCTGAATCTGCTGGGATTTGGCAATTCCATCAGCAAGCTGAACGGAGCGGATCTGGTGATTGTGGAGGCATCCCAGCTTTCGAATATGACGCTGATGGAAATCTTAAGGACGACACAGAAAAATGATCTGCAGAATATTGTTGTCTTTGTGGATACGGCAGAGGGGATCGAGCAGCTGGACGCCAGAGCAAAGGAAGCTATGGTGGAGGTGCTTTATCGGATTGAACAGGAGGAACGGGCAAGGAAGGAAGCCAGCAGAATTCAGATCAGACCGGTGATGATGCCGGAACAGTCTATGATAGACGCGAAATTTGCTATGGAAGAACAGGCGGCTTCCGCAGAGCCGGATCTTTTAGATTTAGACAGTCAGATCCCGGATCCGATTGTGCGGCCGGTTACTTTGGAACAGCCATATTCGGGATTTTCCGGTATGAGGCAGCCTCAGTATGGCGTTGCAGATGCGGGGCAATCTCAGTATAATGGGGTAACCGGTATTGACCCAGAAAAGATCAAGGAAAATCTGGTTTCCATGGCAGAGAATATGGTATATCAGGATGAGGAGATGAGACAGGCGGCGTCGGAACCGGTCAGAGAAAGTCGTCAGGAAGGGGCGGCGGAGCTGTCGGTGCCTGCTTTTGTGGCGAAAATTAAAGAGTACGCGGAAGAACTGGATTGTGTGATCGAGGAAATTGCCGGTCTGGCCATTTACGCGCTGGCAGATAAGTACAGTGAGGAAGGGGAAATCTTAAACGACGGTCTGGCCAGAGAGGTCACTGAAGCCGCAGTGATCCGTGCGGATAAAAGGGGACTGGGCGGCCTGTTTGCTTCCAAATATGATAAAGAGGGCAGACTGATCCTGAAAGAAGCGCATTTTAAAATGTAAGGAATGTCAGCGCGCCGATGGATACTAATAGAATAGCCTGAAAAATGACAGTGCGGGGTGTATAAGGGGGAAAAGGTTTTTTGGAAATAAAAATGATTGCTCTGGATTTGGACGGTACTCTTCTGAACAGCAAAAAAGAAGTGTCGGACAAAACGGTTGAAGTGCTGCAAAAGGCGGCGGAACGGGAAATTTATATTGTTCTGGCAACCGGACGGACCGTATGGGGAATTCAGCCGCTTCTGAAAAAGCTGGGCTGTGTTCGTTATGCGGTGATGGCAAACGGCGCGATTGTGAAGGATCTGCAGACCGGGGAGCTGATCGAAGAACATCTGCTCCCGGCAAAGCAGGCGATTGAGCTGTATGATTATGTGAAGCCGAAGGATATCATGTTTGACTTTTTTGCCGACGGCGTCGGGTATACGGAGCAGGCGTTCTATGAATATGTGAAGCGGGTTCCGGTGGATGAGGCTATCAGACAGATGCTGGTTGCGTCCAGAACGCCGATTGTCAGCGTGCGCAATTATCTGAGCCAGACCGGGGACGGCGTAGAGAAGGTGAATCTGTTGTTTGCGGATCTGGAACTGCGGAAAAAAATCTGGGACGAGATGCGGGAACGCTCGAATTATACGGTTACCTCCTCTCTGGCGGCGAACCTGGAGTTAAATGATAAGTATGCCACAAAGGGAAACGGACTGCGCAGTCTGTGCCGCTATCTGGGCATCGGGATGGACCATGTGATGGCCTTTGGAGACAGCTATAATGATATGAATATGCTTCAGGAGGCCGGCATCGGCGTAGCGATGGGAAATGCCAGCGATGAGATCAAAGCGGCGGCGGATGTGATTACCCTCAGCAATGATGAAGACGGAGTGGCGGATATGGTGATCAGAAAGTTGAGTGTGATATAAGATTGAAGATGAACATTGTGTTTGTTGCGACGGCCGTTATTCTTTTGCTATCAGCCTTTTCCGGTTTTCGGAAGGGCTTTTTTAAAACGGCGATTACAATGACCTCTTTTCTGGCTGCGATCGTGATTGTATCGGCAATTCATCCGATCGTGACTGCGGCAGTGAGGGAACGAACGGGGATTGAAGAAACGGTTCGCCATACGGTTTATGAGCTTCTGGCTGAGGCGGAGGAGCATGCGGCGTTTGATGGGGCTGTCGGAGAATTCGGGGATGGCAAAGCATTGCCGAAATCCTGGGAGGATGCCCTGCGGGGGCTTCCGCTGGAACAGGTCGGGGAAAAACTGGGGCTTCAGGGGCTGACGGCGGATCAGCTCTTTCAGCAGGCCGGCCTGGAGAGGATCGCAGATTATTATGTGGATTACTACAGCAATATTTTGATCAAGGCCATTTCCTATGTGATATCGGTCCTGATTGCTTATCTGCTCATTCGGATTGGCTTGCTTGTTGCGGAGGTGATTGGGGCGATTCCGGTGCTGTCGATGCTGAACCGTGTTGCGGGTCTGCTTCTGGGCCTGATCCGGGGTGTGGTGATTCTCTGGCTTCTGGGTCTGGTGATCGCTATGTGCGCAGGATATGAGCGGATGGTGCCTGTACTGAATATGATTCAGGAGAGCAGTATGCTGCTTTTTCTCTATAGAAATAACCCGCTGGCCTGGCTGATTTTGCCGAGAGGAACAGGCGGTGTTTAGGTTTATCTGAGGGTGAAATAAAAAAAATTGAAAAAAATGAAAAAAGTTGTTGACAGGAAGAAAAAGCTGTGGTATTCTATATGAGCTGCCGGGGGGAACACCTGAGACGGCAGAGAGAAATAAGACAGAACCTTGATAATTGAACAGTATAACCAACCCTGAAAAATTTCTTTTAAAAGATTTTATTTCAGAACGAAAACCAA
>CAJTTU010000050.1 GCA_910579325.1 uncultured Lachnospiraceae bacterium | reverse complement strand
AAACAGGTTTTTTGAAATCCCATCTGGGGAATATCGCCGTCATTATGATCGGAGCCATTGTGTTTGCGGTTGTGGGAGGCAATATCGTCAAAGCGCTCTATGATAATGCCGTTGGAAGCATGTGCAGGGATGCGGCGGGGCAGTATCATAAACAGCTTCAGGCGCTTCATGATAAGCTTCTGGCTTTGTGTAAACAGGTTTCATAGACAGGGATGCGAAACCGGCCTGTATAAAGCCGGGATGCTGACACTTATACATAAAAGGTTATTCGAAGGAGAAGCCCTATGGACCGGCAGCTATACACCGGAAATCTGGAAAAACTAAAGCTGATTCAGGAAGACAGGCATCATGCGTTAAGAATCGCGGTGTGCGGAAAATTCAAATCCGGAAAGACATCCCTTTTAAACCTGATGCTTGGTACGAGCCTTCCGGTTCAGTCTGTTACGGCGACCGGTATCGTCACCAAAATTATTTATGGTGACAGCGCCGCCGTGAAAATGAAAAACGGAGATCTCAAAAGCGTGTCCAGAGAGGAACAGTATGATTATATCTCTGTTGTCGATAAAAATCTGGACGGCGTGACAACCGGCGACGCGAAATGCGCTTATATCGGCTGCCGTTCAAAACTGTTAAAGCGGGGAAGGGTTGAGTTCTGGGATACGCCGGGTCTTGAGGACGACCCTTCTCTTACGCAGATTACGCTGGAAGCGGTGCATCGGTGCGATCTTCTGATCTACGTCATGCATGCCGGTCAGGCGCTGTCCCAGTATGAGAAAAGACTGTTTCCGAAATTACACAGGCTGATGAACGGCAATATCATTTTCGTGGTGAATCATATGGATTCCCTGAGAGGTGATGAGGCAAACAACATTATTATGACGGTCGGCAGCGCTTTGGGAAACTATAAAAACAGATTGATGCCGAAGGGAAATCTGTTTTTTACCTCAGCCGGACCGGAGCATCCATATATATCTTCGTTAGCGGACAGTATCGCCGGGTTATGCGGCGATAAAGAGACCCGGATCAATCTTTTAAATTCCGCGAAATGCGGAAAATTTTCCATACTGGAAGAAGAATGGAAGGAATATATCGCGGAAGATACGGAAGATGCAAAAAAGCGTATCGGAGAGTTCCGGGAATTAATCAGGGAAGATATTGAACGGAAGAAAAAGGAGATCAAAGATACATATATCCGATGCGAGACCAGCTGCAGACGCATACAAAAGAATCTGGAAGGGGCAGTAACGAATGAAAGCGCCTGGCGGATGGTACTGGCCGATTATCAGAAGATTTCCGGATGGGAGACAGATTTTGTATACGAATCTGCCGAACGGATTAAAGGCAGAATGGATCAGCTAATCCGTCAGGGGAATGAGGACATACGAAATGCTGTCAGGGGCTCTCTCTTCGAGGAAGGTATCGGGGAGATCGAACTGGATGAGCGTGTCGTCTGGAAAAAGGCAGACTGGTATAAAAACTTTTCACGTCCGTTGCTTTTCGCTGAGACCAAGTTCAGGCAGTATCGCATCGACTGTGTGGAAAAATGTATCGGCGCTTTGATGGCGGGCCCCGTGGTGATCGTAGAAGACAGAATCAGCGGGTTCTTTTCTGTTTTTTTCAGCCGGATGGAACAACGCTGCCAGTCGGCGACGGCAGAGGTGGCCGGGGCGCCTGAATTGCTAAAGGGTCTGGACCAGGCGAATGCCGAGCTGGCTTTTATCACGGAATGCCAGAACAGCATCGACGAGATCGGGTCTGACATTCGGCGGGCGGTGGCGAGAAACAGACTGTCTTACAAGGTCAGAGACACGTTTCCTTTTTTGTTTGCGGGGATGATGGCGGATGAGATCTATAATGAATAAAATCGTAGTGCTGGGAGGCAGTTTCAATCCTCCCACGACAGCGCATTTGGAGCTGATGCGGGCGGCGATGGAGGCCACAGGAGCCGCAAAGGGAATTTTTGTGCCGGCAGCTCACAGCTATGTGGCAAAGAAGATGAAAAAGCAAAAGCATCCGGGCGATGTGTTAAGCGAGGCGATCCGTGTGGAGGCGCTGGAGAGCATGTGCGGGGCGGATGACCGGTTATCGGTGAGCCGTATCCGGATGAAGAGCGTGGGACAGGGATATGATTATGAGATGATGGTGAGCCTGCAAAAGGAGAATCCCGGCAGCGAGCTGTTTTTTTTAGTCGGCGGCGACAAGCTGAATATTCTTTCCCGCTGGCACAGGATCGACGATTTCCTGAAAGATTTCCGGATACTGGCCGCAAAGCGGGGAGAGGATGATTTTGAGAAAATCAGGGAGGACATGCCGTATATCGCAGAGCATTGGAACGCTTTTACTATTTTTCCGGCGCCGGCTGAAATCAGCGGGATCAGTTCCGGTGATTTCAGGGAACGGCTCCGTGTAAATGACCGGACCGCAAAAGAATTGGTGACGGAAAAGGTGTGGGATATTTTAGACAGGAATGGCAGGATTCCCTGGAATTGTATCTCCTGTTTCCGGGAAGAATATATATTCCTCAGCAATTTTTATGAGGCGGAGGTGACCTGGGGCGGTCTGACTTACGGCAGCAGCGAGGCGGCTTTTCAGGCACAGAAGTGTGCGGATGAGGCGGAAAAACAGTGTTTTACGGAATTTGGACCCGGCAAGAGCAAAGGCGTCGGACGCCGGGTGAGGCTTCGCCCTGACTGGGAGGAAGTCAGGGTTGGGATCATGGAGGAAATTATCCGGGCGAAATTTACCCAGCATCCGGAGCTGGCCTGCCGGCTGCTGGCCACGGGCGGTAAGGTCCTGGTTGAGGGGAATCGCTGGGGCGATACCTTTTGGGGCGTGGATTGGCGTACCGGACAGGGAGAGAATCATCTGGGCAGGATTCTGATGCAGGTGAGGGAGGAACTGCGAAAGCAGAAAATATGAGGAGGAAGAGGTGTGAAAAGATATGGGCGCGTTACTGTTAGCGGCGCTGTTCGCCGGCGCGGTGGTCGGAGTAAATTATACAAATAAAAATAAAAAAGAAGCTGCCCGGCCGATTAAGGCTGAGAAATATATCTATGTAAAACCGGCTGTTGTGAGGCTGGCGAAAATGTGCAGGCGCGGCGATCCGTCAGCCATGCGCGCCATGGCCGACGTTCTGCGCGGCTGCTGTCCGCCGGAGCTGACTGCGTTGTTAGATCGGTATGAGACGGAACCGACGCCGGAGCATGAGGCAGAGATCCGGCAGTGCGGAGAAATCAGTATATGGGGAAAAGGTTATATGATGTGGCTGGTTCGGGCGGCTTTGTATAAAGACGCGGATGCGGCCGCGCGGCTTGACAGATGGCCGCTCTACAAGGAATTCGCCTATATTCCATATGACATGATGACCGGAAAAGACGAGTCCGGTATTACGTTCTGGGACAGCAGTGTCCTGAAAAAAATCGGATTTACTGACGTGCCGGGCGGATGTACGGATTGCAGGCTGTTTTATGACGCGGACAAAAAAATATTTGATCTGTTTTATGTCAGCGATTATGAACCGCCGGATGAGGATGGGTTCGGGGCGGAGTGGGATTATGACAATATTTATTTTGACGAATTTTTCAACCGTCTGCCGGTAAAGTCTCAGGAGGCAGGTTGTGAGTGAAATACCCCGCGGCAACGGGAGCGCGCAGGGGAAAAAAATCCTGGCTTGAACCGGCAGTTGTTCTATGGTAGTATAATAGCAAAATATTCCCAAAGGAGCGATACTACCAATGAGCAACCTGACGCCTACGGAGCTGGCAATCGATCTTCTGAAAAAAGGAAAGCCTGTTGACCAGGTGGTAAAAGAGGCCAGACTTCCGTCTCTCGGCGCATATCTGTTTGATTTTATCTGTAAAAAGAAGCTCTCCGTTCAGGTTACGGCGGAGCTGGCCGGATTGAACAGAGCGACGCTGCATAAGATTCTGAACGGAGACATGAATCCCCGTCCAAATGTGCTGCTGCGGCTTTCCCGGGTGCTTAAGATGAATCTGGATGAGACCCAGAAGCTGTTAAAATGCGGGAACTGCGCGATGCTAAGCGGCGGCAGGCCAAGGGACATACATATTATGGACGGCATTCTTCATGACAGATGTATCGCCGATATTGATGAAAGCCTGACAGCTAAAGGATTTCCCGGCCTTTTTACACAGAGATAGCGGCAGGATACCCGAATATCCCGTGAATGCGCCGTCGTTTTGCGGACAATCGGGGAAAACAGTGTTTTCAGCGGGTTTCCTCGACAGCCTCAAAAGGGATGCCATGTTCTTTTGCGTAAGCTTCCGCCGTCGAGCCCGGATAACCATGGATGGTGACATCGGGGCAGTCGGCGAACAAAAACGGTGTGGAATCCTCGTCTTTCTCGATGGTGACTCTTTCCGTGAGAGGATCGCCGTTTTCTCCGTGGGTGATTTCCGTCATATGGCTCATGCCGGACCATACGAAATCCAGATTGGCATCCGTGGAATAAATCCATACGTCCTTCAGGGCAGAACATCCGTGAAAGGTGGAACGGCTGACTTCCGCTACGGTGGAAGGAAGCGTCACAGATTCCAGAGCCGGACACTGGGAAAAGGTTCCCCAGAGTGTCCGTACGCCTTCTTCCAGCACGGCGGTCTTTAAATTTTCACATCCGTAAAAGGCGCTTCTGCATTTCGAGACATTTCCGGGAACCGTTACTTCTGTGATGCCTGTCTCGGAGAAGCACCCGTCGTCAAGGATGGTCAGAGAAAGGGGTATATGTATCCCGGTCAGACCTTCGCATTTCCAAAAAGCATAAAATCCGATCTGCTCCAGCGTATCGGGAAGGGTAATGTCAGTCAGCCGGGCATCTTTCGCAAAAGCCAGCGAGCCGATTTCCCGGATGCCGTTTTCCAGATGAAACCGTTGCAAATCAGGACAGTTGAAAAAGGCTTCGTCGCCGATTCTCTGCAAATCTTTATAGGCATACACTTCCGTTAGAGCTTTATTTTCCATAAAAGCCATGGTCGCCACGTCGGTGACATATCTGGGCAGCGTTACGACCCTGCTTTTTAGATGCCTGGCGGTGACCAGACGTTCGATGATATGGCATTTTGATCCCGTCCCCCCGGGAAATACGGAGGGCAGGACGGTGTTTTCTTCTTCTTTCGCCCCTTCCAGAATCAGGAGACCGCCTGTCTCCGATACGCCGTAGGCGTCATAATTCCACTGATCGATGGCCAGAAACGAAAATCCGAATTGATCGGCAAAGCGTTCGGCGGCAGTCCCGCTGACACCGGCGATCACCATAGAAGACGGACAGCCGTCGAAGGCATTTACGGCGATGGAGTCCGTGCCGGCCGGGATATAAATAATGCGCAGATTTTCACATTCCGAGAATGCGTAGGCATTGATGGTCCGCACTGAGACAGGCAGCTTGACCGCTTTCAGGGAGGAACAGCCGGTGAAGGCAAAATGCCCGATGGTTTCCAGTTCCTTAGGAAGCGTGATATCAGTCAGGCTGGTACAGCTGTAAAACATGGCATTTGGAATCGTTTTCATGCCATCGGACAGGGTGGCCGAGGTAAGCTTGATACAGCAGTAAAACGTATAGTCGCCGACTTCTGTCACGGAATCCGGAATTTGGATTTGCTCCAGAAGGGACTGTGAAAAGGCTTCTTCGCCGATGGTTTCCAGGGTCTTTGGAAGTTCCAGGCTTTTCACGCCGGTGGCCAGGAAGGCGAAAGGGCCGATCTCTTTTAAGGCTGTTCCCAGTGTGATTGTTTCCAGCGGGGTGATGCCGTTCACGATTCCCGTGGGCAGATATTCCAGATGTTCCGGCAGTCTGATGCTTGTCAGCTCCGAAGAAAACATGGCAGATTCGGAATCCGGCGCGAAAGCGGTGACGGGACTGCTTCCGATATAATCAGGAATCGTCAGGGAATCTGCAGGCTCATATCGGGAAACGGCGCCATGGTAGCCCGTCACGGAGACGCCCGTATCATTTTCTATGGTCTCGTAGTCTGATAATGACGCCGTATTACAGGTTCTGCGGGCGGTCAGTTCTGTCCGGACGCGGCTTCCGTCTTCGCACCAGACTGTCAACGCTTCGCTGTCACCGTTAAAAGCGGTATAGGAAAGCTGATCCGTACTTTCAGGCAGGATCAGGGTCCTTAAGGAAGGACAGTCAGAAAAGGCATATTCGCCTACGGACCGGTTTCCTTCTTCTATGGTAACGGTCAAAAGAGCCTCGCAGCCGCTGAAAGCCCGGGGGCCGACAGACCGGACAGAACCGGGGATCGTTACTTCTGTCAGATACGGATTCCAGCCCAGTGCGCCGGTTTCAATCTCAGTGACCGGGATACCCATAAGGTCGGAAGGGATCGCAAGTGTTCCGGCCTTTCCGCCGTAGCCTGTAATATGCAGTCCGTCCGAACGGATTCCAAAGCGGAGTCCTCCCTTTATGGGAAAGCCCCATAGGGTGTTTACGGCCAGAAGAATACCGGCTGCGGTTAAACCGGCCATGGCTGCGAAAACCTTGGCCATAAATTGTCTGCGGCGCCTGATTTCCTCCGGCATCGGCAGGTGATAAAGAAGGGAGCGGAAGATGTCCATGCTCTGGATACGCTTCTGAGGAGAGAGGATCATGCCGTCCTGAATGGCTTTCTGCTCCCATTTTTTCAGGCGGATACTTTTGCTTTCCAAAGCTTTCAGAGTGTCCTGGTTTTTGCGGGAAAGCGCGTCCTGGGGCGGTTCTCCGGTGATCAGGAAATAGAGTGTGGCGCTCAGCGCGTATACGTCGGTCCAGGGACCCTGGCTGCCATGTTCCTCATATTGCTCGGGCGGAGCGAAAAACCGGTTGAAAATGACGGTCTGGTCTTTTCCCTGCGCCCGACGTTCTTCCACGGCGGCAGCGCCGAAATCGATCAGCTTGACGGTTTCGTCTTCCTGTACCATCAGGTTCGTGGGGCTGATATCCCGGTGCAGGACGCCCTGGGCATGGATGGACACCAGAGAGTCGATCAGATCCCGCAGCATGGCGAACAGTCTGGCCGGAGGCAGTTTTTCTTCTCTGACGTACTGTTCCAGCGTTTTTCCCCGGACAAATTCCATGACAATATAGGCGGTGTTATTGGCTTCAAACCAGTCATGAACCGTTACCACGCTTTTTATATTCTGTAATGTACTTAAGATCCGGGCTTCCCTGTTAAACCGGAGAAGGCCGACTTCATAGGGCTGCCGGTTTTCTTCAGTTACCAGAACGGTATCCGTTTCCCGGATATCCCGTTCGGCGTTAGAACGGGGAAAATATTCCTTGATGGCCACAGGCTGGGCAAGGGTATAATCCCATGCGGCATAGGTGATGCCGAACCCGCCGATTCCCAGCACGGCCCCCAGCTGATAGCGGCCGCTTTGCAGCAGGTTTCCTTCTTCCAGAGCGCTTCTGTTTACGGGGCCGTCGGGGTCGTGGCCGCAGAAAGGACAGGTTCCTTCTTCTTCCATCTTTCTCATGCATTTTGAGCAAAAAAATATATCAACGATATTCATATATTGTCACACTATTCCTGGTATAATAAAATCATAATGTTAAATATTTCCGCATTTATATTATCATGGTTTGAAATACGGGGCAACCATATTGTTTTTTGCTTTTCCGGGGCAGGGGTGGACAGGTTACTGTTCAGGCGTCACTATTCCGCGAAGCGTGTTGCTGGTCACGAAGTGAGCAGTAACGCAGACTGAGGGTAAATGTGGCGTGATGACAGAGCCAGACACAGGAAAAGGAATGGTGGAATAAAAGCGGATCAAAATAAAAAATATGTTACAAAAAGGTGGTTTTTTACATCAAAATTTGCTATAATTCTTCATAGAATATAAGCTCATTGCAAAAGGGTGATGGAATTGGTTGTATTATTGATAGGCGGCAGCGGCGTGTTGATGAACGCGCTGATTGACAAAATGAATAAAAACGGCCATCGTGTTTATCTGCTGTCGGGACAGAGAGACGGCCAGGGCTCTTATAAACGAGTATTTGAACGATATGATTTTCCCTATGACAGCGGAAGCATCAAAGATATTTTTGAGAGCATCCGGCCGGACGTAACGGTTTTTACCGGCGCTTATGATACCGGTTTTGACTGGGAGACGTTATCCAGACAGGAATCCGTGCGGTATATGGCAGGGCTGATGAATATACTGTCCGCCTGCAGCATGGTGGGAACCGGAAGATTTGTATACCTGTCCTCAGAAGAAGTGTTCGGAGATCCTTATATGGATCAGATTTCCGAAGAAGAACCGGTGTCCCCGAAAGGCTTCCGGGCGCTGGCGCTGGCTCAGGGGGAGGAAACCTGCGCCAACTATCGGAGAACCCAGGGGACGGACACAGTGATTCTGCGTTTTGATCATCTGTACTGGGTGCCGGAAAAGGGAAAAATGGAAGAATTTCTCTGTTTTCGGATGTGTCTTGAGGCACTGAAAACGGAGAAAATTTCGGCTAACAGCCGGCGGTCTTTATCCATGCTCTATCTGAATGACGGGGTGGAGATGGCTTATAAAGTATTTTTTAAAGAAAGACCGGAACATTCTCTTTACCATATCTCTTCCATGGAAGAGGTTGGAGAGCTTGCGCTGGCAGAGGAAGTAAAAGCTGCGCTTGAAGCCGGCGTTACCGTTGCTGATACCGCGGTGGGGGCTGGCAGCCGGCTGATTCTTAACGGCGAGAGATATAAAGAAGAGTTTCCCTGTGAAATTTTTCATCATTATGACAGCGGTGTCCGCCAGGTCGTGCAGTTTATGAAACGCCACAGCGCTTCCTATCTGACTGAGGAGGACAGCGGAGCCGGAGCAGCAGTGAAGATGTGGAAGCATATAAGGGTGATCTTCAAGGCGCTGGTTTCTTGAGAGTCTGGTACTGTTCGTTCCGTTTTTTCTGCTGAGCAGGGTGGCTGCGGACAGTGAATTTATAGCCCGGCTGGATTTTTACCTTCTGTATGTTTTGCTGCTGTCGGTGGTTCACGGTCAGCAGCAGGCTGTTTTTTCCGCTTTTCTTGCGTCGGCAGGCTACTGCGTTTTGCAGATGTATGACCGTACCGGGTTTGAGGTGCTTCTGGATTATAATACATATGTATGGATGGCGCAGCTTTTTATCGTCGGACTGACAGTAGGCTATATGAGGGATCAGCTGAAATTTGTCCGGAATGAGAACCGGTCCAGAGTCCGGTATCTGAGCGGACAGCTGAAAGATATCGAAGACATTAATGACAGCAATGTCAGGATGAAGCATAACTTTGAAGAACAGATCGTCAACCATAAGGAAAGTCTTGGGAAGATCTATGAGATTTCATCTACCCTGGAACAGTACGGACCGGAGGAGGTTCTGTTTTATGCCGCCCAGGTTCTTTCCAGACTGATGGATACGCCGGATGTGGCGGTATATACGGTGGCGAACGGCGATTATGCAAGACTGTTTTCCGCCACGTCGCCGGAGGCCCGCAGACTTGGAAATTCCATCAGGTATACGGCGATGGAAGAAATGTACGAGGAGCTGAAAGCGCGGCGTGTCTATATCAACAGGACCATGGAGCAGAAGATGCCCATGATGGCCAGCGCCGTCTACGCGGAAGGCGATATGCAGCTGATTCTGATGCTTTGGAGCATTCCGTGGCAGCGTATGACGCTGGGGGAGGCGAACCGGCTGACGATCGTGGGATACCTGATTCAGAATGCGGTGGTGCATGCGAACCGGTATCTGGAGGCACTCAGAAACCGGCGGTATGTGGAAGGGACAAACGTGCTGGATGAAGAAGCCTTTACCCAGCTGGCCAAAGCGTTTTCCGATGCCCGGGATAAGGGACTGGCCGAGTACGTGCTTCTGCAGCTTCTGGTGGAAAAACAGGATTATGAAAATGTGGCGGCCGCACTGGGCGGCGCCATACGGCAGACAGATTATCTGGGCATTTTAAGAGGCGGAAAGCTGTATGCGCTTCTGCCCAATACAAATAAGGAACAGATCGGCGGCGTTGTAGAGCGTTTCAGGCAGTCCGGCTATGAATGCCGGATAGATGAGGAGGCGGTCATATGATGCTTGCAAGGGATGAATATATCTTTCTGATCATCCTGCTGGTGAATCTGATCGTGTCGGTAATCTATCTGCTGGCAGGGGTGTTTTTGGTGGTGCCTGCCCATGCCCTGGCTGCCGATAAAGAAGATGAGGAGAGATTATATGACAATCGTCGGACGTATCTGATTCGGTTTATTGTGATGATTCTGTGCCCTGTTATCGTCCCTTTGTTTTTCTTTATGGGGCATATCTGTTATCTGGTGATCTTCTGGAAAAATGCAAATCTGGAGGATGTGATTTTCAGCAAAGAACGTGTGAAGACCAATCTGAAAGCGGATGAGGAAGCGGAACGGAATATCATTCCTCTGGAAGAAGCCATTCTGGTCAATGAGAAGAAGGATCTTCGCATGGTGCTGATGAATGTGATGCAGAAGGATATCAGAAATTCCCTGGCCTCTATTACGCTGGCTTTGGAGAGTGAGGATTCGGAGACGTCTCACTATGCGGCGGCAGTCCTGTCTGATGAACTGAATAAGTTTCGTATCTATGTACAGAAGCTGCGCAGGCAGATCGGCGAGGAGGAGCCTGAGGAGACGGAATGTGAAGATATGCTTCTTGATTATATGGATAATATTTTAAAGCAGCATATTTTCTCCGATCATGAACAGCGTAAATTTGTGAACATTTTGAAGGAGACGGCAGAGTCCCTTTATAAGAAGTACCGCTCAAAGCTTTCTCTGAAACAGTATGAGTCGGTTTGTCTGAGGATACTGGAGACGAAAGAATTTGAGGCTTCCGGAAAATGGTGCATGCGGATGGCAAAGCAGTATCCGGAAGAACTTTTGTCATATACCTGCAAACTGAAATATTATTTTGCCAGTCAGAACAGAGAGGCTTTTTTTGACACGCTTAACGCGTTGAAAAAGTCTGATGTGGTAATTGACAGCGAGACGCTGGAGCTGATCCGGATTTTCAGTTGAAGGAGGCAATGACAATGTCAATGACGATGCTTACGGTTATACGGATTATATGGATACTGGCGGCATATCTGGGTGTGACGCTTTTATTGCCATGGATTTTTTTACATAAAAGGTTTGCGGTGATCGGCAGTGTTTCGGCAAGATTCATGGCATACTTTATGGCCGGAAATTTTTATATCATGAATCTGGTATTCCTTCTGCAGCTTCTGCATATTTCGTGCAGGCTGACGCTGGTGATCGGAACGCTGGCGCCTTTCGCGGCGGCGGCGTTTCAGTACAGGGCTTTTGTCATACCGGCGCTGAACCGGGCGCTTGAACGGACCAGGCTGGTGGCTGGCGGAGAAATCGGAAGGAAGACGCTGATTCTGAAGCTGCATGGAAAACTGCGCAGACTGTCTTCCGGAACAATCGGAAAATGGATGAGCGGCCATTGGACGGATCTTGTCCTGACGTCGGGAATCCTTTTCCTGGTATTTTATATGTACGGGACCAATGCGCTGAATGTATACGGATACTGCGCTTCTGACACGGTGGTTCATCATTACTGGCTCAATGAGATGATGCGTGGTAATATCTTTGCGGACGGCGTGTATCCCTTCGGTATGCACTGTATTCTTTACTATCTGGATGTGGCGTGCAAAATTCCCGGCTTTGTGCTGTTCCGGCTTTTTGGCATTGTGCAGACGCTGATGATTCATCTGATGCTGCTGGCCTTTTTACGCGCTCTGTGTAAATCAAAGTATGCTCCCTATGCGGGGCTTGTGGTTTATCTGCTTACTGACCGGCTTTACCAGTATACATATTACAGATATTATGCAACGCTGCCCCAGGAATTTGGGATGCTGTTTATTCTGCCTGCCGTGTATTTCGCGATTGCGTTTTTAAAAGAAAAAGATTTTATGCTTACGGAGAAAAAGAAACGTTTGTGCTCTCCGGCGGCCAGACTGTATCTGATTCTGTTTGCCGTCAGCGTTTCCATGACCCTGGCGGTTCATTTTTACGGCACGATTGTTACGGGATTGTTCTGTGTGGGGATCGGGGTCGGTTTCTGCTTCCGATGTTTCCGCTGGCGTTATTTTAAGAGGCTTATGGCGGCGGGGATTGCGGGCATCTGTATCGCCGTACTGCCTATGGCGGCGGCTTATGCGACGGGCACGCCGTTGCAGCCTTCCCTGAATTGGGGAATGTCCCTTCTCTCTGCCGGCAGTACGGAAACGGCGCCGGCGGAAAATGCCGAAGAGCAGTCGTCCGCAGGGTCTGTGGAAAGCCCCGGGGAAGGAGCGTCTGCGGGTTCGGCGGAAAGTTCCGGAGAGGATCTGTCCGCCGCGGCTGTAAAAAGCGCTGCCAAAAGTTCGCCGGCAGCGTCTGTTCAAAAAGAACGGCAGGTGAAAAGCGAGGGTCTGGCCCTGCGGATGAAACAGTTTTATCATACGGCGCTTAACGAGCTGGATTATTATGTGGTGAATCATGATGCCAGAGTACCGCGGCTTTTGCTGGGCGGCATCGGCCTGCTCTTTTTTCTCGGTATTCTCTGGTGTATTTTACGAAAACCGGAGTATGGCGCGGTGCTGGTGTCGACAGCCGTTTTTATGCTGCTTCTGACAGTCCTTCAGTCTGCGGACGCTCTTGGGCTTCCCCAGGTGATCGAGGTGTCCCGTCATGCGGTCTATTATGCCTATGGAAGCGTGCTTTTGCTGAGTTTCTGTCTGGATGCGGTTCTGTTCCTGCTGTTTCAGGGGAACCGGCTGATGAATCTGGGTTCTCTTGGGGCGCTGGCCGCGGTCTGTGTCGCCACGGGGCTGACCGGCATCCGGGTTCCGGCCCGTCTGACTGCTTATGAGACAAACGGGGCGATGGTCTGTCTGGAAAATATTATTCGTGAAAACAGAGACGGAGGGACCTGGACCATATGCTCCGCCAATGACGAGCGGTGGATGGTGGACGAATATGCCCACGGCTATCACTATGAAATGATCACATTCTTAAGGCAGATGGAAAACCAGGAGGGGTTTGCGTCCATTGCGATTCCATCTTCTAACGTGTATTTCTTTATAGAAAAAATACCTGGTCTGTATGTGGACTATCTCAACACGGAAAAGGCGGAAAGACAGGTGTCTGAGGAAGGGGCGAGGGAGCCTTTGTCCCAGTGGCCGGGAATTGTCCCCTATATAGGGGACGCCCGGTGGGTGACCATGTCCCATATGTATTACTGGGCGCAGGAATTCAAAAGGCTGTATCCCAACGAGATGGAGGTATATTACGAAAACGACGAGTTTGTGTGCTATCGGGTACGGCAGAATGAATACAGTCTGTATAATTTTGCCGTCGATTACGGGGATGCCGGCGGAGCGCAGGCGGATTAGGAGAGGATGACATGATATCGCGCAGGAATTATTTTACAATTACGATTATGATGTTTGTTATATTTTTCCTCTGCATGTTCATCAACAATCTGAAAGATACATGGAATGATTATTCCGTAAATGCTTATGCGGAGGATGCTTCCGGGTGTCCGTCTCAGGTGAATCTTTATATGCCGGGCAGTTTTGAAGGGGTTCACCGTTCACAGAATCCGGGAACCAAAGAAAATGAGGAAGAAGAGACGGAGATGGTCCCCCGCAGGAAAGTGGTCTATATCGGAGCGCCGGACGGCGTATTTGCCGATATGGTTTATGAATGGGCGGTTTATACAAAAGGGGATATTGCCCGGTATACCGCGCTGTCTTCTTTTCAGGAGGCGGAAGAGGAAACAGGGCCGGCAGAGCTGCTGGTCATCGATCCGGCCGGCGTCCGCTGGGAACAGGAGGAGGAGCTTCGTTTTCTGGCGGATTGCGTGGAGCAGGGAATCCATCTGGTATTCTGCCGTCTTCCGGAGGTGTCTGTGATTGAAAACAGCGAGCAGGCGAGGAATCTCCTGGGCATCAGAAACATAGCGGAGGCAGAAACCAGGGTGGAGGGGCTTCACCTGTACGGTGGTTTTCTGCTGGGCGGCGAGATGGTTTATCATGCGCTGGAAGAGGAAGATCAGAAATATCAGGATCTGGAGCTGACATTTCCCTGGTATCGCCTGGAGGCAGGCGTGAAGGTATATATGAAGGGAATTCCGGAAGACGAGTCGGTAAAGCCGGAGAGTTATCCCGCCGTGATCTGGAGGAAAAGCTTTGGAACGGCATATGTGTTTGCCGTGAACGGCGGATATATGGAAGGCATTACAGGAATGGGGATTTTGTCCGCCATGTCAGCGGATATGTATTCCTATGAGCTTTATCCTGTGGTGAATGCGCAGAGCATGGTGTTTGCCGGTTATCCGGTTCTGGCCGACGAGAACAGAGAAGTGATGGAGAAGTATTACAGCCGTTCGGTGAAACAGCTGTTTCAGGAAACTTTATGGCCAGGCATTATGACGACGCTCCAGGATCAGGATATCGGACTTACCTGTATGCTGGCGCCCCAGTATGACTACCAGGACGACAATGCTCCGGACTCGGAACAGCTGAAATATTATCTGAAAATATTTAATGAACAGTCGGTGGAAACCGGTTTATACGGATTCGATAAATCAGATATTTTTGGAATGTGGAAGTTCAAGGAAGATCAGGCATTTATCAGGGAGGCTCTCGGCAGCTACCGGTTTTCATCTCTCTATGCGGGAGACGCGGAGGACGAGGCGATTACGGAAGCTCTGGAGGAGGACGGGATGGCATCCGTTAAAACAGTGGTGACGGCTTTTGATGAAAACAGGCAGGATGTCGTTGGCTTTTTGTCGGAACAGGTGACGAGACAGCGGATCACGGCAGACGGACTGAATTATTCATTCCGGGGAGATTTTCTGGCGCGGAGTATGGAGACCGCTCTGGGATACCTGAATATTTCTTTTGACATGTCCCGCGTTGCGTATCCGGAGACAGAAGAGGATCTCTGGGAAAAGCTGGCCCTTGATTTTGCAAAGACGGCTGGCGCTTATGAAGAAGATTTTCAGGGTTTTTCCGGGACGACGGCGTCAGAATGCGATGCGCGTATCCGCCGTTTTCTGCAACTGGATTATGCATATGGCAGGACAGGCGACAGGATTCGGTTAGAGACCAATGACACGGGCGGAGCCGTATGGTTTATCTTAAGAACCCATCATGAAGCGGTTAAAGAGATGGAAGGCGGAAGCTTTCGACAGCTGGAGGAAGACGCTTATCTGATCCAGGTGGAGGACAGGGATGTCATGATCACGCTGGAACCGTCTGAAAAGAGGTATTATTATTAAATTCGGATCCGGCATCGGCGGAAAGCGGCAGGATCCTGAAAGGAGATGCCAGATGAGAGTCTGTATCGTTGTGGAAGGCTGTTATCCCTATATGGCAGGCGGCGTGTCCAGCTGGGTACACGGACTGATCAAATCCTTTCCCGGTCTGGAATTTGTGCTTCTGACGATTATAAGCAACCGGTCCTTAAGCGGAAAATTTACTTATGAGCTGCCGGAAAACGTGACGGAAGTGCACGAACTGTATCTGGAAGACGTGGACTGGAACCGAAAGGGCTGGCGGCGTTTCAGACTGAACAAAACGGAATACCGGGCATTGCGCAGCCTTGTGCTGAACCAGCATACGGAGTGGGAGACGCTGTATCAGATGTTTCAGAAGAAGCATCTCTCTCTGGACCGTCTGCTGATGGGCGAGGATTTTCTGAATATCGTGCGGGAATATTATGACCTGAAATACAGCCAGCTGATTTTTTCCGATTTTCTGTGGACGATGCGCTCGGTGTATCTGCCATTGTTTTTTACCCTGCAGATGAAACTGCCGAAAGCAGATCTGTATCACTGTGTGGCCACCGGCTACGCGGGGGTACTTGGGAGTATGGCCAAATCTCTGTATGGAAGCCGTCTGCTGATCTCGGAGCACGGGATCTATACCAGGGAACGGGAAGAAGAACTGCTCCGGGCGGAGTGGGTCAAAGGCGTTTACAAAAATATATGGATCGATCAGTTT
This sequence comes from uncultured Lachnospiraceae bacterium, assembly GCA_910579325.1. Lineage (GTDB taxonomy): Bacteria > Bacillota > Clostridia > Lachnospirales > Lachnospiraceae > Paralachnospira_A. Next base: position 7,897 of record CAJTTU010000050.1, on the reverse strand, counting down.
CGAAAAATGTCCAAAGTGGCTTATGATAACGCGGATCTGGTAACCAGCCTGTATGAGCATGCCAGGGAGCTGCAGATCGAGCTGGGCTGTCCGGCCGGGAAAACCATGGTGACGCCAAACGGCGTGTCGGTGGATCATCTGCAAAATCTTCCGGGCAAAGAAAAGGAGGACAGTCAGAAGGTCAATATCGGTGCGATCCTCCGGGTTACCCCCATCAAGGATGTGAAAACGATGATTCAGGCGTTCAGTTTCGCGAAGGAGAGGGAATCCCGTCTGAAACTGTGGATTATGGGTCCCTGCGATGAGGATGAAGCCTATGCCGGAGAATGTATGGAGCAGGTGGAGGCGCTGGGGCTTAAAGACGTGGTATTTACCGGGAGAATCGATATCAGAGATTATCTTGGAAGGATGGACGCGACGATTCTGACCAGCATCAGCGAAGGACAGCCTCTGACGATCCTGGAGAGCTATGCAGCCCATAAACCGGTGATCGCCACGGATGTGGGCAATTGCCGGGGACTGATCTTCGGGGAAAACGACGATTTCGGCGCCGGAGGAATCCTGACCCATATCATGAATGTGGAGGAGATCGCCCAGGCTATGATCGATATGGCGAGAAATGAGCCCATGCGTCTTGAGATGGGAGAAAACGGCTATAAAAGAGTGATGTCCGGTTACCGGATCGAGCATATGAGAGCGACCTACCATAAGATTTATAAAGATTTTTCTGACAGCATGGGGCTGTCGTGGACAGAGGAAACTTGAGAGGAATTGGAGGGAAGATAAACCGATGGCAGGCATAGGAGTGAAACTAACCAGGATCTTTGAGAAAGATACGGTCACGACAAATCTGATCGGGTTCGGATACAGCGCCACTTCCACGGTAGCGCCCATGTTTGTGGTGATTCTGAATATCGCGCTGATGCAGCATTTTCTCGGATTTGGCAAACTGGGCTTTGTGGAGCGGGAACTGTTTTCCTGTACGGTTCTCTACATTTTTATCTTTGCGCTGCTCACAGCTTCGCCCTTCAATTCCGTGTTGTCCAAATATGTCTCGGACGTGATCTATGAAGAACGGTATGAGGATATCAGACCCTGTTATTATCTGGGACTGATGATGAATATGCTGCTGAGCTGTCTGCTGGGGATCCCTTTCTGTCTCTGGGAGCATTTTGTGGGGAAGGTAGACGTTTTTTATACCTTTACCGGATACTGTGGTTATATATCCCTTGTGCTGGTGTTTTATTCCATGATTTATCTTTCCATCGCGAAAGATTATGAGAAAATTTCGCTGTTTTTCTTTCTGGGAATGCTGGAGTCCTTTCTGCTGTCTCTGTTTCTGCGGTATATCATGGGCTGGGGTATCCGGGAGAGTATGCTTTTCGCGCTGATGACGGGCTTTTTCTTTATCGCCTTTCTGGAGATTGCGGTGGTCAAGCGGTATTTTGTAAAAAACAGCAACAGGTACCGATCGGTCCTCAGATACTTTAAAAAGTACTGGCAGCTTGTGGTATCTAATTTTTTCTACAATCTGGGCCTGTATATCCACAATTTTGTATTCTGGACCACGGAGATGAAGCTGGTGCTGGTCAAGTCGTTTGTGTGTAATCAGCCCTATGATATGGCGACCTGCCTGGCCATGTTTACGAATCTGTCCGCCACGGCGATTTTTATCACCCGGGTGGAGATGCATTTTCATGATAAATATAAGCAGTATTCCGAGGCGGTAATCGGCGGAAAGGGCGCGGATATCGATACGGCAAAAAAAGAGATGTTCCGGCAGCTCTCCGCCGAACTGGTGGGGCTGGTACGCATACAGTTTATTATAACGACGGTCGTGTATCTGATGTGCGTCGTACTGCTGCCGCGGGTTGGCATTTCCAGTCTGACGCTGCGGATCTATTCCTGTCTGGCTGCGGGATATTTTATCTTATTTCTGATGTATTCCGAGATTATATTTCTGTATTACTTTAATGATCTGACAGGCGCGGCGATCACATCCTTAAGTTTTTGCCTGGTCACGTTTCTGGGCAGTATCCTGGCCACCCATCTGTCAGAATTGTGGTATGGCATGGGGGTTGTGCTGGGAGCCTTCACGGGCTGGACGGTGGCCTATATCCGTCTCCGGTATATGGAAAAACATCTGGATGCCCATATATTCTGTAAGGGCTCCATACTAAAGCCGGGAATGGGCACCCAGCCGCCCGGCAAGGTGTATGACAGAGCCGCAGGGAGCGGGGAAGACGGTAATGGAACGGGCAGCAGGGCAGTAAGCGGCTGAAAGACACCCATATGTTATACGCATCGCTCATAAGGGTTGAAAGAACAGACTCTGAGCGTTTATCAAAAGGGGGTATAAAGATGGAAGGGATGATCATAAGAGCGGGGATAATCCTTGCGGGGGCGATTCTTATGGTATCCAGTTTCTGGATGAATGCTTACAAGAAAATCACGGTTAATTTCGCGGTTATCTGGGAGATTTTGGGACTGATGCTGGTCCTGATCGGGAGTATTCCGGCTTTCTCCCAGTGGACTCGTCTGGTTTCTTCCGGAACAGGACTGGCGTTTCTCTGTGTGGGAGGGATTTTTCTGTTTGAGGAGGTGAGGACCAGCGTGCTGCTCTCTCAGCTGAAAATGAAAAACAGGGAGCTGGCCATGCAGGTGTCCCTGCTCAATCAGGAAAATGAATATATCATGAATGAACTGGACACGTTGCAGAAATCGGTGGAGAAAATGAATGAAAAAGATACTGTTTGTGGTTAATACGATGGGGCGCGCCGGCGCGGAGACCGCTCTGATCGAGCTTCTGAACGTTCTGAATGTTCCGGATCATAAGCTGTATCTCTATGTTATTATGGGGCAGGGAGAGATGATCGGGCAGCTTCCGTCCCATGTTACGCTGCTGAACAGCAGCTTCAGCAGTCAGTCCGTGCTGACGCGAAAAGGAAAACGGGCGATGGTCAGGACCATATGGAAAGCCTTCTTTCGAAACGGCGGATATTTCAGAAAGCTTGGCTCTGTTTTCAGAAACGCCAGAGAAATGAAAAAGAAAGGGAAGTTTCAGTTTGACAAATTGCTGTGGCGGGTGCTTTCGGAGGGCGGACAGCGTTTTCAGGAATCTTTTGATCTGGCCGTAGCCTATCTGGAAGGCGCGTCAGCCTATTATGTGGCGGATCAAGTGAAAGCCCGTCGGAAAGCAGCGTTTATACATATCGATTACCCGGGCGCCGGATATACGCGGAAAATGGACCAGGGCTGCTGGGATCGGTTTGACCGGATTTTCGGGGTTTCCGGTGAGGTCAGGGAACATTTTCTTTCGGTCTATCCGGAATATGAGGGGAAAACGGGCGTCTTTCACAATATTGTAAATCAGGAGACCATCCGGCTTCGTGCAAGGGAATCAGGAGGATTCTCCGACGGGTATGAGGGGACCCGTCTTCTGACCGTCGGAAGGCTGACCTGGCAGAAGGCCTATGATATCGCGATCGGGGCCATGAAGCTGTTAAAGGAGGCCGGATATCCTGTCAGATGGTATGTGCTTGGAGAGGGAGACCAGCGAAAAAAACTGGAGAAACAGATCGGGGCGCTGGGGCTGTCGGAAGATTTTGTGCTTCTGGGAGCGGTTAAAAATCCCTTTCCCTATTATACGCAGGCGGATCTGTATATCCATGCCACCCGGTTTGAAGGAAAAAGTATTGCCATTCAGGAGGCGCAGACACTGGGGTGTCCGGTCATTGCCTCTGACTGCAACGGCAACCGGGAACAGATTGTGGACGGACAGGACGGCATTCTCTGTGAACTGACGCCGGAGGCGATCGCGGCCAGTGTCGTCAGACTTTTGAACAATGAGGAAGAACGAAAACGGCTGGGCCGGACAGCGGCAGAGAAAAGTACCGTTCAGGATCAGGAACTTAAGATGCTTTTGGAACTTCTGGCGTAAGGAGGCGGTATCATGAAGAGAAAAGAGTTGCTGATTATCATACCCGCTTACAATGAGGGTCAGAATATCCGCAGGGTGCTGACGGAGCTTGCGCGTCTTGATATGGCGTCGGAGGCGGATATTCTTGTGATCAATGATTCTTCCACAGATTCCACAAACTGGATCGTGAAGGATATGGGGTATCCCATGATATCTCAGCTGTTCAATATGGGTTACGGCTGCGCTCTTCAGACCGGTTATAAATGGGCGGTGCGGAGAAAGTATGAATATATTATTCAGATGGATGGGGACGGACAGCATGATCCGTGCAATATTCCGGTCCTTTATCAGAGGCTGAAAGAACCGGATGCCGACGGGCTGTGTCCGGATATTGTGCTTGGCGCGAGATTCCGGGAGGGAAGCAGTGATTTTCCCGTTTCCCTGCCAAAGAAAATTGTCTATGCCATGTTTCGGTTTATGATCCGTGTGATCACAGGAAATCAGGTATCGGATCCGACCACGGGCCTGCAGGGACTGAGCAGAAAGGCGTTCCTGTATTACTCCAAATACAATCATTTTGACGACAAGTATCCGGACGCGAATATGATTATCCAGATGATGCTGACGAAATTCCGGGTTGTGGAAGTGCCGACGGTGATGCATGCCAGAACGGCGGGGAAGAGTATGCATTCGGGGCTGAAACCCTTCTGGTATATGCTTCGGGTGATTTACAGCGTGATTATCATTTTGTTTCGGGTGAAGGTGCTGAGACAGGACGAGGGAATAGGGCTCAGGAGTGCGGATAAGATCTAGGAAAAACGGAAAATTATATAAGGCAGGTTATAAAGAGAGCAGCGAAGTATTGCTAAATCCGGGCTGCGGGTGGTATCATGTCTATACATTCAGAGCACAGCCGCCGCCGGACGGACGCCCGGTGGAAGAAGAAATCTGGCTGGACGACGCCTGCGGGAAAGAGAGGCTTGCGCTGGTTCTGATCGATATCGGTTCTTTCCGGTTCTGTGATCTTTCGGAAGCCGCGCTTTCGCATATCGCGGGGATTATGGAATTTTTTCATAAGGCGGGTAAGCAGATAATTCTGCGGGCGACCTATGACACGGAAGGAGACGCGGCAGTGAAAGAGCCCGGGAGCCTGTATCAGGTTCTCAGGCATATGGAACAGATCGGCGATGTGATGCGGGGATTTCTGGCGGATATTCTGGTCATACAGGGAACCTTTGTGGGAAACTGGGGGGAGATGCATGGTTCCCGGTTTATGGAGCAAAGCGATATGCTGGATCTGATTTATACATTGTACCGCGTCACGGAAGGAAAATGCTTTCTTGCGGTCCGCACGCCCGCGCAGTGGCGTCAGATTACAGGCAGTCTGGGAAGTGTAACGGGATTACGGCAGCGTCTGGCTCTTTTTAACGACGGGATATTTGGCTCGCCCACGGATCTTGGAACTTACGGCGCCGCAGGCCGGACAGAGGCCGGTACATATGAGAAATGGAGCCGGGAAGAGGAACTGCGGTGGCAGGATAAACATATGGGTTCCACGCCAAACGGCGGAGAGGTCCTTTCCGGGACGGCTCAGATCGGATACAGGCAGGCGGCAAAGGGATTCCGGAAGATGCATCTGACCTATCTGAACAGCGTCTACCAACAGGAGCAGCTGGCTCTGTGGAAGGCGGAGACGGTAAAAACCTTTGGCTGCTGGAAAGGGGTCAGCGGTTATGACTATATCGGACGCCATCTGGGTTATCGGTTTGTGATTATGAATGTGGCGGAAAAAGGCGCCGGACAGTTTGAGATAACCGTGTGGAACCGCGGGTTTGCCTGTCTGACATTTGAAGCGGACTGTCTTCTGATCATAGAAAATGAAGAAGGACAGACAGTCCGCGGCAGAGTCGATACGGATGCCAGAGACTGGAAGGCCGGGGAGAAAACAAAAATTTTGGCCGCGCTTCCGTATAAATTTTCTACTAAGACAGGCAGTGATAAACGGCTGAAGCTTTTTCTAAGGCTGGAGAGGCGGGCGGACAAAAGGGCGGTCCGGTTCGCCAATCAGGGCGCGGGCGATCAGATCTTACTGGGAGAATTTGGGCAATGAGCGGATTTCCAGATTTCCCAGCACATATCCGTCGGCAGTGTGGTCCATATCATTGGCCAGCTGAATCTCACAGCCGGTAATCGGATCGGTGATTTTCAGACAGAGCCGGCAGGTTCCGGCCGGGCAGTCCTGCGGATCAAAGGGAACCTGCAGCGTAGTCTTCGTTCCGGAAGCCAGAGACCGGAGATCTGTCTGCACCGGTATCCGGTAAACGTTATCCTGACCGGTGTCGGTCAGAGACAGCGTGAGTTCGAAAGGCTGATACGCGCCTGAAAAGCCTGTATTTTCCAGGGTGACGGAAAAGAAGCCGGTTTCACCCGGCAGTCCGGGAGGCGTACAGGCGGAGGACCGCAGCACGTACCGGTATCCCAGATGTCTGCCGATGTAATCATAGCCATTCATCCCGTGAAAGACGCCTTCGCCGTCATAGCTGTCCTCTTTCCACTTGGACAGAACATCTTCGTCGTAGGCGCTGTTCAGATAGGAGACATGGGTACTCTTAAGACAGGCGGCCGCGGCGGCAAAATCGTTGAGGGGATTGTCAATGACAACCTCTCCGCCGTTTGGGACAAAGGCGCACAGAAGATTCTGAAAGCGAATTTCTTCTTCGCGGCCGCGTTTTCCGAGAGAATCTGAGGGCTCCTTCGAAGAAGGATCAAGGTAGGTATTCAGGTCTGTCCCGGACCCCAGCATACCGTCGTTGAACAGACTGAGCCGGGCCGGCAGAGAAGAACCGAAGGCCTGTCCGGCGGATACGGGTTCCACGCGGCCGGTGACAATGCGCCACTGCTCCGGTGTGCGGACCGCCAGGAAAATATCGGGAGAGACGACGGCGCTTAAATGCTCTGTCAGGATACGCATGTCCTCCGGATTCGCGTAGTCGGAACCGTGCATTTCTCCCCAGGAGCCGATAAAAATACCCTGCAGAATATAGACGCAGTCGGAATAGGCGTTCAGGACGGAGGCGGTCTGGGACATATGTTCCAGTATCAGAGAGCGTTCTTCCGGTTCCTGTTCGGCGGCGTTTCCGTCCCAGTCATAGAGGAACCGGACGATCAGCTGCTTTTCGGTGGATGCCCATGCCTGAAACAGCGTATCAAGACGGGAAAGGCCGGCGCTGCTGATGGGGCGGTCCCCATAGTCTCGCAGATTGATCTCCAGAAGAACAAGACCGGGCCCCTGCGGCTGTCCGGTAACCGCGGAAAGGTCAGAGTCTGCGGTGTCAGAGAGAAGGTATCTCTGCACCTGATACCACCCGATATAGGGGTTGGAAAGCTCTTCGGCGGATTCCGGGCAGGATTCCGGGGCGTAATAGAGGAAGCGCAAATGTGCGGTCGCCAGAAAAAATCCTGTGGATAAAAGGATACACAGGAGTAAACATATGGAAATAAACTGTTTTTTGAATTTCATAATCAGATTCCAATCTTAGAAATATTGAAGGCCGTCTATATGCGGCGGGCATTATTATAGCATCTTTTATGGAAAAATGCCAGATACAGGAAGCGGAAAATTAATGATGAAAAATAACAGCCAGGATTATCCTGTGGAAACAGTATCGGTGATCATTCCCATGTATAACGCGGAGGCCTTTATCGACGGCTGCCTCCGGTCCGTGCGGAACCAGACCTATCAGAATCTGGAAATTCTGGTGATCGACGACGGTTCCACAGACCAGGGGCCGCAAATCTGCAGGGAGATGAGTCAGGAAGATGAGCGGATCTGCCTGTACCGGCAGAAAAACAGCGGGGTTTCAGGGGCAAGAAACCGGGGGCTTTCCATGGCTTCCGGCAAGTATGTCTTTTTCCTGGACAGCGACGACGCCATACATCCTTTTTTGCTGCAGGAGCTGGTCCGGCAGGCAGAGGAAC
>CAJTTU010000049.1 GCA_910579325.1 uncultured Lachnospiraceae bacterium | reverse complement strand
GTACGATGAAGAAGAACAAAGGGTTTTTAAAAGTGATCGATAAAAGAGCTTTTTTTCCGCCGGCTGTCTTACTGACGATTGCCACGGTAATCGGCGTTGTGTTTCCGCAGACACTGGAGAAAGTGGTAAATGTGGCTTTTGCCTTCACAACAACAAATTTTGCCTGGTTTTATGCTTTGGGCAGCACTTTTCTGGTTGTATTCTGCCTTTGGGCAGGCTTCAGTAAATATGGAAAGATCCGGCTTGACGCGAAACCGGAGATGTCATTCGCGAAATGGTTTGCCATTGCCCTGACGTCAGGCATTGCCATAGGTATCGTATTTTATGGCGTTGCGGAGCCTATGATGAATTTTACCTCACCGCCGGGATTCGCGGGACTGGAGCCAAGGAGTCCGCAGGCGGCGGAGGCTTCTCTGAAATATGTGTTTCTCCATTGGGCGCTTCATCCTTACGGAATCTATACTGCCGCCGGCTTATGTCTGGTGTTTGTGTTCTGGAATATGAAACGTAAACTGCAGGTGAGTTCCGCGTTATATCCTTTGATTGGAGATAAAGCAGACGGAAAGGCAGCGTCATGGATCAACGCGCTGACTATTTTCGCGCTGATCGCGGGAATCGGAACTTCCCTGGGCTTTGGCGTTTTGCAGGCGGCTTCCGGAATCAATTATATATTTGGAACGGATTTTGATTCTGGCGTTTTATGGATTATTATTATCGCGTTTATGGTTTTAATCTATACCGTGGCTGCCTGTACCGGTCTGCATAAAGGGATTGCTCTGATCAGCAACCTGAACGTTTATGTCTATTTTATTCTGTTGGCCTGGGGATTTTTATTCGGCGGAACTTTGTTTATTATCAATAATACCGTCACGGGAGTGGGACAGTATTTCTCGTTTTTTGTGGCACAGTCCGCATATCTGGAACCGGCGCAGGCCACGGGCTGGGTTTCGGCGAATACGATTTTCTACTATGCCTGGTGGATTGTGTTCGCGCCGCTGGTGGGCGTATTTCTGGTAAAGCTGGCAAAAGGCAGAACGATCAGGGAGTTTGTACTGGTAAATATGATTGCGCCGGTGATTTTCACTTTTTTGTGGTTCGGTGTGTTCGGAAGCTCCGCGATCAGCATGGAATTAAACGGAAACTGCAATATTGCGGCTGATATCGCTTCCTACGGGTCGCCGGTGGCGTTGTTTGCATATCTGAAAAATCTGCCTCTTTCAGGTCTGATGGTTATCTTTGGGTTTGCTGCGATCGTGTTTTCTTTTGTAACGCTGGCGGAAGCGCAGACATTGACGATCGCGGAGCTGACCTGTGAGCAGGATGAGGAGGAGGAGACAAAATCGGAGCAGAATGCCCCTGCTTCCGTGAAAATTTTCTGGGGTGTTCTGATGGGACTTATGGCATTCGCCCTGCTTTACAGCGGCGGTGTGAGCGCGATCCAGACAGCCAGTATTGTCTGCGCCCTGCCGATTCTGGCGCTGATGTTGGTAATGGCGGTTTCCTATATAAAAAGTATGCGGAATTATAAAGAGTTTGATCAGACACTGAAAGACGGAGAAGATTATTAGTATAAACACAAAACAGCATAGAATGAAATCAGGAGGATATGTTTATGTTGACAGATTATAATGTGAAAAAGATTCATGAGTACAGTATGCGGATCATTGAAAAAACCGGTATGAAGTTTCACCACCGGGATGCGGTGGAAATTTTAAAAGCCCACGGAATCCGTATGGAAGGCAATGTGGCGCATTTTACCGAAGAACAGCTGATGTACTGGGTACGCAAAGCGCCGCATAGCTTTACATTATATGGAAGGAATCCGAAGCATACGATTGTGATTGGCGGGGATGTTATTAATTGCGCGCCCTCTTATGGTTCTCCGTTGATTGTAAAACAGGACGGTACCCGGTATTCCGCGAAAATGGAGGATTATATAAAATTCACCAAGCTGTATCATAACAATGAAAATTTCCATGTCAACGGCGGCGTGATTTGCCAGCCCGGTGATGTTCCGGTGGAAAATGCTTCTCTGCTGATGTTTTACGCGGCTTATACCCATTCGGACAAATGCATGATGACCGGAGCGGGCGACAGAAAACAGCTGGAAGCGCTGTTTGAGATGGCGAAAGCGGCTTTTGGCCCGAAGGAAGAACTGATCGCGCATCCCAGGCTGCTGACGATTGTCAATACGAATACCCAGATGCAACTGGACATCAATATGACAGAGACACTGATGACGTTTGCCGAATACGGACAGCCTTTTGTTGTAGCGTCAGCGGCTATGGCCGGCTCGACGGCGCCGATTACGCTGGCAGCCACAATTGCCCTGACCAATGCGGAAGTACTGTGCGCGATCGCGCTGGCGCAGATGGTACGTCCGGGAACCCCTGTTCTGTACGCTTCTCAGTCCACTACGGCAGACATGCGGAACGGAGCGATCGCGATCGGTTCGCCGGAAGGAGCGCTGTGTTATAAATATTGCGCGCGGCTGGCAAAATTTTACGGACTTCCCTGCCGGGGCGGCGGCGCTTTAAGCGATGCTAAAATCATGAATACGCAGGCAGGGTATGAGTCGATGATTACATATATGGCCTGCTGTCAGAATAAAATCAATTTTATTATTCATTCTGCCGGCATTCTGGACGGGTATACCTGTATGTCCTATGAGAAACTGATCGCCGACTTCCAGATCATCGATTATGTAAACCGTTATCTGAGAGACATCGAAGTGAATGAGGAGACCATTCCGGTAGATCTGATCGATGAAGTCGGGCATTCCGGTCAGTATCTGACAGAAGAACATACATTTGAGTTTTGCAGAAAAGAACCGTTGACGCCGTTTTTGAGCGTCAGGGGCAATGTGGAGCATCCGGAGGATCAGTTTGAGCGAATTGTGGACAAAGTCCTGAAAAAATCCTGGGAAGATTATCAGAAACCGGAGACGGATGAGGAGATTTTAAAGAAAATGCGGGAGGTTCTGACAGGCCGCGGGGTAGACCGCGCATTGATTGACAGCATAGAACAGGCATAAACGGCAGTGCTGGAATATCGGTTTTCAGGACAGGCAGGGCAGGTGTTCTGTTCTGCCTGTCCTGAAATTGAACATGGGTTCATATCACGTGAAGGAGTTGGTAAAATGTTGCGGATGCATAAGAAATCTCACGGAGAAACAGGAAAAATCAAAAAGATATTTCAGGAGAACATGGTATTTGTCGTTTCATTCGGAATGGTTACGGTGATCGCGTTGTTGGGATTGACCGCAAGTGAGGCCTTTGATTCCTATGCCAGAAAGCTGATGGCTTTTCTCAAGGAGTATTTTTCATGGATGTATCTGCTGGTGATGTTTTTGGTTGTGATATTTTTGCTTGTACTGGCGTTCAGTAAATATGGAGCGATCAGATTAGGGGCTGACGATTCCCGGCCGGAATACAGCACGCTTTCCTGGTTTGCCATGCTTTTTTGCGCGGGAATGGGTGTAGGACTGGAATAGCGGAGCCTCTTTCTCATTATGTCAATCCGATCGGGGGCGTTGAGCCAATGACAGAAGAAGCGGCAAGGTTTGCCATTCGTTCCTCTTTTATGCATTGGGGATTACAGCCCTGGGGGGCATATTCGATTATTGGCCTGGGGCTTGCGTATTTCCAGTTCCGGAAAAAGCAGCCGGGGCTGATCAGCAGCATCTGTACGCCGATTATCGGAGAAAAGGGCGTAAAAGGAGCGGCCGGGAAAGTGATTGATATTTTTTCAATTATCATGTCTGTCGCAGGTGTGGCGGCGTCCTTTGGCATCGGTTGTCTGCAGATCAGCGGCGGTTTGAATTTTCTCTGGGGTGTGCCCAATCGCGCGGTCACCTGGTTGATTATTATTACAATCGTGTGCCTGATTTACCTGGCAAGCAGTATTGGCGGTCTGGATAAAGGAATAAAAAAGTTGTCGGATATCAATCTTTGTCTGGCGGGTTTTCTGATGTGTCTGGCTTTTCTGATCGGGCCGACGACAGATATTCTGAATATTTTTACAAATGGAATCGGAGAGTATCTGTCCTGTTTTATTTCTGACAGTCTGGGGATCAATCCTTTTGGCGAAAACGAATGGGTCGGGGCCTGGAAGGTTTTTTACTGGGCCTGGTGGATTGCCTGGGCACCGCTGGTGGGAATTTTTATCGCCCGGATCTCAAAAGGAAGAACGATCCGCGAATTTATTCTTGGCGTGATGGCGGCGCCTACGCTGGCCTCTGCCGTATGGTTTTCTGTTTTTGGAGGCATGGCTCTGCATGTGACAGATCGATTCACTTCGGAACAGCTGACCTTGATAACAGCTTCGCCTGAGACGGCGCCTTTTATTATATATACCCAGTATCCGCTCGGAACGCTGCTGTCTGTTATCACAATTATTGTGCTGATTATATTTTTTATAACCTCCGCGGACTCTGCTACCTTTGTTTTGAGCATGCTCAGTTCGGAAGGAAATATGAATCCGCCCAATTTGAAAAAGGTTGTCTGGGGAATTATGCAGGCTTTGATCGCTTTCGTGCTGTTGTACTCGGGAGGGGTTTCCGCGCTGCAGACAGCTTCCATTGCTTCCGCGTTTCCGTTTATGTTTATTATCGTTATAGCCTGCGTCAGTCTTGCAAAATCCTTAAAGAGCGAAAATAAAATATGATTGATTTCTTTCCCGAAAATGGTATAATAGATGCCGGTCAGATTTTTTCAGTAAAATTTACGGGCAAATAAAAACGGGAAAGTAAAGCAATATGAACAAAAAACAACAATTCTTAAATGTGACATATGATATTCTGAATACGGAGGGCGTATTAGGTGTCAGTATCAGACGTCTGGCAAAGGAGGTTGGCTGTACAAGCACAGTGATATATCGGTATTTTGATAATGTGGAGCATCTGATTACCATGGCTTCGGTCAGATATCTGGAGGGCTATATTGCGGATTTTAAAAGATATACAAAAGAAATCCGTGATCCGCTGGAACTGAATCTGATGCTGTGGGAACGGTTTGTTTTTTATGCCCTTGAGAATGTCGATGTTTTTGAGATGTTGTTTTTCGGAAAGTATAAAGAAAGTCTTGTAGACATCATATATGAGTATTATGAGCTGTTTTCTGAAAAATTTGAAAACATGGACGGCCTGCTGGTCAGCGTCGTTTTTAACGGGAATCTCCGCGAACGGGACTATATTATGTACCGCAGAGCTGCAAGTATGGGATATATAGCTCTGGATACGGCGGAAAAGCTGTCCTATATGGATGTGTATATGTTTCATGGACTTCTGATGGAATACAAATTTCAAAAATTAGGAAAAGAGGAAATTGAAACAAACGCGAAAAAGTTTACGGATATTATAAGAGCTGTTGTGGAAAAGTTTCGGGTTCGTTAAGCGGTTTACGCGGCCGGACAGAGGATAGCGTCAGTTCTGTCCGCCGAATGAAATATGATTTTGTCCGTATGAGGGCGTCGGTTAAAAATAGCCGGCGCCCTGAATTAAATATATGGACAATAAAAACAGAGAGATTTTCGGTTTTCATTTGATTCGGTCGTCCGGTTTTGCGCAGAGCCATATAACAGATGGTTCACAGCGGAGTGAGCAATCTGTAAATCATTTGATTTTTTGTGGATTTTAATGTATCAGGAGCATTCAGGGCCTGTTTTGGGCTCTGTTTTTAAGTGATTAAACGTTTTTAAGTGATAATTAGGAAAGGTCCTGTGAAGGGCAACAAACCGTAGCGCAGAGTATTCCTGTGGACAGCCGGAAATTTATACCAGCACCATGTGGTTTAATCTGAGAATCTCCACGACTGTGTCCCTGCCGTCTTGCAGTTTGGCAATTTTTTTGTTTGTATTTACTTCAAAAAGCTTTTGTCTGGCGTCGAGTACTTTTAACTGCTCTGACATTCTGTCCTGCTTAAATTCGATAACGTTCAAACGGCTTTCTATTTTGTCAAAGCGTTGGTCCATAGCATCAAGACGCTGGTCCATAGCATCAAGACGTTGGTCCATGGCATCAAGACGTTGGTCCATGGCATCAAGACGTTGGTTGATCGGACCCAGTTTGTGACTCATGATACCAGATATCATATCTGATAAGGCCATTAAATCATCATTTGTTAATGTCATATTATCACTTTCTTTCAAATAAAAATTTTGATTATTCAGTGCTGATAGTTTGTATTTTACCATATCTCCTGCAAAATGTCTATACGCTGCCTTACGAAATAGTAAAAAAATGTAAGTGCTGCCGTTTGACAGAAATATTCGGAAAATATCAACATCCGTGCAGGGGTCTGCTCGATGTAAATTGAGATATTGACATACATGGGAATCGAAGGCATAATAGATGCTGTCAGGATAAGAGAAAGTTGAAGGGGTTTGCAGTTTTCCTGGAACAGACAGGAATGTATTGGTAAACCATTAAGGCTTGGAGATTCCGAGAGTACATGAAGGCGAAAAAGGAGGGATCGTCATGGATTGCCGGGAGACCTGCGCGAAGCTGGAGGATTTTTTTCATAACCGTCTGCCGTTTGATGAGCTTGAGCCTTTTGTGGAGCATATATACGGCTGTGAGGCCTGTGAGGAAGAACTGAAAACTTATGTGATGATCGATGTGGGGCTGGCGCAGTTAGACGACGACACGGACGGCGTATACGACCCGGAGGGGGCATATGCGGCCTGTATGGACAATGCGCTGAACCATATCGATGAGCATCTGGTATGGAAATCCTTTCGGTATGCCATGTCCACGATCGCCTTTTGGTTCGTGGTTTTGGCGTTTCTGCTGAAGGTCAAAATTGGGTTTTAATCTGCTGCAAAAGAGAAATGTCCGGAGAATGGCAGTGGATGACAAAGCGTGTTGTTCATAGCGTTTGTTGCTTTGATTTTGTGAATAAACTGATATAGTCTTGAAGGGAACTGGTGAAATGAGCCAAAAAATTGTATTGATCGACGGTCACAGCATTCTAAGCAGAGCCTTTTACGGGGTTCCGGAGCTGACCAATTCCGAGGGAATCCATACCAATGCAGTATACGGATTCCTGAATATTATGTTTAAAATTCTGGATGAGGAAACCCCGGATTATCTGGCGGTGGCTTTTGACGTGAAAGCCCCCACCTTCCGGCATCAGATGTATGAGGCTTATAAAGGCACCAGAAAGCCGATGCCAAAAGAGCTGTTGGAGCAGGTTCCCTTAATTAAGGAAGTATTGACGGCCATGGAGATTCCGGTGATCGAATGTCCCGGTTATGAGGCTGACGACATTCTGGGCACGATCGCGAGAATCTGTGAGGCGCAGGATATCCGGGTGGCGCTGGTGTCCGGCGACAGGGATCTTTTACAGCTGGCCAGCGAGTTGGTCTGTGTGCGGATTCCCAAAACGAAACGGAATCAGACCGTGGTGGAGGATTACCACGCCGCGGATGTGAAGGCGGCTTATCAGGTAACGCCTGCGGAGTTTATTGATGTCAAGGCGCTGATGGGAGACGCCTCCGATAATATCCCCGGCGTGCCGGGAATCGGGGAGAAAACCGCGACAAACCTGATCGTGGCATATCAGAGCATTGAGAATGCCTATGCCCATATCGATGAGATCAAACCGGCCAGGGCGCAGAATGCTTTGCGGGAGCATTATGATATGGCGCAGATGAGCAAGACGCTGGCCACGATTAAAACGGACTGCCCGCTGAATTTTGCGCTGGCCCATGCGAAGCTGGGCAATTTATATACAAAAGAAGCCTTTCAGTATATGAAGCGGCTGGAATTTAAGTCAATGCTCTCCCGTTTCTCCGTGGAAGAACAGGGGGAGGAGAGCGAAAAGGGCCAAAGCTGCCGGGAAGTGACAGAGCTTTCCGAAACGGAAAAACTGCTTTCAGGAATATTGGACAGGGCGAAAGCAGAAAAATGCGCTGCGCTGGGATTGCAGATGATCCATGAGCAGGAGCAACTTCTGGGACTGTCCATCGCCTGTGAGGAGGATGCGGCGTACATTCCCTGCCAGGGTTTTGTGACGGCGGAATACCTGGGGGACTGGGCCTATCGCATTCTTGAGACCGGCGTTACGGTTTATACGATACAGCTGAAAGAACAGCTGGCTTTTATAACGCAGTATCAGGCAAAAGACACCGGCGGCCCGCTTAGCCGGATCGGTTGTGGAGATTTGCCGGAGCAGTCTCAGGTGTGGGATTTAAGCATCGCCGCCTATCTGGTCAATCCGCTGAAGGATACCTATGATGCCGATGACCTGGCCAGGGATTACCGGGGGACCATGCTGCGCGCAAGAGCCGATCTGTTCGGGAAGCAGTCTCTCATTCAGGCGGCTAAAGAGCAGCATGAAAATTTTTTGACCTACGTGGGAGGTCTGTGCGTCACGGCGCTTAAGGCAGGGCCTCTGGCGCTGGCCCGTGTGGAAGAAATGGGAATGGGGACGCTGTACCGGCAGATCGAGATGCCTCTTGTACAGGTACTGGCCCATATGCAGGCGGAAGGAGTAGCCGTAGAGAAGGAGGCTTTAAAAGAGTACGGAGATCATCTGGTATCCGGCATTCAGCAGCTAGAACAGAAAATATATGAAGGCTGCGGCGAAGTTTTCAACATCAATTCCCCGAAGCAGCTGGGCGTGATTCTGTTTGAAAAGCTTCATATGCCCTTTGGGAAAAAGACAAAGACCGGTTACTCCACCTCGGCGGACGTGCTGGAAAAGCTGCGCCCGGATTACCCGGTGGTAGGGCAGATCCTGGAATACCGGCAGCTGACCAAGTTAAAATCTACTTATGCGGACGGCCTGGCCGCTTTTATCCGGGAGGACGGCCGGATTCATGGAAAATTCCATCAGACCATCACGGCCACGGGCCGGATCAGCAGCACGGAGCCTAATCTTCAGAATATCCCGATCCGTATGGAGCTGGGCCGGGCGATCCGTAAGGTGTTTGTGCCCAGAGAAGGGTTTGTGTTCGTGGATGCGGACTACTCTCAGATCGAGCTGCGGGTGCTGGCCCATATGTCCGGGGACGAGCGGCTGATCCAGGCCTACGGCATGGCCCAGGACATCCATGCCATCACGGCGTCTCAGGTGTTCCACACGCCTTTGGAGGAAGTGACGCCGCTGCAGAGACGAAATGCGAAAGCGGTCAATTTTGGTATTGTATATGGTATCAGCGCCTTTGGGTTAAGCGAGGATTTAAGTATCAGCAGGAAAGAGGCTACGGAGTATATCGACCGGTATTTTAAAACCTATCCGGGAGTAAAAGCGTTTTTGGACGGTCTGGTAAAACGGGCGAAGAAGGAGGGCAGCGCCGTCACCATGTTCGGCAGAGTCCGCCCGGTGCCGGAGCTTGACTCCAGCAATTTTATGCAGAGACAGTTTGGCGAGCGGGTGGCCATGAACTCGCCCATACAGGGAACCGCCGCCGATATTATCAAGATCGCCATGATCCGGGTGGACGAGCGTCTGCGCCGCGAGGGGCTGAAATCCCGGCTGGTACTGCAGATTCACGACGAACTGCTGGTGGAGGCTGCCCGGGACGAGGTGGAGCAGGTGTCCCGTATTATGCGCCAGGAAATGGAAGGGGCCGCAGAGCTTTCGGTGGCTCTGGAAGTGGATTTGCACACGGGGGAGACATGGTTTGACGCGAAATAGATGATTGGGTCAGTTACGGTTTCACGGCCGGATGCCCTGTTTATGACGGGAAATCTTGTTTGTGGACGGGCAATGACACGGAAAGGATAAGCAAAAAGTGAAAATGGTTATAGGGGTCACAGGCGGCGTGGGAGCCGGAAAGTCCACTGTTTTGAATGTACTGAAAGAGGAATTCCACGCCCATTTAATCATGGCGGATGAGATCGGCAGGGCGCTGATGGAGCCGGGACAAACCTGTTTTGGACAGATTGTGGAAGCTTTTGGCGAGGATATGTTAAAAGAGGACGGAAAACTGGACAGAGAGAAGCTGTCAGAACTGGTCTTTCAGGATCAGGAGAAGCTGGGCCGGTTAAACCATATTGTTCATCCCCAGGTAAAGCAGGCGGTCCGGCAGGAAATCGACAGAGCGGCAAAGGATGGCACGGAGCTGATTGTGATCGAGGCGGCGCTGCTGGTCGAGGCGGGCTACCGGGAGATCTGCGATGAGCTGTGGTACATCTATGTGCCGGCGCAGGAGCGGGTGAAACGGCTTTATGAAAACCGGGGATATTCCGAGGTGAAGTCTTATGCGATTATGAGCAATCAGTTAAGCGACAGCCAGTTTCGCAGAGGCTGCGATTTTCTGGTGGACAACGGCCGTTCTCTGGAGGAGACCAGGCAGCAGATCGCGAAGCGGCTTGCCGGGAGGGGAGTTGCGGAACTAAAACAGCAACGGACCGGACAAGCCCCGGAACTAAATTCAGACTGCGGAGGCCGGAAATGATGCGGATGATGAGCATTGCCAGCGGCAGCAGCGGCAACTGTATTTATATCGGTTCCGACACGACCCACATTCTGGTGGATGCGGGGACCACGAAAAAACGGATTGAGGAAGGTCTTAAGGATCTGGGGCTTACCGGAGAGGATTTGTCGGCCATTCTTGTTACCCACGAACACTCAGACCATATCAGCGGGCTGGGCGTGATGCACCGGGGATATCCCACGCCGATTTTTTCCACCGGAGGGACCTTGGAGCAGGTGGGCAGGTGCAAGACGCTGGGACGGCTTTCACGGGAGGTGTTTCGTGAGATTAACGAGGATGAAGCCTTTCAGATCGGCGATCTGGAGATTCTGCCCTTTCGAATCAGCCATGACGCGGCCCAGCCCGTGGGCTACCGGATTAACTGCGGCGATAAATCCGTGGCGGTAGTAACTGATCTGGGCCATTACAATCATTATCTGGTAGAGCGGCTACAGGGGCTTCATGCGGTGCTGATCGAGTCCAACCATGACGTACATATGCTGCAGGCAGGACCCTATCCTTATCCGCTAAAACGGCGGATTATGGGAGAAAGGGGGCATCTGTCCAACGAGAGCTGCGGGCAGTTTCTGGGGGAAATTCTTCACGATCACCTGAACCATATCGTGCTGGGCCATCTCAGCAAGGAGAACAATATGGAAGAGCTGGCTTACGAGACCGTGCGGCTGGAGATTACAATGGGGGATAATCCCTACCAGGCGTCGGATTTCCCGATTACCGTGGCCCGGAGGGACCAGTGCTCAGAGATATTGTATGTGTGAAATGAATATGGGGTAATTCATAACCATACCGGTGTGACTGTTAATTTTTTACAGAACGCCGGTTCTTTTTATATGTCCATCAAATACCAGCTGAATTATAGTTGTGAAATGTTCGGAACCGTGATAAATTGGGCACAGCGGTAAAGGATGTTAACAGGCGGGAGGGGAATAACAGATGAATTGGAAAACGATAAATAATAAAAAGATGAAAGTAAATGGAAGTATCATAAAGGCAGCCTTTACATTATTGAGTCTTTTTGCGGCTGTTTTGCTGGCCGGATGCAGCCAGAAGGAAGAACGGCCATTTCTGGCCTTCTCCGTATATGAGCAGAAGACAGCCCGGATGGCGGCGTTGATCAATGATGTGCTGTCTGCGGCCGAAGAGGACGGATATTCCATTGAGTGGAGAAGCGGGGACGGAAGCATCGAAAAACAGAAAGCGGATATCCGTGAGCTGATCGGCAGGAAGCCGGAATATCTGATTGTGGTGCCCATACAGACGCTGGGGCTGGGAGAAGTGCTGGAAGAAGCCAGAGAGCAGGGGATTAAAGTGATTTTTCTGGACGGCATGGTGGATCAGGAGGAGTTTCAGGATTATCTGACCGTTATACGGCCGGACGCCAGATGGGAGGGAGAAGAGTGCGCCAGGCTTCTGGGGGAGTATTTCCGGGGAACAGAGGCAAAAATCCTGGAGATTCAGGGAATCGCCGGAAACTCTCAGGCCCAGCTGCGCAGTGTAGGGTTTCGGAATCAGCTGTGTGAATATCCGAATCTGGAGCTGACAGGCGCGGTGCAGGGGGATTTTGACCGGGTAACGGCCGGCTCCAGCCTGCAGAACTTTGTCGAGAAATCCGGAGATTTTGACGGTATTTTCTGCAGCAGTGATGAGGAAGGAATCGGGGCGCTGTCGGTGATTGGTACGGCAGAAGGGGCAAGGGCCTGTCCGATTGTGTCGGTGAACGGGCAGCAGGACGCGAAAAAAGCGTTGATGGCCGGAATCTATCTGGGGAGTGTGGAGTCCTCTCCTTATCTGGGAAAAGAATTGTCCTCAATTATACGGAGGGATATGGCCGGGGTAGAAGTGGAAAAGGAAATGCTGTTTCGGGGTGTTATGTATACGGAAGAAAACGCGAAGGAGATGCAGGGGTATTGAATATAAAAAGAGAGGGAATCCAGAGAAAAATCTTTGTGGTATTTGCGGCTTTTGCGGCGGTTATGGTTCTGGTCTTCGGCGGCGTGACAGCCGGATATTTGCTGGTCAATGAGGTGCGGGAGACAAAAGAGAGCCTGCTTACCGATCTGACAGCCGTATCGGACCAGTTTGAACGGCAGACCAGAACAGTGTATCAGATCGGAAAAACGGTGAGTGAGAGTCGGGAAATCCAGAAAGCGCTGAAAAAACCGTCCGGAAGCATGGAGGACAGATACTGGAACGATATTTTTTTCAGCAATGAACTTTTATATATATCGAAATATTTTGATGAGAACATATCGGTGTATGTGCTGGGGGAGAACGGCAGCCTGTTTAAAAGCGGTTACCTTTCTTTCTGTCAGGAGAACTATTCCGGCGAAGAATGGTATCAGACTATAAGACGGGAAAAGGATGTTATCTGGTTTGATATTCATACAGGCTCACGGGTGGCGGTTTCCCCGGAAAATCAGTATATTTCCATGGGCATTCCCCTGAATGACCTGGAGACAAACCAGTTTCTGGGCGTTGTTCTGGTAGAGCTGAAAGTGGACGACATTTTTTCCGAATACAGGAAGGACAGAAAAGAGAAGCTTTACATCATGCATGCCGAGCACGAAATGGTAATCGAGGACAGCCGGGTCAAATTTTACGGGGCTGAAAAACTGGTGGATATGAACGGAGGCATTCAGGTATATGAGGATAAAGGAGAATGTCCGGCTTACATACAGGAGACGGCGGGACAGATCCGTTACTGGCAGCGGGATTTTCCTTCCCAGGGTTCTTTTAAAACCATAGGATATTACGCAGGCTATGCCCGGATGAAAACGACGGAATGGATTCTTGTATGCGCGATCCGGAAAAGAGAACTGTATCAGGGAGTGATTCTGACGGCCGCGCTCTCTCTGCTGGTTATGGTGGGAATGCTGGCCGGCACTCTTCACTTTTCTTTTTTTGTTTCGGACTCCCTTACAAAACCGGTCCGCCTGCTGCGGGAATCCGCAGCGGAGATCGCCATGGGGAATCTGGAGGTACGGGTGCCCAGAGTGTCCAATGATGAAATCGGAGAGCTGAGCGACCAGTTTAATACGATGGTGGGCAGCCTGAAAGAATTGCTGAGAAGAGTCTATGAGGAACAGGAAAAACAGAGGGCTTATGAACTGATGCTTCTGCAGGCCCAGATCAATCCTCATTTTCTTTACAATACGCTGGGATCTCTCCAGTGGCTGATCCGGATGAACCAGCTGGCTGCGGCGGAGAAAATGACAACTGCTCTGACCCATTTCTTCAAAACCGGCCTGAACAACGGAAAAGATATTATCCGGTTGAGGGAGGAACTGGAGAATGTGGAGAGCTATCTGACGATTCAGCAGCTGAGGTATAAATCCAAACTTACATTTTTTGTGTATATTGAAAAAGATGTGGAAGAACTGGAAGTGCCCAAACTGATCTTGCAGCCTCTGGTGGAGAATGCGTTGTATCATGGCATTAAACCCAAAGAGGAAGGCGGTTTTATCGATATTCATATCTGCAAAGAGGAAGGACGGGCGCATATCTCCGTGACAGACGACGGCTGTGGAATGGAGTGGCAGATGCTTCAATCTCTCCGGGACGGAATCTCAAAAGGCGAGGTCAGCCGGGAACACAGCTATGGTCTGAAAAATGTGGACGAGAGACTGCGGCTGTTTTTTAAGGGAGGCTATGAAATGAAGATTGAGAGCAGTCCCGGTCTGGGGACTTCCGTAAATATTTATTTTAGCCTGGACCGGAACAATATTTAAATGGCGGTTGAGGTGTATCGAAGGACTGAGGCGGAACTATAGATAGGAGAAAAGATGTTCAAACTTGTAATTGCGGATGACGATGAAATATTGCTGGAGGGTTTGACCTGTGCTTTTGACTGGGCCGGGCTGGGAATAGAGGTGGCAGCCAGCGTGGTGGACGGAGACAAAGCGCTGGCGGCGGTGAAAGAGACAGAGGCGGATCTTCTGCTGACGGACATCAGAATGGCGAATATGGACGGACTGCTTCTGACCACAAAGCTGCAGCAGGAGCAGATCGATGTTTCGATTGTTATCATGAGCGCTTATGATGAATTTCAGTACGCGCAGCAGGCGCTGAGGCTGAACGTGGAAGATTATCTTCTGAAACCGCTGGATTTAGAACAGCTGAGACAAACCATGTACCGGGTGACGCGCAAACGGTTCGAAGCGAAGGAGAAACATGATAAGCTCAGGAAAATGTTAAAGGAAAACCGGGAGAGCCGGGAGGAACACATCTATAAAAAGCTGGTGAAGGGGTATTGCGCGGCCGGGGAGCTGAAAAGCTTTCTGGAGGAATCCGTGACTTCGGGGACCGTTTGGCAGCTTCTGGAAGTGCGGCCGGATGATATCGGTATGGCAGATGAAAAGCAGTTAATGATCCGGCAGACCGCGGAAGCCTTTCACGGGAAGCTTCTGGAGTGGGACAGTGAAAAAGCACTGTACTGTTTTCAGGGGCAAAGGGACGAGCTGATACATATCACCGCTCTTTTTAAAGCGACATGCAGGGAGAAACTTCGCAAAGAGATGCAGGGGGCTACCCTTTCATTTATCAACGGGCCTGTGACGGAGGATTTATCAAAGCTGGGGCTGACCTACGAGGCGGTGCGGCGGGTGGGTGCCTATCAGTATGCGGAGGGAAAGGAAGCGGATCTGTCAGAACAGGATATAGAAAAGTACTATAATCTGAATCATGCGCTGAACAAGTCTCTGATTGCGTATACGGCCAGGCTTGTCTGTCTGGGGGAGAAAAAGGCGGTATCGGATTATGTGGAGCGGCTGAAAAAGAACCTGAAAAACGTGGGAAACAATTCTAAAATCATGCTTTCTTTTGCACTCAGTCTGTTTTGGGGGGAACTGAACAAAAACGGGATGGAAACAGGAATGCATCCGGACAGAATCCAGGAAAAATATAACGATTATTATAAGGAGATTGTCTCCAAGGGAACCCTGGACGAAGCCATGGGGTGTTTTGAGCAGATGGTTCTGGAATTTATGGAGGAATTATCGGAAAAAGAAAATATCTCTAATGAGGAATTAATACAAAGGGCAAAGCGCATGATAGAAAGAGAGTTTTCTGATCCTGCGCTCAGGCTGGCGGATGTGGCGGCGATGGTGGGGCTGAGTCCCAATTATTTCAGCACGGTATTCAAAGAGATCACAGGTCAGGGCTTCGCGGATTATCTGACGGAACGCAGGATGAAAGAAGCCCAGCATCTGATTATGACAACCAGGTATAAAAGCGGCGAGATTGCGGCAAAGGTAGGCTATGATAACTCCACCTATTTCAGCAGCACCTTTAAAAAATATGCGGGGATGACAGTCTCTCAGTACCGGGAAATGATTCATCCGTAAATTTCGTAAAAAAGTGAAAAAGGTTCCGAATATATTTAATGAATCCGGCGCAGGGGAAGGCTATAATTATTTTTATAAAACATCAAATTCCTAAAGAAACGGCAACGGACCGGACTGTGGAACAGTAAGGGACTGAAGAACAGACCCTGAGTGATCGCAGCAGAGTCCGGGAGTTGCGGTACTGCAATGAAGGAGGACTGGATTTATGAAGAACAGAAAAAAATGGTTATGTATGGCAGCCTGCGCGGTATTGATGCTCAGTGCGGCGCTGTCAGGGTGCTCGTCTCCGAAAGCGGATACGCCGAAAACAGATGAGTCAACGGCTCAGACGCCGGCCGGGGGAGCGGAAACGGAAGGGACCACATCCGGAAGCGAGACTGCCAGAGACAACGAACCTGCATCCGGGAAAGAACCGCTGACCATTGGTTACACGGTGCAGAGTATGGAAAATGCTTATTTCGTATCGATCGTGGAAGGCATGGAGGCAGCGGCAAAGGAACAGAATATCAAGCTGATCGTAGCCGACGCGGCGGCGGACGCTTCCAAGCATGTGAGCCAGATCGAAGACTTTATTTCTCAGCAGGTGGACGCGATTATCATCAGTCCGGTGGACCAGCAGGCTCCCGCGGATGCGGTAAAGAAAGCCCAGGAGGCCGGTATTCCGGTTATCAGCCTGGACCAGGAGGTAGAGGGCTCCGACGCCTTTTTCGGAATCAGTGAGGAAGAGTACGGGCGTATGGGAGGCGAGATCGCCGGCAACTGGCTGAATGAAAAGGAAGCTGACGGAACCATCGACGATGTCCTGGATTCTGATGGGAAAATCGAAGTGGTTGTGGTGCGCTATGATCCGATTTCTTCCGTAATTCTGCGGGCAGACGGTTTGAAAAAAGGGCTGGAGGAAACCTATACGGGAGATAAAGAGATTGTGTATGTGTCCGAACAGAATGCGGCGGACGCAGCCCAGGGCTTTGAGCTTGCAGAGACAGCACTGACAGCGAATCCGGAGGTTTCCGTGTTTATCTGTATCAACGATTCCTCTGCGCTGGGCGTATATGAGTCCTGCCTGACCCATAAAGAGCACACGCCGGAAAATACATGTATCGTAGGTCTGGACGCGCTGCCGGAGGCATTGAAGCTGGTTTCTCAGGATACGATGTATAAAGGCACCGTGGATATCCAGCCGTCCCAGAAAGGCGCGCAGGTATTTGATATCGTGCGGGACGTACTGGCGAACGGTCCCATCGAGGAGCAGATCGTATATGATATGTCCAGTGTGACAAAGGAAAATATCGGGGATTATACGATAGAATAGTAATAGTCCGAATTATTTGCCGGAGGCGGGGATAAAAGCGGGAGTGCAGTTTTTGTCCCCGTCTCAGATAAAGGGACAGGGTAAAATGAATCAGACAATATTAGAATTGAAAGATATTACAAAAATCTATCCGGGCGTGGTGGCGTTAGACCATGTGTCGTTAAGCTTTCGAAGCGGAGAAGTCCATGCCATCGTCGGAGAAAACGGCGCCGGCAAGTCCACATTTATCAAGGTAATCACCGGCGCCATCCAGCCCACTTCGGGAGAGCTTTATTTTGAGGGAAACCGGGTGGAGCATAACTCTCCTCAGAAAGCCCTTGACCTGGGCATTACCGCTATCTATCAGGAGCTGAATCTGTTAAAGCATCTGACGGTGGCGGAAAATATTTATTATAACCGGTACACGGTAAAAAACGGCCTGATCGATTTTAAGGACTTGGAACGGAAATCCGGAGAGGTTCTTGACCGGCTGGGAGTCAGAATCGATCCGAAAATGCTGGTAAAAAACCTGTCCGTGGGTTATCAGCAGCTGGTGGAGATCGCGAAATCTCTTTCCAGAAACGTGAAGGTGATGATTATGGACGAGCCCTCCGCTCCGCTGACCAACAATGAACTGAGATACCTGTTTGATATCGTCAGAAAGCTGCGGGACGACGGGATCGCGATTATCTATATCTCTCACCGGCTGGAGGAAATATTTGAGATCTGCGACTGTGTATCCGTATTCCGGGACGGACATTACATAAAGACCATGCCGGTGGCGCGAACCAGTAAGGAAGAGCTGATCCGTCTGATGGTGAACCGGGAGCTGACAGAGTCCTATCCGGCCTTTGCGGCCCACAGAGGCGAGAAAGTACTGGAGGTAAAAAACCTGAATACGGAGCTGTTAAAAGATGTGTCTTTCAGCGCTTACCGGGGAGAACGGCTGGGCTTTGCCGGGCTGGTGGGCGCAGGGCGGACTGAGACAGCCAGAGCGGTTTACGGAGCGGATCCCATACAGAGCGGCGAAATCTATATGCATGGAAAAAAACTAAAGCTGCGTTCCCCGGAGGATGCCATTCGTTCCGGGATCGTACTGATTCCGGAGGACAGAAAGCAGCAGGGAGCATTTCTTCATCTCTCCATAAAAGAAAATATCATGTTTTCCTATGCGCCGGAAATTTCCGGTGTTCTGGGGATTCTGGACAGAAAGAAGGAGCGTGGAATCTGTGACGCGCAGATTAAGGCACTGTCTATAAAAACCCCTTCGATGGATCAGCTGGTAAAAAATTTAAGCGGCGGCAATCAGCAGAAGGTGATTCTGGCCAAATGGCTGCTGATGAAATGCGACGTGATTATTTTCGACGAGCCCACAAGAGGAATCGACGTGGGGGCCAAGCAGGAGATTTATCAGCTGATGAATGAGCTGGCGGAGCAGGGAAAGGTAATCATAACGATTTCTTCCGAATTGCCGGAGCTGCTCGGCATGAGCGACAGAGTGATTATAATGGCGGAGGGAAGAATCACCGGAGAGGTAAAGGCGTCGGATGTAACCCAGGAGGATATTCTGCGGTATGCGTCCGCCGTGTAGAAAGTCCGGCTGCGAAAGGTTAAAAGAACATATAAAACGCTGCGGGTTCTTTCGAAATTTAAGAATCCTCGAAAGGACTTTGGCGGAACGTAAAGGGGATAGAAAAGTGGAAGAGAAAGAAAGAAAAGGCAGACTTGAAAATATAGACTGGTCTGACGCGGGAATTCTCATCGCCCTGATTGCCATGGCCATATTTTTTTCTGTCTCGACAAAGGCGTTTTTCAGCGCCAATAATTTTTCCAATATAGCGAGACAGATTTCCATCGTGGGCATCTGCGCGGTGGGGATGACCATGGTGATTCTGACAGGGGGAATTGACTTGTCCATCGGCTCTCTGATCGGGCTGGCGGCAGTGGCGGGAGCCAAAATGATGAGCGGCGGCACGCCGGTTTTTGTCACCGTGCCGGCGGTGCTGGCGCTGGGCGTGCTGGTGGGAGCGGTGAACGCCACCTGTATCAACGGTCTGCGGATACCGCCCATGATCACCACCCTGGGCATGATGATTTCCATCAGAGGTGCCGTTTATCTGATTTCCGGCGGCATGCCGGTGTATGGGCTGCCGGAGTCCTTTAAAGTTCTGGGACAGAACAATATCGGAATCATTCCGATTTCCATGATTATCATGGTGGCAGTATTTGTGATCGGCTATATCATTCTGAACAGGACAGTATTCGGACGGCGTATCTACGGTATCGGCGGAAATCCGGAAACGGCCAGGCTTTCCGGCGTGAATGTGAAAAAGGAAATTTATAAAATTTACTGTTTCGCCGGTTTTATGGGAGCGCTGGCGGGACTGATTCTGATGTCCCGGGTAAACAGCGGACAGCCTAACGCCGGCGACGGCTATGAGATGGATATCATTACCGCGGTGGTTCTGGGCGGCGTCAGTGTCAGCGGCGGAGAGGGAAAGCTTTCCAAGGTAATCATCGGCGTGATTTTTATGGGAATTCTGGCAAACGGCATGATGATGATGAACATCAGCGATTACTGGCAGCGGGTGGTTAAAGGAATCGTGCTTTTAGCGGCGGTGGCCATCGATATCCGCTCCAAGGACAAAAAAGCAAAGGCTGTCGTAAAGGGCTGACAAGAAGAATCGTCAGGAAAGAGGTGAAAACGGACATGGTATTTCGAGATTTGGAATTGGAGACAAAATCGGATTTTGTGGAATGTATGAAGCGGATCTACGCCTGGTACGACGGGGAAATCCTGGACCGGGCGCCGGTGCGGTTTTCCGCGCACAATGAGGCTTACGGCATAATCGACGAAAATAAAAAATGGAAGACCTTAAAGGAACGCTGGTTTGACACGGAATATCAGGTGGAAAGCTTTGTCAGAAGGGTGGAGAACAACGTGTTCCAGGGCGAGACATTTCCCATCTTTTTCCCGAATATCGGGCCGAATTTTTTTGGCGCCTCTCTGGGCGGAGAGCTGGAATTCGGCGAGGTGACCTCCTGGATGGAAGCCTGCGTGGATGGAGAGGAAGATCTGGGGAAGATTTATTTCCGGCCTGAAAGCGAGTATTATCGGAAAATTCTGGAGCTGATGGATTACGCGCTGGAGCGGTGTGAGCACCGGTTTATGGTGGCCTATACGGATATGCACCCCAGCCTGGACTGTGCCTGCGCTTTCCGGGGGACCGGGGAAATCTGCATGGATATGTATGACGAGGCGGAATTCGTGGACCGGCTGGTGGAGAAGTGCTTCGAGCCCTTTCTGCCCATGATGGATGTGTTCCATAAGCGGCTGGAAAGTAAAGGACAGCTGTATTCCACCTGGATGGAGATTCCTTTTTACGATACCATGCATATTCCCAGCTGTGATCTGGGGGCCATGATATCGCCGGAATTTTTCAATCGTTTTGCTCTGCCTTATATCAAAGAAGAGGTGAAACACTTCCGGTACAATATTTTCCATCTGGACGGCAAAGGGGTTGCGAAGCATGTGGATGAGCTGCTGAAGCTTCCGGAAATCGGGGCGATTCAGTGGGTGCAGGGCGTGGGAAATGACAGGCCGATTATGCAGTGGATCGATTTTATCAAAAAGATACAGGCGGCCGGCAAGAGCCTGGTGATCGATCTGCAGGTCGATGAGCTGGAGCCTTTTTTGGATTGTATGTCGCCAAAAGGTATTTATCTTTGCGTGCCTGAGAAAGACCCGGAAAATCAGAAGAAGATTATAGATCGTCTGCTTCGGTGGAAGTAAAATACGCCATGGCAGCCGCCGGAGTCATTCGGCATGATTTTGGCCTGCTGTTGCGTGAATAAAAGAAGGGGTGGTCAGATGAAACGAATTTTATGTTATGGAGATTCCAATACTCATGGCTGCAATCCCGCCTGGGTTCCGGCCTGGGACGCGGATCCGGAAAAAACGGTGCGATTCTCCGAGGAGGTCCGCTGGACCTGTGTGCTGCAAAAACTTCTGGGTGAGAAGGAGTATCGGGTGACAGAGGAAGGGCTTCCCGGCAGAACCACCGTGTTTCCCGATCCGGTATATCCGCACTGCAATGGGAAGGACAGCATTTATCCATGTATATTGTCCCATTCGCCCATCGATCTGCTGGTGATCATGCTGGGAACCAATGATATCAAGGTGTCTTTTCATCCCTGCGCGGATGTTGTGGCCCGGGCTATGGAGGAGCTGCTGAAAGTGATTCTGAATCCGTATATCTGGGAACACCGTAAAGTGCCTGAGGTGCTGCTGGTGGCTCCGGCTCCGATTCGGGATCAGATCGAGAAATCGAATTTCTGGGGCATGTATGACCGGAACAGTGTGGAGCTGTCCCGGCAGCTGGGCGGGTTGTATGAAAAGTTTGCCGGACAGTACGGCTGTCATTTTCTGAATGCCGGGGACTATGCGCAGGCCTCGGAGCTGGACAGTATCCATCTGGATGAGGAAAATCACCGGAAGCTGGCAAAGGCGCTGGAGAAAAAGATCCGGGAAATATTGGAGAAATAGTCAGTCGGTTATTTTGGGGACCGAAAAATCACAGGTTTGATTTTTCGGTCTTTTTTTGATGGTGAAGCTCACCGGACAGGAAGCGGACACCGGCAATGGTTGCCGCTCATTTTTTAAGTTTATGTTGATTTTATGTATTTCCATATAGCTTTTTATCAAAATATGGTTTATAATGCAAAACAATATTACTCAAATTCTCCATAAGGAATTCCTCATAAGTTTACGGTGGGGGTTTTCTTTCGCTTCATTATGTTGTATAGTTTTAGTAAATATTTATGGCAAAGTTTCAGAAAAGGCGTTGTCATGACGGATATGGAGGAATGTCGATGGAAGCATTGAGAAAACAGGAAGAATATGAATATACGGTGGAAGATATTCTTTCCCTGCCTGACGGGGACGGGGCATCAGAGGCTTTTAGTATATTTATGTAATCAAATATATAATTATATTGAAGAAAATGATGGCGAATGCGAGGTATTCGCAGCTCCCTTTGCCGTATTTCTAAATAGCGACAACAGAAATTACGTGGAGCCGGATATTGCGGTCATATGCGATAAAGACAAAATATCGGAGCAGGGCTGTGACGGCGCGCCTGATTGGGTTATCGAAATCGTGTCGCCTTCCAGCCGGTCGATGGATTACTATAAAAAGCTGTTTAAATACAGGACGGCAGGCGTCCGGGAGTATTGGGTGGTTGACCCGGAAAGGAAGGTGACCACGGTTTATCAGTTTGAGGACGACAGTATGACGGAGTATGCTTTCGGGGAGGAAATCACGGTTGGTATTTACAAAGGATTTTCGATCCGTGTTTAAATTTGATAAAAACAGCAACGAACCGCATAAGCCCTAAATGCTCATTGTGCGAGGAGAGTTGCGGAATTATAATAAAAGAGAGGATAACATGAAAAAAACGATTATTACCGTAGTAGGAAAAGACACAGTAGGCATTATCGCCAGGGTATGCACCTATCTGGCTGCCAACAATGTGAACATCGAGGATATTTCCCAGACGATTGTGCAGGATTATTTTAATATGATGATGATTGTGGATGTGAACCAGTCGCCGAAGCCCTTTGGGGATATGGTGAAGGAGCTGGATGAGCTGGGTGCGGAGATCGGCGTGAAGATTCGCTGCCAGCATGAGGATATTTTTACGAAGATGCACAGAATCTGATAAATTGTTTTTCCTGTCACAGGAAGATTCCACAAATTTCTCCATATTGCGGAAACGTTTTGTGGAATTTGTTTCACAGTTTTGGAGGCTTTATGATAAATATATTTGAGGTAAATGAGACCAACAACATGATCGACCAGGAACGGCTGGACGTGCGTACCATTACGCTGGGCATCAGCCTTCTGGATTGCTGTGACGCCGATCTGAATACGCTGAATCAGAATATATATAATAAAATTACGAGGATAGCCAAAGATCTGGTAAAGACAGGGGAGGATATCGAGCTATCATACGGGATTCCGATTGTCAATAAGCGGATTTCCGTCACCCCGATTGCTCTGGTGGGCGGTCCGGCCTGTCAGACTCCCGGCGACTTTGTCTCCATTGCGAAAACGCTGGACGCTGCGGCCCGTGCTACCGGCGTGAATTTCCTGGGCGGCTTTTCCGCACTGGTGTCGAAGGGGATGACGGAGGCGGATGAGAATCTGATCCGTTCCATTCCCATGGCTCTGCGGGATACCGAGCGGGTATGCGCTTCTGTCAATGTGGGTTCCACCAAAACCGGCATCAATATGGATGCGGTAAAGCTGATGGGCGAGATCATCAAGAAGACGGCAGAAGAGACGAAAGAGAATGATTCTCTGGGCTGCGCCAAGCTGGTGGTATTCTGCAACGCTCCTGACGACAATCCCTTTATGGCCGGCGCCTTCCACGGCGTTACCGAGGCGGACGCGGTGCTGAATGTGGGCGTCAGCGGCCCCGGCGTGGTAAAGCATGCGCTGGAGTCTGTCAGAGGAGAGAATTTTGAGGTGCTGTGCGAGACCGTGAAGAAAACTGCCTTTAAGGTGACACGGGTGGGCCAGCTGGTGGCGAAGGAGGCTTCCGAGCGGATGGGCATTCCTTTCGGTATTCTGGATCTGTCCCTGGCTCCGACTCCTGCCATCGGGGACAGCGTGGCGGAGATTCTGGAGGAGATGGGCCTGGAATCCGTGGGCGCGCCGGGAACTACGGCGGCGCTGGCGCTGTTAAACGATCAGGTGAAGAAGGGCGGCGTGATGGCCAGCTCCTATGTGGGCGGCCTGAGCGGCGCGTTTATCCCGGTCAGCGAGGACCAGGGGATGATCGACGCGGTGTCGAAGGGAGCCCTGACTCTGGAAAAGCTGGAGGCCATGACCTGTGTCTGCTCCGTGGGACTGGATATGATCGCCATTCCCGGCAGTACGTCTCCCGCCACGATTTCGGGCATTATCGCCGACGAGGCGGCGATCGGCATGATTAACCAGAAGACCACGGCGGTCCGGCTGATTCCCGTCATCGGCAAGGATGTGGGAGATACGGTGGAGTTTGGCGGTCTTCTGGGTTATGCGCCCGTACAGCCGGTAAATCTTTATGGCTGCGAGGCTTTTATCAGCCGGGGCGGGAGGATTCCTGCGCCGATTCACAGTTTTAAGAATTAATTTTATTCCCATTGGTAAGGCGGCGTCGCCTGGTACACGTAAAAATTATATCAATTATAGCACAAAAAGTATCAAAAACAATTAGTTTTACGTTGATAAGGAAGTATTCACAACAACTTATCATCAACGCTGACAAACAGGGTGCAAAAAAGGCAGAGAGTAGGATATTATCTTGCTCTTTGCCTTTTTCGTTTACTTTCTACGTTTAAAAATATTGTAGCATAATCCAATAAGTGCAACTATGAATATACCAA
>CAJTTU010000048.1 GCA_910579325.1 uncultured Lachnospiraceae bacterium | reverse complement strand
AGAAAGCCGGGAAGTCGCATAAACAGCGGACTTTCCGGCTTTTGATGTGGGGCGTGATACCGTTTAGATGAAATGACATGGAAATAAATATTGAGGATAATTTTTCGTTGTTATTTGATAAAAATAATAATACGGCATACAAAGCATTACAGACATTACAGAAAGAATGTGAGGAATCGGACAAGGTATGTTGTTATATGGATCAATTAGCCGATATGATTGACAATGATAATTCCTATATTCGGACAAGAGGGCTTACCTTGATTGCTTACAACGCTAAATGGGACAAAGATAATAAAATTGATGAAATCATAGACGAATATTTGAAACATATAGAAGATGTTAAACCGATCACGGCAAGACAGTGTATAAAATTACTGCCTATGATAGCAAAAAATAAACCGGAGTTAAAAGAAGATATTGTATCGGCACTACAAAAAGCGGATATCTCTATTTATGCAGACAGTATGCAGTCATTGGTTTATAAGGATATTCAAAATTCTTTGGCAGAGATAGAGAAACTATGAGTTTATTGAGAGTCTAAGTAATGTGGAGTAATGGATAACTGGTTTACAATAGATCAAATTGATGCAGATACATATATTATCAGCGAATATCGCCATTGGGAGGAAACACATTGTTACCTGCTGAATGGAAATACCCGAAGCCTGCTGATTGATACGGGGCTTGGCATTTCCAATATTTATAAGGAAGTGCTGAAGCTTACCGATAAACCAATTACGGCAGTAGCCACACATATTCACTGGGATCATATTGGAGGGCATAAGTATTTCCCGGATTTTTATGCTCACGCTGATGAATTGGAGTGTCTGAATGGTAAATTTCCTTTATCAATTGAAACGATTAGGGGGATGGTTGTAGACCGCTGTGATTTACCCGAAGGATTTTGCGTGAATAATTATGAGCTTTTTCAGGGTATGCCAACAAAAGTGCTGACAGACCATGACATGATTGATATTGGCGGCAGGGAGATTGAAGCGCTGCATACTCCCGGACACGCTCCGGGGCATTTGTGTTTTTGGGAGAAAAGCAGGGGATATTTATTTACAGGTGATTTGGTATATAAAGATATTTTGTTTGCTTATTATCCGTCTACTGACCCGGAAGCATATCTTGATTCTTTGGAAAAAGTTGCGGCATTGCCTGTAAAAAAAGTGTTTCCGGCGCACCACTCACTGGATATGGAACCGGAAATCTTGATTCGTATGCGGGAAGCGTTTAGAAAACTTAAGGCAGATGGGAAACTTCATCATGGAAGTGGGACATTTGATTATGGGGATTGGGGCGTATGGTTATAGAAATATTCCATATGCACCAGAAATAATGAAGGAGGGCACGATGGATACCGCAAATCTTAAATGGATAAGGCAGCCCAAAAGCTATCGTATTGACGGGGATCGGGTGGAGATTATTACGGCGCCCCATACTGACCTGTGGCAGAGAACTTATTATCATTTTCAAAATGACAATGCGCCGGTATTGCAGATGGAAACAGAAGAAAAATTCTTTAGCTTTGTGGTGAAAACAGATTTTACGGAGAGCAGCCATCGCTTTGACCAGTGCGGCGTCGTCATGTATTTGGACAGTGAAAACTGGCTGAAAGGGTCTGTTGAATATGAGAATGAAGGGTTTCAGCATTTGGGCAGTGTGGTAACAAATGGCGGATATTCTGATTGGGCGACTACGGCTATTCCCGCTGTTGTAAAGACGATGTGGTATCGCTTCAGCCGGCGGGAGGACGATTATTGTATTGAATGTTCTGAGGACGGTGTGAATTACAGCCAGATGCGTATTTGCCATATGCACAAAGGCGGCGGCAAAATTCAGTTCGGTATTTATGCCTGCTCACCGGAAGATTCCTCTTTTAAAGCGGTCTTTACGGATATGAAGCTTATGGAATGTAAGTGGAAACCTCATGATGGGCAGCAGCCCGATTAGCCGGAACCGGAAAGGAGTTACCATGTCAAAAATAGCTGTTTATTTCCCGGGCATAGGATACCATTGTGACAAACCCCTGTTATATTATGCCAGGAGCATTGCCTGCGGGCAGGGGTATCAGGAGTACAGAAGGATCAATTACGCATATAATGTCGGAAATATCCGCGGCCATGAGGAGAAGATGAGAGAAGCCTGTGAGGCGCTGTTTTCCCAGGCGGAAGCGGAGCTGTCTGATCTGGTCTGGGCGGATTATGACGAAGTGCTGTTCGTTTCCAAAAGCATTGGTTCGGTCATTGTGGCCGGCTATGCAAAGAAATATGAACTGAGCCGTGTCAGGCATATCCTGTATACGCCTCTGGTGCAGACTTTTCTGTTTGCGCCGGATCGTGGGATCGCCTTTATCGGAACGGCAGACCCATGGAGCGATACGGAGGAAATCCTCCGTCTTTCGGAGGTAAATCATATTCCGGTAACGGTATATGAGGGATGCAACCATTCTCTTGAATGCGACGATACATTGAAGAACATTGAGAACCTGAAGGATATTATGCAAAGGACAATGGATTTTTGCAGGGAAACGCAGTGAGTTTGTAAAACAGGCAGAATGGTCATTATCAGAATTTCAGCAGGCATTATGGTGACGCACCTGTCATGCCTTGTATTTTAATATGAAAAATCGGAAATGCATATGGTATTATCAAATCTGCAAACGAAAGCTGATGGCGGTATAAAGTGAAACGCTGCATTGCAGTAACCGATATAGTCGCATAATAACAATCACAAAGCGGGAGGCAGAGGCAATGAAACAATACAACTGGGTAATCGTAGGATGTGGCACGATCGCCAATGAACTGGCGCATGCGATGGAAAAGGAAGGGCGCAGGCTTTATGGGGTGGCCAACAGGACTTATGAAAAGGCGGTCCGGTTTGGGGAAAAGTATGGCATTCCAAAAGTGTATCAGAACATCGATGATGTCTTTGGGGACGAAGGGGTTGATATCGTCTATATCGCCACGCCCCATAATACCCATGGGGCGTATCTGTGTAAAGCCTTGGAGAGCGGGAAGCACGTTTTATGTGAAAAATCCATTACCTTGAATGCAAAAGAGCTGGAAAAGGCTATGACGCTGGCCAAAGACCATGGCAGGGTTCTGGCCGAGGCGATGACCATTTACCACATGCCATTATATAAGGAATTGCGGGAACGCATCGACCAGGGGGCGCTGGGGCCGCTTCGGATGATTCAGATGAATTTCGGAAGCTATAAGCCTTATGACATGACGAACCGCTTTTTCAATCCTTCCCTGGCGGGAGGGGCGCTTTTAGACATCGGGGTCTACGCCCTTTCCTTTGCCAGATGGTTTATGAGCGAGGCGCCTGACCAGGTGGCATCCCAGGTGAAGCTGGCGCCCAGCGGGGTGGACGAGCAGGCGGGAATTTTGCTGATGAACAGCGCGGGGGAGATGGCCACCCTTGCCCTGACTCTCCACGCGAAGCAGCCCAAGCGGGGGACGGTGGCTTTTGACAAAGGTTATATTGAGATTTACCAATATCCCCGGGCGGAGCGGGCTGTCATCACTTATACGGAAGACCGTCGTCAGGAGGTAGTGGAGCTGGGAAGCACGGCGGACGCCCTCAGATACGAAATCAGAGACATGGAAAACGCCGTGGCGGGAACGGCCGACGAGATGCACCTGGATTATACCTGCGATGTGATGGGAATTATGACGGAACTGCGGAAGGAGTGGGGGCTATTTTATCCGGAGGAGAGATAAAATATTGCTTGGCAAAAGTTTTTAAACAGTCTCATTGCATCATCGGCCAAAACCGGTTATGCTGAAAGCAGGAGGTGGCCGATATGGCAAATGAAGAGAAAAAAGATTTTAACGCCATGCTGCATGACAGTAAGGATATGCCCAAAATGCAGACGATTACCGATCAGAAAAGCATTGAAAAATACGGCGGCAGCAGGATGTATTTCGCGCCGCCCATCGCCTATGATGAAATCATGAAAAAAGTGCCTTACGGGAAAGTGATTACCGTTGGAAAGATCCGGGAACATTTCGCGGAAGAATCCGGCGCGGATTTTACGGAGCCGATTACGGCTGGCATTTTCGTTTCCATCGCGGCGTGGGCCAGTGAACAGCGTTCCGAAGACAAAACGCCTTATTGGAGGACGCTGAAAGTGAACGGGGAGCTGAACGGGAAATATCCCGGCGGCATGGAAGCGCAGAAGGAAAAGCTGGAAGCGGAAGGGCATACGATTATTCAAAAGGGGCGCAAGAATATCAGGTATTTTGTGAAAGACTATGAGAAAAATCTTTTTGATTTGGACTAAAATAGCTGTTATGATCCTTTCCTGACCGGTACTGCGACTCTGCTTCTCAAGATATGGAAAGGGGTTTTTGATTAGCCGGATAATTGAATAAAAGCTTTACACCTTATAACATATTCACTATAATATAGGTAGTAACAGTACCATATCATAACAGGGAGATGAAAAGGGGCGAGCATATGCCGACGACAGCAGAAGTAATTGAGAATCTGGCACGTAAACTTGAGAGAGCCTGTATCTTACATGATCTGAAAGAATGTAAAACTCTCCAGGAATTTCAGGAACTGACAAAAAAATATGAAGCATTATGCAATGATGATAAAGCATAAGTGAATGAAAACCGCATAACAACTGATCGGTCAGGGTGTAAAGTCTTTATTTCCACGAGGGCTTTACACCTTTTTCTGATTGGGATATCCTGTCAGACG
This sequence comes from uncultured Lachnospiraceae bacterium, assembly GCA_910579325.1. GTDB lineage: Bacteria > Bacillota > Clostridia > Lachnospirales > Lachnospiraceae > Paralachnospira_A. Next base: position 20,830 of record CAJTTU010000048.1, on the reverse strand, counting down.
TTCTGGCGGCATGTCTTGGCGGATACCTGAAACCAGATGATTGCGGAAATCAAAATCATCATAAGTTGTACGTACATTTCGCAACGGAAAATACAAGCGGACAACCTGCAAAAATTTTGATTAAACCCTCCAAAACTGTTGACAAGCACGGGATTAAGTTGTATAGTAATGACAGATACAAGTTTTGAGTTTCAAAATCATTCCTGAAAAATAACTAGATAATTGATGTATGACTGGCAGAAAAAGAGACAGGAGCGGTTTTCTGAATATGTACAAGTTTGCGCTCTGCGCAATTTGTAAATACAACTTATCATTATTTTTAGGGAGGTATGGTAACATGAACAAGAAACTTTTAAGCCTGGTACTTGTTGCGGCATTGGCTATGAGCCTTCTGGCTGGCTGCGGTTCCAAGGAAGAGCCGAAGACCACGACGGCAGCCGCAGCTGACACGACTGCAGCTGCAGCAGACAATGAAACTGAGGCGCCCGCCGACACGACTGCGGCAGCAGGCGACGAGACCACCGCGGCGGCAGCAGGCGGCAACACCACAGGCGAGACCATCAGGGTTGGTTATGCACAGGTAGGACATGAGTCTGACTGGCGTACCGCCAACACCAAAAACTATCAGGACGTATTCAGCGCTGATAACGGCTATGAGCTTTCCTTCGTTGACTGTGACAATGACAACGCGGCTCAGCTTGAGGCGGTTCGTGGATTTATCCAGCAGGAGCTGGATTACATCGTAATCGCTCCGATCGAGACTGCCGGCTGGGACACCGTTCTTCAGGAGGCACAGGATGCAGGCATTCCGGTTATTATCGCTGACCGTGAGATCGACGCTCCCGACACCCTGTATGACGCTTGGGTTGGAACCAACACCAAGAACGAAGGTATCACCGCCGCGAACTGGCTGGCTGAGTACCTGGACGGCAAAGAGGCGAACATCCTGGTAATCGAAGGTTCCGTAGGCGCATCCGCGACTCTGGGACGTACCGAAGGCTTCAACGAAGTAGCTGCAGAGCACAGCGAGTGGAAGATCCTGGATTCTCAGTCCGGCGACTTCACACAGGCCGGCGGCCAGGAAGTTATGGAGTCCTTCATCAAGTCTTATGAAGGCCAGTTCAACGTAGTTGTATGCCAGAACGATAATGAAGCTTACGGCGCAATGGACGCTATGAAGGCTGCCAACATCACTTACGGCGTAGACGGCGACGTGATCATCATCTCCTTCGACGCTACCCATGACGGCCTGCAGTATACGCTGGACGGCGCAATCAACTGCAACGTTGAGTGTAACCCGATTCAGGCCGGCGTAGTGGAAGAAGTAATCCAGGCTATGGCTGCCGGAAGCGATTATGAGAAGACCACGCTGGTTAACGATGAAGCGTTTGTAGCTCCTGGCATCACCAGCGAATACGCGACAACCATGACCGAGGATATCCTGGCTGGCCGTGCGTATTAATGAGAATTAAGTTCATTTTCTCAACCTGTTTGTAAAACATCGGCCAAAATGTGCCTGCGGCATATTTTGACAGAGAGGTAAAGGGAAGGGGAGGGAGCTCCGAAAAAGGGTTCCCTTCCCTTTTTACTTGCGAAGCATCCGGCAAAAGACGTCGGTATCCAGTGATGTGTTTCGCGATGATGCGTTTTGCCGGATTGCGGGACATCCGGTGAAATATGCCGGAGACATGTTTGGCCAGAGTGGAGGAAAGTATAGAGTATGGAGAATGACGTTGTATTGAAGATGCAGGGGATCTGCATGACATTCCCCGGCGTCAAGGCGCTGGACCATGCGGGGCTGACGCTGAAAAAAGGGGAGATCAGGGCGCTGATGGGGGAGAACGGAGCAGGAAAATCCACCATTATCAAGTGCCTGACCGGCGTAAACAAGTTCGAGGCCGGTGAAATCTATCTGGACGGGTTTGAAGGCCCGATTACCAACAGGGATACGATGGATGCCCAGTCCAAGGGTATTTCCACCGTGTATCAGGAGGTAAACCTGTGCCCCAACCTGTCGGTGGCGGAAAATATCTATATCGGACGGGCGCCGATGACGAAGTTTAAAACGATTGACAGAAAACAGATGAATGCCAGGGCGAAAAAGTTGATGGAAGAGCTGGAGCTGGACATCGACGTGACGGCGAACCTGGAGAATTACTCCCTGGCGCTGCAGCAGATGATCGCCATCGCCCGTGCCATCGATATGGACTGCAAGGTGCTGATTCTGGATGAGCCCACATCCTCCCTGGACGACCGGGAAGTGGAAAAGCTGTTCCAGGTGATGCTGAACCTGAAGAAAAAAGGCGTGGGTATAATCTTCGTTACCCATTTCCTGGAGCAGGTTTACGCGGTGTGCGACGGCATCACGGTGCTGAGGAACGGCCAGCTGGTGGGTGAGTATACGGTAGAGGAACTGCCCAGGGTACAGCTGGTGGCGGCTATGATGGGTAAGGATTTCGACGACCTGGCTTCCATCAAGCCGGAGGGCGGGGAGATCGGCGAGGATGTTCCGCTGGTCATCGACGCCAAGGGCTTAAGCCATGCCGGAACCATCAAGCCTTTCGACTTAGAGATCCGGGAAGGCGAGGTAGTGGGCCTTACCGGGCTTCTTGGAAGCGGGCGGAGCGAGCTGGCCCGCGCCATCTACGGCGCTGACCGGAGCCAGACCGGAACATTGAAGGTAAAAGGAAAAGAAGCGCATATCAAAGAACCCATCGACGCCATGAACTTAGGCATGGGTCTTCTGCCCGACGACAGAAAAGCGGAGGGCATCATCGGAGACCTGTCGGTGCGGGAAAATATTATCCTGGCTATGCAGGCCAAGCTGGGCGCTTTACATAAAATCCCCATGGCGAAGCAGGTGGAGCTGGCTGATCAGTTTATCGAGATGCTGCAGATTAAGACGGCCAGCCGGGAGACCATGATCAGACAGCTTTCCGGCGGCAACCAGCAGAAGGTGATCCTGGCCCGGTGGCTGGCCACGAACCCGGATTTTCTGATTCTTGACGAGCCCACAAGGGGGATCGATATCGGAACCAAAACGGAGATCCAGAAGCTGGTAATCAAACTGGCCGGAGAGGGAAAGAGCGTGATCTTTATTTCCTCCGAGATCGAAGAGATGTTAAGAACCTGTAACCGGATGGCGGTGTTAAGGGACGGCGCCAAGGTCGGGGAGATTTCAGGGGATGAGATGACACAGGAAGGCGTAATGCACGCCATAGCCGGAGGTGACAGCGATGAGTAATTTGAAAAAGCTTACGAAAATGCGGCTGTTTCTGCCGATTTTCAGTATGATTCTTGTCATGGCCATCAATGTGGTCTATGACGTCGCAAGCGGCAACGCGCCGTTCAACTTTTTTACGATTTCCCTGAATAACGGCGTGCTCTACGGCCGTCTGATCGACGTGTTAAACCGTGGCAGCGAGGTGGCGATCCTTGCCGTGGGCATGACGCTGGTGGTTTCCGCCTCCGCCGGAACGGATATTTCCGTGGGTTCCGTTATGAGCCTGACCGGCGGTATGTGCTGTATGCTGCTGGCCGGATACGGCGTGACCAATGTGTCCGAATATGCCATGCCTTTGTGGGTGGGCATCGGCGCGGGCATCCTGGTTGCCTGTGCATGCGGCCTGTTTAACGGCTTTCTGGTGGCTTATATGAATATCCAGCCCATGGTGGCCACACTGATTCTCTGGTCGGCAGGGCGGGCCATCGGTCTTCTTTTATGTAACAGCCAGATCGTGTATGTCAGGGTTCCTTCATTCCAGGTCATCGGCTCTTATGTAGGCCCTGTCCCTACGCCGATTCTGATCGCGGCGGCCGTGGTGGCGATCGCGGCGCTGGTGTTGCGGTTCACGGCACTGGGTACCTATATCCAGAGCGTTGGTATTAATAAGAAGGCGTCAAGGATCGCGGGCTTAAGCTCTGCGAAGATTATCCTGCTCTGCTATGTGATCTGCGGCCTCTGCGCAGGTATCGCCGGAACCGTGGCCACTGCCAGAATCTATTCGGCGGATACAAATAATATCGGCCTGAACATGGAGCTGGACGCCATCCTTTCCGTTGCCCTTGGCGGCAACAGCCTTGGCGGCGGCAAGTTTAACCTGGCCGGTTCTATTATCGGCGCTTATACGATCCAGGCCATTACCACAACCCTTTACGCATTGGGCGTATCCTCCGCCCAGGCGCCGGTATTCAAGGCCATCGTGGTAATCCTGATCGTGGTGATCCAGGCGGAGCCTGTGAAGGAATTTTTCAAAAAGCGGGCGGCGAAGAAAGCGGTTGAAGGAGGGGTACAGGCATGAAAAAGGCAAAGATAAACAATAATAATGTACTTCTGCTCATTACGATTGTCCTGTTCGTGGCGATGTACCTGGCGGGATGTGTGGTCTATGCGGATAAAGGCTTTACCCGTATGCAGACCTTCTTAAATATATTAATCAGCAATGCGGGCCTGATCAGTGTCACCTGCGGTATGACCTGCGTGATGCTGACCGGCGGCATTGATATCTCCGTCGGCTCCCTGGTGGCTTTAGACTGTATGATTATGGCCGTGGGCGTGGAGAAGATGGGCATGGGCAGTCCAGTGCTGATGGCCTTCATTCTGGTGATCGGCGTCGTGTTCGGCGCGGTGCAGGGCTTCTGTATCGCCTATCTGGAGATTCAGCCCTTTATCGTGACGATGGCCGGCATGTTCTTTGCCAGAGGTATGACGGCAGTCCTTTCCACCCAGCAGATCAGTATTACCAGCGATGCGCTGTTTACGAAGCTGGCCGGCATGAAGGTTGAATTTCCTTTCGGCGGTTATGTGAATACAAAAGGCATTTTGCAGGTACCCTATGTGCGTGTGACCGTTGTGGTGGCGCTGATTGTGGTACTGGCCATTTTTTTCCTGCTGAATTATACCAGGTTCGGCAGAAGCATCTATGCGGTGGGCGGCAATCAGCAGTCCGCTACGCTGATGGGGCTGGACGTGAAAAAGACTCAGCTGAAAACCTATATCCTCTGCAGCTTTTTAACCTCCATCGGCGGCATCTGCTTCTGCCTGAATACGATGAACGGTACGGTAGGCCAGGCGACGGGGCTGGAAATGTCGGCGATTTCCTCAGCCGTAATCGGCGGCACGCTTTTGACCGGCGGCGTGGGAAATGTGTTCGGCTCTTTGTTTGGCGTACTGATCAACGGTACGATTTCCTCTCTGGTGCAGACCAACGGAAAGCTGATCAGCTCCTGGGCGAATATCGTGACGGCGATTCTGCTCTGCTTCTTTATTCTGCTGCAGGCAGTATTTGCGAAGATTAAGGAGCGGAATAAGTAAAGCGGATTTCCGGATGATTCGAACAGACGGGAACGGAAAACGTGAAAAGTATCGGATATCAGGCAGGAATGACAGAAACAGAGACGACATCAGATATCAAGCAATAAATGAGGTTTAAAATGGGAACTGCGACGCCAAAATATCAGATCCTTCTGGATTGGGTGCTGGAAAATGCCGAAAGCGGAAAAATGAAACCGGGATGCAAAATCCCTTCGGAGAATGAACTGGCGGAAATGTTCGGTATCAGCCGGCAGACCGTCCGCCATGCCATCGGCCTTCTGGAACAGAAGGATGTGGTAAAGCGGGTCAGAGGCAGCGGAACCTATCTGGAATACGGCATGCCGGAGGGAGAAAACCGGCAGGCCGGACCGGCGGGGCAGGGCGCGGCGAAAGGACAGGAGCGGAAAGAAGGAGAGGATTCGAAAGAAGGGCAGGAGCCGTGGGAAGGGCAAAAAAGCGGCAGGCTTGCCCGGACACTGCCCAGGCGATATCAGAACGTGGCGGTGATCAGCACCTATGCGGACGACTATATTTTCCCTTCTGTGATTCAGGGCATCGAGCGGACCCTCTCGAAAAATCATTATACGATGCAGATTGCTTTTACGAGGAACCGGGTGTCCCGGGAGCGGGAGGCGCTGGCCAATTTAATTGAGAAGGACTGTATCGACGGCCTGATTCTGGAGCCGGCCCAAAGCGCGCTGCCCAGTTCGAATATCAGGCTGTACCAGACCCTTGCAGAACGGCATATTCCGATTTTATGCTTTCACTGTTCTAATCCGGAGCTGGATTTTCCCTGCGTGGCCATGGATGACCGCCAGGTGGGCGGGCAGGCCGTGTCCTATCTGATTGAGGCGGGGCATAAATGCATCGGAGGGATTTTCAAATCCGACGACAGCCAGGGGCATCTGCGGTACCAGGGCTTTGAGCAGGCGCTGAAGAAAGCGGGGATTAAGCCGAAGGGCAGAGAGGTGGTCTGGATGGACACGGTGGCCATGGCGGAGATGGAGCTGTGGGCCGACTATCTGTTCCGCAGGCTGGAGGGCTGCACCGCCGTGGTCTGCTACAATGACCAGGTGGCATACCGGCTGGCAATGCTTTGCCAAAAGCGGGGAATCCGGATTCCGGAGGATCTGTCCCTGGTGGGGATCGACCATCTGGAGCAGGCTTTCGGCGGGCAGCAAAAGATCACCTCCTTTCAGCACCCTAAGGAGGCGCTGGGCAGGAAGGCCGCGGAAAATATGATCCGGATGATCGAGAATCCGCTGTTCGACGGCAATTATCTGTTTGAGGCGCCGCTGGTGGAGCTGGGGACAGTGAAGAAATTAGTGTAGAAATGCGGGACTAAATTTAAGGACTAAATTAAAAAATAAATTAGGAGAATGAGACAATGAGTGATAACAATACACTTTGCGCAAAGCCATACCAGTTCTGGTTTGCCACCGGCTCCCAGGACTTATACGGAGACGAGTGTCTGGCGAAAGTAGCGGAGCATTCCAAGATTATCGTGGCAAAGCTGAACGAGTCCGGCGTGCTGCCCTATGAACTGGTGTGGAAGCCCACATTGATTGACAACACGTCCATCCGCCGCCTGTTCAATGAGGCCAACGGGGACGTAAACTGCGCCGGCGTCATCACATGGATGCATACCTTTTCGCCGGCCAAGTCCTGGATTCTGGGGCTGCAGGAGTACAGAAAACCGTTAATGCATCTGCACACCCAGTTTAACCAGGAGATTCCCTATGACACCATCGACATGGATTTCATGAATGAAAACCAGACGGCCCACGGCGGCAGGGAGTACGGCCATATGGTTACTCGGATGGGCATCGAGCGAAAAGTAGTGGCGGGCCACTGGAATGACCCGGCAGTACAGAAGCGGATGGCGGACTGGATGCGCACCGCCGTAGGCATTACGGAGAGCAGCCATATCCGGGTAGTCCGGGTAGCCGACAATATGCGCAACGTGGCCGTAACCGAGGGCGATAAGGTAGAGGCTCAGATGAAATTTGGCTGGGAGATTGACGCTTACCCGGTCAATGAGATCGCGGCCTATGTGGGCGCCGTACCCGCCGGAGAGATCGACGCTCTGGTGGATGAGTATTACAGCAAATATGAGCTGCTGACGGAAGGCAGGGACGAAAAAGAATTCCGTGCCCATGTGGCGGTACAGGCCGGCATCGAGATCGGCTTTGAGAAATTCCTGAAAGACCATGACTATCATGCCATCGTCACCCATTTCGGCGACCTGGGCGCGTTAAAGCAGCTTCCGGGACTGGCGATCCAGCGGCTGATGGAAAAAGGCTACGGCTTCGGCGCCGAGGGAGACTGGAAGACGGCGGCCATGGTGCGGCTGATGAAGCTGATGACCGCTGGCGTGAAGGACGCAAAAGGAACTTCCTTTATGGAAGATTACACCTATAATTTAGTGCCCGGCAAAGAGGGAATTCTCCAGGCCCATATGCTGGAGGTCTGCCCCACCATTTCCGACGGCCCCATCGGTATCAAGGTTTGCCCGCTGTCCATGGGCGAGCGGGAGGACCCGGCCAGACTTGTATTTACCTCCAAGGAAGGGCCGGCCATCGCCACCTCCCTGATCGATCTGGGGCACCGGTTCCGCCTGATTATCAATGAAGTGGACTGCAAAAAGGTGGAGAAACCGATGCCCAAGCTGCCGGTGGCTACCGCATTCTGGACTCCCCGTCCTAATTTGACCACGGGAGCCGAGAGCTGGATTCTGGCAGGCGGCGCCCATCACACCGCATTTACCTATGACCTGACTGCGGAGCAGATGGGCGACTGGGCGGAAGCGATGGGAATCGAGGCGGTTTATATCGATAATGATACGACCATTCGGGGGCTCAAGAACGAGATGCGCTGGAATCAGGCGGCGTATCGATAAAAAATGGTCTTTTAGCAAGATTTCTGACTTGCTGTGTAGTTTGCACAAAGACGGATTGCGTGATGACAGGCTGTGATTTTGCAGATTACATGGTTTGTTGAATTTGCTGTAACAGACGAAAAGATCGTATGAGAGTTATTTGAAAAAGCTTTCAATTTTATGAAAAAGCCAGAGGGAGACGGCTGCGTGTCCTTCTGGCTTATGGAGACAGATATGAGTGTTTTAAATAAAGAAGAAATCAAGACGATGATCCGGGAGGGAAAAACCGCCCTGGGCATCGAACTGGGTTCCACCCGGATTAAGGCCGTGCTGGTAGGGGAAGACCACAGTCCCATCGCTTCCGGCAGTCATGAGTGGGAGAATCAGCTTTTGGACGGCATCTGGACTTATTCTCTGGATGCGATCTGGACAGGGCTGCAGGATGCTTATCAGGATCTGGCGAAGGATGTTGAGAACCAGTATGGGGAGGCATTGACCACCATCGGCGCGATCGGCATCAGCGCCATGATGCACGGCTATATGGTGTTTGACAAGGCAGGGGAGTTGCTGGTTCCTTTCCGCACCTGGCGGAATACGATTACGGGGCAGGCGGCGGAAAAGCTGACGCAGGTTTTTCAGTACCCCATTCCCCAGCGATGGAGCATCGCCCATCTGTATCAGGCGATTTTAAATAAGGAATCCCATGTTCCCCAGATCGATTATATGATCACGCTGGAAGGGTATGTACACTGGAAGCTGACCGGGCAGAAGGTGCTGGGCATCGGCGACGTGGCCGGCATGTTCCCGGTGGATATCCATGCGAAGGATTTTGACAGCAGGCGGATTGCGCAGTTTGACGAGCTGGTGGCGGGCGAAAATCTGCCCTGGAAGCTGCGTGACATTCTGCCCAAGGCGCTGTTGGCCGGCGAGGATGCAGGCCAGCTGACGGAGGAAGGGGCGGCCCTTCTGGACGTGAGCAAAACCCTGAAGCCGGGCATTCCGCTGTGTCCGCCGGAGGGCGACGCCGGCACAGGCATGGCGGCCACCAACAGCGTGGCGGTGCGCACCGGAAATGTGTCTGCCGGGACCAGCGTGTTTGCGATGGTGGTATTGGAGGATAACCTGAAAAAGGTTCATCCGGAGATCGACCTTGTCACCACCCCTTCCGGGGAGCTGGTGGGCATGGTACATTGCAACAACTGTACCTCCGACCTGAATGCATGGGTAGGATTGTTTAAGGAATTTGCCGACACCATGGGCATGGAGGTGGATATGAACCGGCTGTTCGGCGCTCTCTACAACAAAGCGCTGGAGGGCGACAAGGATTGCGGCGGTCTGCTGGCCTACAATTATTTCTCCGGCGAGCATATCACCGGCTTTGAGGAAGGCCGTCCCCTGTTCGTGAGGAAGCCTGACAGCCAGTTTAACCTGGCAAACTTTATGCGAACCCATCTGTACACTTCTCTGGGTGCGCTGAAAACAGGGCTGGATATCCTGTTTAAAGAAGAACAGGTGAAGCTGGATGTGCTGCTGGGTCACGGCGGATTGTTTAAGACGCCGGTGGTGGGTCAGAAAGTGATGGCCGCGGCGGCAGGCGTTCCCGTATCGGTGATGGAGACGGCGGGAGAAGGCGGCGCCTGGGGCTGCGCCCTTCTGGCGGCCTATATGCTGCGGAAAGAAGAAGGGGAGACGCTGGCGGCCTATCTGGCAGACAAAGTATTCGCCGGACAGAAAGGAAGCCTTGTGGAGCCGGATGCGGAGGACGCAGCGGGATTCGACGCGTTTATGAAACGCTATCACGGCGGACTCGCCATCGAGCGTGCAGCCGTGGAAACACTGAACTGAGAAAACAGTTGCACAATAAAGAAGACTGCGGTATGATAGCAGCGGATGCAGAACTGTAACAGCAGTAGCCCGCAGGAAGCACAGAAGGGTTTACGGACGCTGGAAACAGCCGGAAAGCCTTCTAGAACCAGGTGCTTCGGGAGGGCGGATGCGGAACTGTAACAGCAGTAGCCCGTAGGAAGCACAGAAGGGTTTACGGACGTTGAAAACGGCCGGAAAGCCTTCTAGAACCAGGTGCTTCGGGAGGGCGGATGCGGAACTGTAAATAGAGGTTATAAGATGTTAGAAGAATTAAAACGGCAGGTATACGAGGCGAATATGGAGCTGCCCAGGCGTGGGCTGATTACTTATACCTGGGGAAATGTCAGCGGCATCGACCGGGCGGCGGGCCTGTTTGTGATCAAGCCCAGCGGCGTGGACTATGACGTCTTAAAGCCGGAGGATATGGTGGTCATGGATCTGGAGGGAAATCAGGTGGAGGGTTCTCTGCGTCCTTCTTCGGATACGCCTACCCATCTGGAGCTTTACAAGGCTTTTCAGGAGATCGGCGGCGTGGTCCACACCCATTCGCCTCACGCTACGGCCTGGGCCCAGGCCGGCAGAGGAATTCCCTGCTACGGCACCACCCATGCGGATTATTTCTACGGCCAGATTCCCTGCGCCAGAAACCTGACGGAGCAGGAGATCGAGGAAGGCTATGAGAAAAATACGGGGGTAGTCATTGTCGAGACCTTTGCGGGAAAAAACCCTGTCCATGTGCCTGGGGTGTTGTGTAAAAACCACGGTCCTTTTACCTGGGGCAAGGATGCGGCGGAAGCCGTACATAATGCGGTGGTCCTGGAAGAGGTGGCGAAAATGGCATGGATGACGGAAGCTTTAAACCCTACCGCCGACAACCAGACGCCTCAGTGTATGCAGGACAAGCATTTTATGAGGAAACACGGGCCGAATGCATATTACGGGCAAAAATAATTTATTTTTCTTTTGGAGGCATATATGAATCTGGATTTGGAAAAAAAATCAGTCAACGCAATACGGGTTCTGGCGGCGGATGCCGTGCAGAAGGCAAATTCCGGTCATCCGGGACTGCCGTTAGGGGCTGCGGCCATGGCTTATGAGCTGTGGGCTCATCATATGAACCACAATCCCGCAGACCCGAACTGGGAGAACAGGGATCGTTTCATCCTGTCCGGCGGTCACGGCTCTACCCTTTTGTATTCCCTGCTTCACCTGTTCGGCTATGGGCTGAAGGTGGAAGACCTGGCGAATTTCCGGCAGCTTGATTCCCTGACGCCGGGTCATCCGGAGTATGGCCACACGACAGGCGTGGAGGCCACCACAGGCCCGCTGGGAGCCGGCATGGGCATGGCGGTCGGCATGGCGATGGCGGAGGCTCATCTGGCCGCCGTATTTAACAAGCCGGAGTATCCGGTGGTGGATCATTACACCTTTGTGCTGGGCGGAGACGGCTGTATGATGGAAGGGATTTCCTCGGAAGCTTTTTCCCTGGCAGGCACGCTGGGGCTGGGAAAATTGATTGTACTCTATGATTCCAATCAGATTTCCATTGAGGGAAGTACGGACATTGCCTTTACGGAAAACGTGCAGAAACGGATGGAGGCATTCGGTTTCCAGACGCTGACAGTGGAGGACGGCAATGACACGGCTGAGATCGGAAAAGCCATCGAGGCGGCCAAGGCAGACACCACCCGCCCTTCCTTTATCACCGTAAAGACCCAGATTGGCTTTGGCTGTCCTGAAAAACAGGGTAAGGCCAGCGCCCACGGCGAGCCGCTGGGAGCGGACAATGTAAAAGCGTTAAAGGAAAATCTGGGCTGGGAAAGCCTGGAGCCTTTCTTCGTGCCAGAGGCGGTATACGAGAACTACCGCAGCCTGGCGGCAGAGCAGGCAAAGACCCAGAAGGCATGGAAAGACCTGTTTGCCTCCTATGCGAAAGCTTATCCGGAGATGAAAAAGTTGTGGGATGAATACCATGACGGGAAAATCGCCGAAAAGTTGTATGAGGACGAGGGCTACTGGGTCTATGAGGATAAGCCCCAGGCTACCAGAAGCCTGTCCGGCGTGATGTTAAACCGGCTGAAAACGGCGGTTCCCGGCCTGATCGGCGGCGCTGCGGATCTGGCTCCTTCTACCAAGACCTATATGAACGATATGGGCGATTTCTCGAAGGATGATTATACGGGCCGCAATCTTCATTTTGGCGTGAGGGAGCTGGCGATGGCCGCCATCGGCAACGGCCTGGCTCTCCACGGACTGCGCTCTTTTGTGTCCACCTTCTTTGTGTTCAGCGATTATACCAAGCCGATGGCGAGATTGTCTGCGCTGATGAAGCTGCCGGTAACTTATGTGTTTACCCATGACAGCATCGGCGTGGGCGAGGACGGCCCCACCCATGAGCCAATCGAGCAGCTGGCCATGCTGCGGGCGATGCCGAATCTGAACGTATTCCGTCCGGCGGACGCCACCGAGACGGCGGCGGCATGGTATTATGCGGCCACTTCCCAGGACGCGCCTACGGCGCTGGTCCTTTCCCGTCAGAACCTGCCCCAGCTGGCCGGCTCCGGAAAAGAGGCGTTAAAGGGCGGCTATGTGCTGGAGGACAGCAAAATGGAAGTTCCGGACGCAATCCTGATCGCCAGCGGCTCGGAGGTTTCCTTGGCTGTGGAGGCAAAAAAGGCGCTGGCAGCGGAAGATATCGACGTGCGGGTGGTAAGTATGCCCTCCATGGACGTATTCGAGCAGCAGAGCCGGGAATACAAGGATTCCGTACTGCCGAAGCAGGTACGCGCCCGTGTGGCCGTGGAAGCTTTAAGCGATTTCGGCTGGGGCAAATATGTGGGCCTGGACGGCGGGTATGTCACGATGCATGGGTTCGGCGCGTCGGCGCCGGCGGATCAGCTGTTTGAGAAATTCGGATTCACCGTGGAAAATGTGGTGAAGACTGTAAAGAGTATTCTGTAAATTTAAGGAGGCAGTTATGAAATTTTTTATCGACACAGCAAATGTAGAGGATATCAGAAAAGCGAATGACATGGGCGTCATCTGCGGCGTGACCACAAATCCGTCCCTGATCGCGAAGGAAGGCCGGGATTTCAATCAGGTAATCGCCGAGATCGCTTCCATCGTGGACGGCCCCATCAGCGGCGAGGTAAAAGCCACCACCACTGACGCGGAAGGCATGATTAAGGAAGGCCGGGAGATCGCCGCCATCCATCCCAATATGGTTGTGAAGATCCCCATGACCGTAGAAGGCTTAAAGGCTGTAAAAGTGCTGTCCGCCGAGGGTATCAAGACCAATGTAACACTGATCTTTACAGCGGCTCAGGCCCTTCTGGCAGCAAGGGCAGGCGCAACCTATGTTTCTCCTTTCGTGGGACGTCTGGACGATATTTCCATGCCGGGCATTGATCTGATTGAAGATATCACGGAGATTTTCATGACCCATGATATCCAGACCGAGATCATCGCTGCCAGCATCCGTCATCCGATCCATGTGATCGACTGTGCAAGGGCAGGCGCCGATATCGCCACGGTTCCTTACAAGGTAATCGAGCAGATGACCAAACATCCGCTGACCGACGCGGGTATCGAGAAATTCCAGGCGGATTATAAGGCTGTGTTCGGGGAATAACAGACGATTGAACAGTCGAAGTTGAAAGATTAAAAGTCAGGGAGAACAGCCGCTGTTTGCCTGATACGTTTGAGAAGTTGGCGTGTCAGATAGACGGAGGCTGTTTTCTGCTGTTATGTTTTATGATTACGCTCTCTTATTTTAATCAATAACTAAAAAGGCTGCGACGAGAGCTGATGGAATATTATTATCCTTGATTTGAAAAAGACGAGAGGAACGGAAGGGGAAACAAAAAATCCTAAGTGTGAGTGAGCGGAAAGAAATTTAAACGTCAAGGCTGAATATTGTCGGTATTGATTGACAATTGTCGTAGTCATAGGCTACAATAAAAACTCAGACTGCATTATATAAACAGTTTCAGAAGCTCTCCTGCATAGGACTGATTGGAAGAAAATAATCGCACAGGGAAGCGTTTACATAGAAAAGCTGATGGCAGACATTTGTCATGCCCGGAATGCAAGGAGGAAGAGAAAATGAGTATGAGACAGAAGATGGCAGGGCTGCTGGCGGCTTTTATGCTGGCGTCCGCGATTTTCCCAAGCCATGCCACGGGAAGTGTTTTTCCGGACAGCGTTTCGGGAGGAAACGCAAAAGCTTCGGGAAATGCGGAAACTGCAGGGAGCCCGGACAGCCTTTCGGCCAATAACGCCGCCGAAGAGTGGCAGGTGTCAGGCAATCTGGGCCAGGTAGACGTGACGGTAGGAGGGGCAGTGATTCTGCGCAAATCTGTGACATTTTCGGTCAGCCTGGCCGATGCCCGGACAAATGTAAGCGTCGGGGAAGGGAAGATTACCCTGGACGCGGCCGGCGGCCGTGAGGAACGGCTCCGGTTTGAACGGCTCGCCCCGGGAAGATATACCCTGACGGTGAAAGCACCGGGATTTTCTGATTATTCCCAGGATATTTTGGTAGACCAGAAGGCATATACGATCGTGCTGATGACAGGCTTTCTGGGCGGAATGACCTATGAGGAGGACGCGCCGCACCCCGGGGTTCTCCGGATCGGCGACGTGAACGGCGACGGAAAGGCCAACCAGGATGACAGGGATCGTCTGGTGGACGCTATTGACCGGGGAGAGGGCGACGGCATCGCGAACGCGGACTTAAACGGCGACGGTGTTGTAAACCTGACAGACCTGGAATGCTTTGCCATGGGACAGAGGAAAGCGGAGGATACCCAGGCCAGCTCGGAAATATCGGTGCCAGCGGCGGCCATCCATGCTTCGGGGGTGCAGGGAACTACCGTGACCGGCGAAGGGGCTCTGGTTGGCGAGGAAGCTTTATTAAGCCTGATGAAAAGGGAATCCGGCGTTAAACTGTCTCCCGAAAACGGCGGGGTTATCACACAAGAGAATCCGGTCAGCCTGGAATTTCTCCTGACAGGAGACCAGGTTTCCCAGATGGACGGTATCGTGGTCAGAACGGGCCAGGAGCATACGGTCAGACAGGCGCTGTGCTCTGTTACATATATCGATGAGACCGGCAAAGAACAGACGGCGGAAATTCCGGTGGAAAAAAATGTTCATTATCTGCTGCTTTCCGGCGAGACGCGCGCAGAGCTGGACGACAGGGGGAATATCCGGATTTTTCTGGGCGCACAGGTGGCGGTGAAAAAGATTACTTTTACGATTACAGGGATGGAGGACGCAGGGAACTTGGCGGAGATTTCCAGCGTGGAATTTGTAAACGGCATGGAAAACCGTATCCCGGAGCCGCAGCTTGACAGGCCAGAAGGGCTGGAAGCCACTGCCGGGAATAAAAATTTCCGGCTCTCCTGGGAACCCTGCGTTAATGTGACGGGCTATGAGGTTCTGATCCGGCATGAGGAATCGAACCTGGAGGAGACTGTGCTGGTGGCCCGCAACAACCTGGCCGTGGTCTCTCTGAAGGGGGAGAAACTGAAAAACAATACGGAATACACCGTGCAGGTGCAGTCCGTCAACGGTACCTGGCGCAGCGGCTACGGCAGTCCGATTACGGTGACGCCGAAAACAAGCAAAAAGCCGGACAAGCCGGACAATGTAAAAGCGGTAGGCAAATACAGAAGCATCGCCGTGTCATGGAAAAAAATGGAGGATACAGATTCCTACACCCTTTATTATAAAAAGAGCCAGGATGCGGATTATCAGAAGATAGAAGGAATTACAGAAAACAGTTACCTTCTTTCCGGCCTGGAGGACCATGCGGAGTATGTGTTCTATGTGACCGGGGTAAATGATCTGGGAGAAAGCGGTCCTTCCCTGTCCGTAAAGGTTTCGACGACGGATATCACGCCGGCCTCCATGCCCAAATATAATCTGATTAATGTGGCACAGGAGGGCAAGGCGGGCGCTCATATCGAGAAGGCCTGGTACAACCACGGCAAAATTGTGGACAGCCCTCTTGATACCGGCACAGGCACCGCTTGGGGAACCGTGGACCATACGCCCACATCCTATTACAACCTGGACAGCTGGGACAGCGGCGGCTTCAATCCGGTGGGTGAGAAAAACGGGCTGTTCTATGAGTTCGACCAGGCTTATAAGCTGGATACCATCGCGTTCCAGGAGATCGTGCCCCAGGATGTGGCCTACGGCTATGCCCAGGTACGGTATTGGGATGAAACGGGAAAAGCGGGCTTTTTCGACAGGTCTCAGGTTGCGGTGCTGAAAAAGACAGACGGCAACGGAAGAATCTATTATCAGTTAAAGCTTTCCCAACCGGTTATGGTAAAGAAGCTGCAGATCGGCCTGTCCCGTTATCTGGCGTCGGGCACGGTTACGGTTTCCGAAGTGTATTTTTATTATTATGATACGCTGATGGAAGAGATTATGGCTCTTTACGAGGATGATCTCCACACGATACTGAAAGAGGGCGTTACCCAAGAGACCATCGACAGGCTGCGGGCGAAAATCAATGAGCCGGACCCGGTCAGCGGCGAAACCCATCCGGACAGAGAGCTGCTTCTTCGAGAACTGGAAAACGCAGAGAACATTTTGAAGAGCGTGAATCTGAGCGGTTCTGTTCTCGTTTATAACAGCATCAGCACCAGAGATGTGGGCCGGGGCTTCGGGGGCTTAAACGCATGGCAGCCGCTGGGTGTTACGGCGGCGGCCGGTGAAGAGCTTGTGGTCTATGTGGGACACAATACGAAAAAGACAGGGGAAAATACGAACCTGCAGCTGGTGGCCACCCAGTACCATGCGGAGGCCGGCGCCATGTTCGGCCAGGCGGCGGCGCTGAAAGTGGGCGTAAACCGGGTGACCATTCCCACGATTGTTTCCACGGACACGGAAAAAGGCGGCGCACTCTATGTGCAGTATACCGGCAGCAATGCCAACGACCGGTATGCGGTGCGTGTCAGCGGCGGCGTGGAAGTGCCGAGGCTTGATCTGTATCAGGTGACGGACGGGGAAGAGCGGCTTAACAGAACCAGAGCCTATGTGGAAAAGCTGGAGAGCTATGTGAGCCAGATGGAGGAGAGCCACAACCGGCTTCACCGGGATTCGGGAAATGCCGCGGTGAACTATGGGTATGAGGAACGGAACTGTATTCTGGGCGCTTCCGATATTATGCTGGATACGATGATGCTGTCTCTACCCGCGAAACAGATTCTTGCCGGAGCCGGAAATGACAGCCCGGAGGAAAAGGCGCGTAAGATTCTGGCGTCCATGGATGCCATGGAAGGGATGATGCATCTGTTCTATCAGCATAAGGGATTGAATGCCGGTGCCGCCGCCGTCGTGGACCGGCTGCCGGGACGGCATCTGAATATCCGTTATCAGCGCATGTTTGCCGGCGCCTTTATGTACGCCTCAGGAAACCATATCGGCATTGAATGGCCGGAATCCGCCGGTATGATGGGCGGAGTTCCCGTAGTGGCCGACAGCGAGGGACGGTATCAGAGCGGCCGGTATTTCGGCTGGGGCATCGCCCATGAGATCGGCCACTGTATCAACCAGGGCAGCTATGCGGTGGCGGAAATCACCAATAATTATTTCGCCCAGCTGGCTCAGGCAAAGGATACCAACGCGGGAATGCGTTTCGCCTATTCAAATATTTATCAGAAGGTGACGTCAGGCACAAAGGGCGCGTCCTCTAACTTGGCCACCCAGCTGGGAATGTACTGGCAGCTCCATCTGGCTTACGATAAAGGGTACAATTTTAAGACCTATGAAAAGGTGGAGGAGCAGCTGTCCAATCTGTTCTATGCCCGTGTGGATACCTATTCCCGTACGCCTTCTAAAGCGCCCGGACAGGTGGCGCTGACGCTGGGGAAGGATACGGATCAGAATCTGATGCGGCTGGCCTGCGCGGCGGCGCAGAAGGATATTTTGGAATTCTTCGAGCGGTGGGGAAAAACGCCGGACGAAGGTACCAGAGCCTATGCGGCGCAGTTTGAGAAAGAGACGAGGGCGATTTGCTATGCCAGCGACGATGCCAGGGTTTACGCGCTGAAAGGCGGCACAAGTAAGCTGGGAACCGGGGGAGATGTGGAGGCGGTAGGCGATGAGGCAAAGGCGCAGATCAATGGGAATGCCGCCAACCAGGTGGATCTGACACTGGGCACGCCGAAGATTCCGGCTGAGGATGTGCTTGGGTACGAGATTGTCCGCTGTACCATATCCGGCGGCAAAACCGTAAGGGAGCCGGTGGGCTTCGCGACGGAGAATGCTTTCAGCGACGCCGTTTATACGATGAATAACCGAACCGTATTCTATGAAGTGACCCTGATCGACAAATATCTGAACCGTTCGGCGGTGAAGACGCTGAACACAGTGAAAATTCAGCATGACGGCAGCCAGGAGAAAACCTATTGGACCATCCGCGCCGAGGATGTGACGGCGGAGGAGATCAAAGGAGAGGGAACGGAGGATATGCCCTGCGCGCCGGCGGCGGAGAGCGCCGTGAAAAAGGCCATCGACCAGGATGTGAACAGTTCCTGTTCTTTGACCCTTGGAAAGCAGGCGGCGCTGGTACTGGATTTTCATCAGCCGCTGATGGTGACAGGCTTTAAATACACGCTGGCAGAAGGCGGCTCTCTGAAAAATTGTGAATACGAGATTCGGATTCGGGAAGGAGAGGACTGGAGGACAGTGGCTGACGGCGAGTTTGGAGCCGGAAAAACCGATACGATTTATTTTGCAAATGCGGACGACCGTTCGCTGGCCACTTATGTAACGTCGGAAATGCAGCTGCTGTTTAAAAACCAGAACGGCAGGACGGTAGAGCTGGCGGAGCTGGATGTACTGGGCGTTACCGGGGACAATGTGGATTTCCGCCACGCTTCTGACGGAAGAGTGACCATCGGCAAACTGGCGGAGGATTATCAATATGGCTCCCGACCGCAGGATATGGTTCCGAAGGGCTCGGTAATCTTTACCGGTACCTTTAAGGGGAACCCAGCTTATAATGTGGTTGTGCTGTATGACCAGGACGGAAAAATCGTGGGCGGCAAGGATGAGACAGGCAGGCTGAAAGCGCAACAGATTATTCTGGCGGATATCCCGGATAAAGGGAACCTGCAGGATGTCTCGGAGGGCACTTGGATTTACTGGATCGAGCCAGGGCAGCCTGTGGATCTGAATGCTCTTCAGAAGGTGCGGGTAGAACTGTACCGGGTAAACAATGCCCAGACCAACGAAGGCCAGCGCATGGTCAGCGATTCGGTGTATGAGGACATGCCGGAGGAGCTGTCCGAAATGGTTTTTAATCATAAGGATGAACAGTAGGTTTGAAAGTAAACTTTCAAATTAACCTTGATGACGCGGCAAACTGCGTCGGGAAAGAGGAAAACATGAAAAAAAGATTCATAACAGTGCTTTCGCTGGCTCTCCTGCTGTCTGTCTGGCCGGCGTTCCGGGTATCCGCGATCGGGAAGGATACGTTTATTCTGGACAATAAGGGGGGCGTAGCCTTAAACTCTCCCCATGGAGCCCAGGAAGGGATTGCCTCTATGCAGTTTACGCTGGATGTGGACGCGGCAGGAGCCGGGGAGGTGACGTTTAAGTTTGCCGGGCTTTCGGCAGAGGTTCAGGAATATCGTTACCATGGGGACAGTCACAGCTTAAATGTGTATATTGCAGGGAGCCAGCCTCTTTTTAAGGAGGATGAGCCGCTGGCGATCGGACAGGTATCTGTTCTGGATGGGGAAAATAACCCTGTGGAGGCCCGGGTTAGCGTAGTGGAGGATTCACTGGTCTTTGTGTACGGAAAAGCCACAAGGCCGGCAGAGCAGATGGTGTTTCCCGACCCGGTGGTGATCAACGGGCCTGAAAATCCGGATGTGTTAGAGACGCCTCCGGCGGATTCCGGCCAGAATCCGGGTTCCGGCGATTCGGGACAGAACGGCGGTTCTGACGGGCAGCCGGGTACCGGTGATTCAGGACAAACTGGTGGTTCTGGTCAGAATCCAGGTTCCGGAGGATCAGGACAACATGGCGGCTCCGGCCAGGAAAATGGAGATGTGAATTGGAGCGGCGTGGAAAACGGCGGATTGATTGCCGATGATCCGTCCGTGAACCAGGGGCCGGGGCAGACGTCCAATGGATCGTCTGCTTCTGGCGGACTGGCCGGCGTTACGGTGAGGCCCGGCGCGGGAACAGGTACAACAGGCACGGGTGTGATCGGAACACAGACTACGACAGGGAATGACGGGGCGGCTTTCAGTGAAAACAGCGAAAAACTGCGTCAGCTGCTTCTTCAGATTCAGTCTATGGATGAATCCGATTATACCGACGAAAGCTTTGCGGCTCTTTTGCAGGCAGCAGACGAGGCGCGGCATGCGCTGGAAAATACCTCTTCCACGGATCAGGAGCTGGCAGATGCCCTGATGGCGCTGGAAAACGCAGTGGGCGCCCTGGTGCGCAAAGACGAGATGACGGTGGTGGAGCCGGAAGGTGAGGAGGAAGAAACCTCCACGGCAGAGGAAATCCCGGAGGATGGGGAGGAAGAGGAGGAGCCCTCCCGATTCGAGAGCTGGCTCAACGACAAGCTGGGCAGTGAGAGGGCTGCGGCCTTCTTCACCACCCTGGCGGTGATCCTGGGGCTGTGCATGTCTATCGGGCTGTTCTTCCTCCTGCCCACCCTGCTGGGGACGGCAGTCACCCTCCTCACCGACTCCATGCTGGCCCGGAATCTGGCGGAGAGCCTTTTGAAGATC
>CAJTTU010000047.1 GCA_910579325.1 uncultured Lachnospiraceae bacterium | reverse complement strand
AGCTAATCAGACGCGGGTCCATCCTATACCACCTCAGTTTTTCACACCGAACCATGCGGTTCTGTGCGCTTATGCGGTATTAGCAGTCATTTCTAACTGTTATCCCCCTGTATAGGGCAGGTTCCCCACGCGTTACTCACCCGTCCGCCACTCAGTCGCAAAAGTACGCCTCCGAAGAATTGTCCTTTTGCGCTTCGTTCGACTTGCATGTGTTAAGCACGCCGCCAGCGTTCATCCTGAGCCAGGATCAAACTCTCGTTTTATGGTTTGTCCGGTCATGATTAACGTTAGCTAATCTTTCCGTTTTACTTGGTTTTCGTTCTGAAATAAAATCTTTTAAAAGAATTTTTTCAGGGTTGGTTATACTGTTCAATTATCAAGGTTCCTGGTTTCTTATGAATCATATTTCCTTTCAAAGAAACCGACGGAGAAGGAGGGATTTGAACCCTCGCGCCGCTATTAACGACCTACTCCCTTTCCAGGGGAGCCCCTTCAGCCGCTTGGGTACTTCTCCAGGATGGCTGATTCATATTTCATACTGATTGTCTTGTCCGAAAACATCCCGGAATGTTCGAACCGGATTCATGCATACCCGCCGCTCTTCTTCCGGCAGCTTTGTATGCGACCGGAGAGGGTGGGATTCGAACCCACGCGCCCTTGCGGACAAACGGTTTTCAAGACCGCCTCGTTATGACCACTTCGATACCTCTCCATTACCATTCCCTATGCGGTTTGCCAACTGTCTGTCTTGCTTTTCATCAGCAGCGCAAGATGTATTCTATCACTATAGGTTCAACCTGTCAACACTTTTTTTCAAAATTTTTTATTTTTTTAAATTATTGCCATTTTTCCTTGATTTTAACAGGGTTTCGGCTATGATCAAGTCCTCCGGCGTCGTGATTTTTATGTTGGAATAGTCCCCTGGGATTAACTTTACCTTCATCTTTAAAAAGGTCTCGGCCACCATGGCGTCGTCGGTAATATGCAGCCGTTCCCAGTCCGGGCCTCCTGCGGCTTCCGCCTGCGCCAGCATATCATAGGCTTTGCGTATCAGAGAACAGGAAAAGCTTTGAGGCGTCTGCATCAGCCATAGAGTCGAACGGTCCGGTGTCTCTGCTGCAAACCCTTCGGCATCCGCCACCTTGATCGTATCCTTCACCGGCATGGCGGCCACACAGGCGCCGAACATACGGGCGCTCTCCACGGAATCCCTGATGATCCTGTTGGTAAGCAGCGGCCTGGCTCCGTCATGAATCAGCACATAATCCGCCTCTTCCACTGCTTTCAGCCCTTCATATACGGAATGATACCGTTCCCTTCCGCCTTCCACCACATGACTGACTTTCCGCATATTCCAGGGGTTCACCATATTTTCTCTGCAGTAAACCGTCTCCCCTTTTCCGGTAACCAGCACAATTTCATCCACCATCGGGCAATCCTCAAACAGCTTTAAGGAATAATAGAGAACCGGATACCCGTCTATGGCCAGATACTGCTTCGGAATATCCGAACCCATCCGTTTCCCGCTGCCTCCTGCCAGCACAATCGCCGCAATTTTTTCTTTTCTCATCCCGCCTCCCGCTATTCACCCAATTTCAGATTCGGCACAGCATTCAGATCCCAGCCGTGGCGCACGCCCCTCTTATATTCGTAATAACCTGCCACGGCGATCATCGCCGCATTGTCCGTACAAAATATTGGAGAAGGGTAACAAAATTCCAGTTTTTCCTTCTCACAGGCTTCCTTTAACCCCTGCCGCAAAGCCGAATTGGCGGCCACGCCTCCTGCCAGCACGATCTGATGGTAGCCAAATTCCTTTGCCGCCGCCACAGCCCTGGAGACCAGCGCTTCCACCACCGCGTTCTGAAAAGAAGCGGCCAGATCCGGCACGGAAATTTCCTCTTTGCTCATCCAGGCATGATTAATATGATTCAGCACCGCCGACTTTAACCCGCTGAAGCTGAAATCATAGGGCGCGCCGTCGATATGGGCCTGGGGAAATTTCATGGCACAGGGATTTCCTTCCCTGGCCGCTTTGTCGATCTTCGGCCCGCCGGGATAGCCCAGCCCCACCGCTCTGGCCACCTTGTCAAAGGCTTCTCCCGCGGCGTCGTCCCTGGTTCTTCCGATCACCTCAAACCGCCCGTAGTCTTTCATCACCACCAGATGGGTATGACCGCCGGATACGATCAGGCACAGAAAAGGCGGTTCCAGCTCTCTGTGCTCGATAAAATTGGCGCAGACATGCCCCTCTATATGATGAACTCCCACCAGCGGCAGATCCTTCGCCCAGGCGATGGCCTTGGCCTGGGCCACCCCTACCAGCAGCGCGCCCACCAGACCGGGGCCGCAGGTAACCGCCACGGCTGTGATATCGTCCAAAGTCGCTCCCGCGTCCGAAAGAGCCTGGTCGATCACCTGGTTGATTTTCTCGATATGCTTTCTCGAGGCAATTTCCGGCACCACGCCGCCGAACAGCGTATGCAGGTCAATCTGAGAGGAAATCACATTGGACAAAACTTCTCTACCATTCCTCACAACCGCAGCCGCCGTCTCGTCACAGGAGCTTTCGATTCCAAGTATCAAAACATCCGTTTCAGACATTTCACTTTCCTCCATAATATAGTCCCGCAACTCCTTTAATCCTCAAATTTCAGTTCTTTCATCTGCCCGTCCTTCGCCGCTATGGCCCCGGGGAAAATTTTCCGCACCCCGCTCATATAATTTTCGGGATAGGCCAGCGACGGACTGTAATGGGTCAGCCACAGTTCTTTCACACCGGCTTCTCTGGCCAGGTGGGCGGCTTCATACATGGTCATATGTTTGTACTCCCGGGCTTTCACCTCTTTTTCCTTCTCCCCGTACATTCCCTCGCAGATAAACAGGTCCGAATCCCCGGCCTCCCGGGCGATTACCGGCATCGGACGGGTATCCGTACAATAAGTGACTTTCAATCCCCGCCTGGGCGCTCCCATCACCATATCCGGCGTATAGCGCTTTCCTTCATATTCTACCTCGCCGCCTTTTTGCAGCGGATTCCACAGCTGCCTGGGCAGCCCCAGCGCCTGGGCTTTTTCCAGGTTAAACTTCCCGGCCCGGTCGATGGACAGGGAATATCCGTAACAGGGAATATTGTGATTCACCCGAAAAGCCCGCAGACGAAAAGGTCCGCAGACAATTTCCTCCTGTTTTTCCGTTAACTCCCGGAACACAATCGGAAAGGGAAGCTCCGGGGCAATGGTCCGCAGCGCATTTACCACCCGCTCCAGACCTTTAGGACCGATCATCAGAAGCGGCTCCGTCCGCTCCGCGTTTCCCATGGTCAGTAAAAGCCCCGGCAGGCCGCTGATATGGTCGGCGTGGTAATGGGTAAAGCAGATTACGTCCACCGGTTTCACGCTCCAGCCGGTTCCCTTCAGCGCAATCTGCGTTCCTTCGCCGCAGTCGATCATCAAACTGCTGCCGCCGCTGCGGGCCATCAGCGATGTGAGCCAGCGATAAGGAAGGGGCATCATACCCCCGGTTCCAAGTAAACATATATCAAGCATTTGATTCCTCGATTCCATCATAAATTTCACAGCGCGTTCTTCCGCCGTCCCCGGCCGCATACCGGGACCATTCCGTATCACAGGCCTCGAACGCTTCTGCCATTTTAACACAAGCCCCGGGACACTTTCAAGATTTTCCGCAAAAACCATGTCGCCGATTTTTACGGATTCTCCGAAAATGCTCCGGGGTCCGATTGATCTGTCTGTATTTTTCAGAAATTATTCTTTATTTTATGCCAGTTTGCCGGGCATGAAACTACATCAGTTCCGTGTCCTCCGTCACTTCCGGGGCGATGGCAAACGTGGAAATCCAGGCATCGTAACAGGCTTCACAGATATGAATGCGGTGGGTCTCACAGTCTTTGCCGGAAAAATATCCCCAACGCTTCGTAATCTCCACATATTCCTGCGCATCCAGGGAGGGGTACGCCGGAATCTTACGCCCGCAGCAATTGCATACCTGCGTCTTCTGTCCGCGATCTGCCTGTTCCCGGCTGTTTTCCTGGCTGCAAAAACGGATTACTTTCGTCATACGGCTCCTCCTTGTCAGACTTGCGCTGTTTACGGATCGTTTTCTATTATATACGACCCGATCCGACTTTTGCAACGGTAATTTCTGACAGGAAATGACTGTTTTCCGACGCAGGAATCCGGTATCCCCTGCAACTTCCAACGCGGCTTTGACGGACGATCCCCACTCAGACACTTTCAAATATTTTCCGCATAATCAGCGCGTCCTCTGTCGGATTCCGATAATAATGCTTTCGTATGCTCTCCGCCGCAAACCCATATTTCTCATACAGTCCGACAGCAGGAGCATTTCCTTTACGCACCTCCAGCGTCATAAAAGCCAGCTTCCGCTCCGCCGCCGTCCGGAAAATCTGTTCCATCAGCATGGCTGCTGCCCCCTGCCTGCGAAAGGCGGGCGCCACGCCGATACGCAGCAGCTCTCCCTCGTCCAAAACGGTCATCACCGCCCCATAACCGGCCAGCGCTCCCCCCTGCTCCCGCACACTGAAATAAAGCTGAGAAGACGCCGCAAAGCCGCTGCGGAACATGTCTTCCGACCAGGGATCGGAGAAGATCTCCCGTTCCAAAGCCGCCGCTTCCGGGATATCATCGGATTTCATACAGGAAACGCTGAAAACCGAACCAGCCCGTTCACAGTCGTTTCCATGTTTTTCTTCCGACGTCAGCATGGCAGACTGATCCCTTTCTTTTCTTTCAGCTCCCGCTCCGCCTGGGACACCCGCAGGTATTCCGGCTTATGTTCGGCGGCCGTCTGTATCTGCCCCCGATCAACATATACCGCTCCCAGCACCGCCACGGCCCCCGCCTTCTGACGGTTCAGATGCGCAGGCGCAAAGGAACAGGGGAATCCGGCCGCCGCCTGAATCCGCTCCTTCTGGACCGGCACGCCGTCCCCCAGGAAAATCACCGGTTCTCCCAGAGCGTTCAGCTCTTCCAGCAGTTCCTCCATGGCTATGGCGCAGGACTTTTTTATCACCTGAAACTCCTTTTCATTTCTGAAAATCCCGGTATACACCTGATTTCTTCTGGCATCCATCAGCGGACAGATCAGGCTGCGGGAGCCGAAAATATTATAAGCCATCGCATCCAGTGTGGGTACCGCCACCAACGGCTTCCCCAGCGCCTGCCCCAGTCCTTTCGCCGTAGCACTGCCGATCCGCAGCCCTGTAAAAGAGCCGGGACCGCCGGATACGGCGATAGCGTCTATGGACTGCCTGTCCGTCTCCGTCATTGTAATAATCTCGTCGATCATCGGCAGAAGGGTCTGGGAATGGGTTTTTTTATAATTTACCGTGTATTCCGCCAGCAATACGTCTCCCTCGGCGATCGCCACGGAGGCCGTCAGGGAAGCGCTCTCGATGCCCAGTATTCTCGCCATTTTATCGTTCCTCCAATCCGTCTATCGTGATCCTGCGGTAGTCAAAACCCTTTTCCAGGTCTTTTTCAATCGTAATCCTGACTGCCTGTTCCGGCAATATTTCTTCAATCAGAGAAGCCCACTCGATCAGACACACGCCGCCGCCAAAAAAATAATCCTCATAGCCGATTTCCTCCATTTCCTCCGCGTCGCCGATCCGGTACACGTCGAAATGGTAGAGGGGCAGCCTGCCCGCCTCATAAATCTGCAGAATCGTAAAAGTGGGACTGCTCACCGGCTCATTGATTCCCAGTCCGTCCGCAAAGCCCTGGGTAAACACGGTCTTTCCCACGCCCAGATCTCCGTTCAAACAGATCACCTGTCCTTTCACGGCCTGTTCTCCCAGCCTGCGCCCCAGCTCCCAGGTCGCTTCCGGCCGGTCTGTCTCAATTAAATTTATCATCAGCCTTTCTCTCCCCGCTCAGTCTCAAACACACATGTTCTGCCCGCAAACGCAGGTCTTACAAAGCTCCGAACCTGCGCTCCGCATTCCGATATATTTCCTTTGCTATCATATCACATAAAAAAGGCCGCCGCAATCCGCAACAGCCCCGTTTTAATCGTTCCCATACTCTTTTTCATATAATCTCTCTTGATCAATTTAACGCGCTTTCAGAATCACGCTGATCCGCTTATAAATCATCAGAGTAACAGCGCTGATCAAAATTCCTTTGACGATATTAAAAGGCGCCACCGCGATCACCACGAAAGTCAGCACATTGCCAATGGCCGGATTAATCGCCGCGCCCATGCCGATCAGCGTCTCCATCGGCATCCCGTAAAACCTGGAATAAAAAGGCAGCAATACATAAGCGTTAATCAAACAGCCGGCCACAGCCATAATGATCGTTCCGGTCACCATGCCCGCCAGAGCGCTTTTTTTGCTCTTATTTCTCATATAGATCAGTCCTGCCGGCAGCAGATAAGCGCATCCGATACAAAAATTCGCCAGCTCGCCCACGTAAGCCGTGGAGGTTGGTTTTATCAAAAGCTTCACCAGAATTTTCACTGCTTCAATCATCACGCCGGCCACGGGTCCAATGGCAAACGTTCCCACCAGCGCCGGAACCTCGCTCAGATCCAGCTCGTAAAACGCAGGTGCTATCATGGGCAGCGGAAATTCAATCATCATCACCACCGCGGCCAGCGCGCCGAACATGCCGATCAGCACCACATTTTTCACGCTCAGCAAACCTGTCTTCGCTCTCACCGCTACATTTTCATGACTCATCTCTTATTCCTCCCTGCTTACAGATGTTCACCCAGAGTCCCGTTCATCTTGCGCCGCGAAAACCCTGAGCCGCATCCAGGGGCTTACGATACGGCACATGCTGAATTTGAAAAGAACCCGTCATAAGGAAGCGAGTCACAGGCTATACCGTCGGTAGGGAATCTCACCCTGCCCCGAAGATTCCATTCAACTACGGTAGTTATTATAAACTATCGCAGTGGGTTATGCAAGGAATTTTTCCGAAAATCAACTTTACACTACTTTACATATAAGTTGACATCTGTAAACTTCCGGCGTATACTATACAAAATGATCTCATGATACAAACTCAAACGAAAAAGGGGACCGTAAAAGAAATGATCAAGAAACAGATTCAACAGCTGAAACAATCAAAAAACGCCGTAATCCTCGCCCACTACTACGCGCCTGACGACGTACAGGACATTGCCGACTATGTGGGCGATTCTTTCTCTCTCGCAAAAATCGCCAAGGAGAGCACCGCGGACATCCTGGTGTTCTGCGGCGTCTCCTTTATGGGGGAGAGCGCGAAAATTCTGAATCCCGGCAAAAAAGTACTGATGCCGGACTTGTCCGCGGACTGTCCGATGGCCCATATGGTAAAGCCGGGCCTGATTGAGGAAATGCGGGAAAAATACGAGGATCTGGCGGTGGTCTGCTATATCAACTCCACGGCGGACTTAAAATGTCAGAGCGACGTCTGCGTCACCTCCTCCAATGCGGTTAAAATCGTAAAGGCCCTTCCCAATCAGAATATCTTCTTTATCCCGGACCGGAATCTGGGCAGCTACGTGGCCCGGCAGGTTCCTGAGAAAAACATTATGGTCAACGACGGATACTGCCCGGTTCACGCCGCCGTCTCGGCCGGACAGCTGCGCCGGGAAAAAGCCGCCCATCCGGACGCCCCCGTACTCTCCCATCCCGAATGCGAACCGGAGGTCCTGGCTCTGTCCGACTTTATCGGCAGCACATCCGGAATTATCGACTATGCCAGGACCAGCGAAAAGCTGGAATTTATCGTCTGTACCGAACAGGGGGTGCGCTTTCAGCTTGCGGCGGACAACCCGGACAAGCGGTTCTATTTCCCCGATCCCCGTCCCTGCTGCCCGGATATGAAACTGAACACCCTCGAAACCGTCTTATCCGCGCTGGAACGGGAAGACCGGACCGTGGAAATCGACGAGGACACCCGAACCGGAGCGCTGCTCCCTCTTGACAGAATGCTTAAGCTGGGAAAATAAAATAATGAATACGGATATCTTAATTGTCGGCAGCGGCGTCGCCGGGCTGTACTGCGGGCTGAACCTGCCGGAAGAAAAACACATTGTCATCGTCACCAAGGACGAAGCGCCGAAAAGCGATTCTTTTCTGGCCCAGGGCGGCATCTGCGTCCTGCGCAACGAGGAAGATTACAACTCCTTTTATGAAGATACCATGCGGGCCGGACATTACGAAAACAATCCGGATTCGGTGGACATTATGATTCGTTCCTCCCAGGATGTGATCGAGGACCTGGTTTCCTTCGGCGTCCGCTTTGAAAAAAACGGAGAGGAATTTCTTTACACCCGAGAGGGCGCTCACTCAAAGCCCCGAATCCTGTTTCACGAGGATGAAACCGGAAAAGAAATCACCTCCCGCCTGCTGGAGACGGCGAAAAACCGAAAAAATATTACGCTGATCGAAAATTTTACGATGGTGGACCTGCTCTGCGACGGCAACTGCTGCCGCGGCATTGTAGGCCATGACGCAAAGGGCCGCTACACTACCGTCAGCGCCGACTACACCGTCCTGGCCACCGGCGGTATCGGCGGTCTGTTTAAGCATTCCACCAATTACCGGCATCTGACCGGAGACGCGCTGGCTCTCGCCCTAAAGTATCAGATTAAGCTGAATCACATCGATTACATTCAGATTCATCCCACCACCCTGTACACGGAGAAGGACGGCAGGGAGTTTCTGATCTCGGAGTCAGTGCGGGGGGAAGGCGCCGTACTGCTGAACGCAAAGGGCGAGCGGTTTGTCAACGAGCTGCTGCCGAGGGACGTGGTGGCCAACGCCATTTATGAGGAAATGAAAAAAGAAGGCTCCCAGCATGTATGGCTATCCTTCGCCCCCATTCCCGAGGAAGAAATCAAATCCCACTTTCCTCATATTTATCAGCATTGTCTGGAAGAGGGCTACGACGTTACAAAGGAAAGCATTCCGGTGGTGCCGTCCCAGCACTATTTTATGGGCGGCATCGACGTGGACCGGCACAGCAAAACCTCCATGAAGCGTCTGTACGCGGTGGGGGAAACGGCCTGCAACGGCGTTCACGGCCGAAACCGGCTGGCCAGCAATTCTCTGCTGGAAAGCCTGGTATTTGCCGGACGGGCCGCCCGGCATATCGCCGCCCATTATACCCCCCTGCTCTGCCGGCCTGTGCCTGCGGCGGATCAGAGCCGATATCAGGGATATCAGGAAGAATACCGAAAACTGGTTTTAGAAGCAATTGAAAAGGAGAGACAAAGCCATGAATGCTATCACAATGAAACTGAATGCGGATAATCTGATTTTACAGGCGCTGAAAGAGGACATCACCGGCGAGGATATTACCACCAATTCGGTGATGCCCCATTTTCAGATGGGCGAGGTGGAGCTGATCTGCAAGGAAGACGGCGTAATCGCGGGTCTGGAAGTTTTCAGAAGAGTCTTTCAGCTGCTGGACGAAAAAACGGAAGTTACCTTCTCCTGCCAGGACGGGGACAGGGTGAAGAAAGGAGAGCGGCTGGGCCTGCTCCATGGCGATATCCGGGTGCTTCTATCCGGGGAGCGGACCGCGCTGAATTTCCTGCAGAGAATGAGCGGCATCGCCACCTATACCCGCTCCATCGCGGATCTGCTTACCGGCAGCAAAACGAGGCTGCTGGACACCCGGAAAACCACGCCGAATATGCGGGTGTTTGAGAAATACGCCGTAAAAGTCGGAGGCGGATACAATCACCGATACAACTTAAGCGACGGCATCCTGCTGAAAGACAATCATATCGGCGCCGCGGGCGGCGTAAAGGAAGCGGTCCGGATGGCAAAGGAATACGCGCCTTTTGTGCGGAAGATTGAGGTGGAGGTGGAAAATCTCGATATGCTTAAGGAAGCGCTGGAGGCCGGCGCCGACATTATTATGCTGGACAATATGAGCGTGGAAGATATGAGAGAGGCCGTAAAGCTGACGGCCGGCCGGGCCGAAACCGAATGCAGCGGCAATGTCACGAAAGAAAATGTAGCCAGGCTTGCGGACATCGGCGTAGACTATATTTCCAGCGGCGCGCTGACTCACTCGGCTCCGATTCTGGATCTTTCGCTGAAACATCTTCATGCGGTATAGCCGTGTCAGATGATTTATGAGTAACAGCAGCTCCTCCTTCCGGCTCAAAGGGCTAAAAAACCTTTAAACGTTCATAGCGATGGGAGGGAAATTGCAAAACCGTATTTGAGGTGTATTGATTTTATGAAAGCAGATAACAGAAGAAAGGAAATCGTCAGTCTTTTGATGTCTGAGCAGAACCCGACATCAGGAACGGCGCTCGCAAAACGCTTCGGCGTGTCCCGGCAGATTATCGTACAGGATATTTCCGTCTTAAAAGCTGCCGGTTTTCAGATTATCTCCACCCACAGCGGCTATCTGATTCACCGGACGCCCCTCGCGGAAAAAGTGTTCAAGGTGCGCCATACCTCCGGGCAGACAGAAGACGAGCTGAATCTGATCGTGGAGCTGGGCGGTACGGTGGCGGACGTATTTGTCTGGCATAAGGTGTACGGCAAGGTTGAGGCCAGGCTGAATATTTCTTCCAGGTTTCATGTAAAACAGTTCCTTGAGGGAATCCGCAGCGGCAAATCCAAAGAGCTGATGAATATCACCGACGGATATCACTATCACACCGTCCGGGCCGAATCGGAGAATGTTCTGGAACAGATTGAGGAAGCGCTGACCGACAAGGGATATCTTGTTCCGGAAAAATGACCGGCTCCTGCTCTTTTTTATGATTTCCCAGCATTTTCTCCATCCACACCATATGATACCATCTGCCGAACTTACGGCCGCAGTAATGAAACTCGCCCGCTTTGGCATAGCCCATGTGGGCGTGAAAATCCACGCTGTTGCGGGTCAGGTATTCGTCCTCTGTCTCCGGATAACCGATGCAGGCATAGAGGTTCAGGATACCCATTTGTTTCAGGGCCCCTTCCAGCGCTCCGTACAGCTTTCTGCCGATCCCCTGTTTTTTCCGGTCAGCATCAATATAGATCGTAGCCTCCGCCGACCAGCCATAGGCCGCCCTGCCCACAAAAGGACCCGCATAGGCGTAGCCCACGATTTTTCCGTCCAGAACCGCCACAAAATAGGGGTATTTTTTCAGCGTATTTTCCATTCTCCCTTTGAACGCCCTGACAGTGGGAACCTCATATTCAAAGGAAATGGCGGTATACCTGACATAGTACTCATATACGGCCAGTATATTCTCAGCGTCTTCGGGAACCGCAGGACGAATCAGCAGATCTCCGCCGGAATTTCCGGAGGGCAGAGGGGCTTTTGAAATGGTTTCCAGACTGCATTCCAGCTGACAGTCATAAGGCTCCTCTTCCACATGTTTCCGGTTATAAACCTGCGCTTCCACACATCCCATCTTTTTATAAAACGCCTGACTTTCCACGCAGGAATGGGCGGAGATATACAGCTTTTTCGCTCCCTTTTTCACAGCCCAGTTTTTCGCTTTCAGAAAAAGGGCCTTTCCGATTCCCTGCCCCCGCATATCCTCGGAGACATGGATGCTTGCCAGGTCAAGATATCTCTGTCCGCCGCCAAAAAAACCGGGAAGAACCGCTGCAAACCCTTTCAGATCCCCGTCGTAAAAAGCAGCATGAACAAAACCGCCGGCAGCGGCCGTATCTCTCAGACAGATAACCAACGTCTGAAAGTCCTTCTCCGTCCAGTCGTCTACAAAAGGCGCCTCTCTGATCACCCACTCTCCCTTTTCCTTCCGCCAGCATTTTGTGACCTGCTGACGGCGGATAAAGTGAGCGAATAACGCTCTGTGTATTTCATTTTCCGAAAGATTTCTATATTGAATCATTGGTCAAAAACACTCCTTTTCATCACAGGTTACTTTAGCCGTTTTTTATTCCTGCGTCAAGTATTTTTCCCTTTCCCTCCTGAAGTCTTTTCCCGCTTGTTTTTGGAATCTGATTTATTGGAATCGAACAGTTTTTGCCGGAAGAAAATGCGGTAAACATATAGTCTGCCATAAAACGCAGAGAGTCATCCTCCGGATGGCTCCCTGTATGTTACGTAATATTCGGATTTTTATATAAATATATTTTTTACGAAATGTGCTGCGCAATCCACTCCACATATTTGTTGCGTCCCAAAATTCCCAGCTTATACTGGCTGCCGTCTTTCATCGTGATCAGAACGCCGAAAGGGAAAAATGGCGGCGTCAAACAGGCTTTGACCGACTGGATATCTTTCATCTCGATCTCCCAGCTGACGCTTTCCGTCCCGATCAGGCCGGAGGCCAAAAACGCGATCCGCTGGTCGGTAAAATAGGTTTTTCCCGCGATCTGCCGGCTTAACGCCTGCTTCGGGGACTTCCAACAGTCCGCCGATACTTTCCGCGCGAACACTGACTCGTCTGTACGTGGTTCAAATACTTGCTTTGCCATGATTGATACCTCCATGTTATGTAAATTTATTTTTGCGGACAGCACGCCGGACGACCACGTAGATACGGACATTTGGCGACCGCCGCAAAATATTCCACCGACTAAACTATTTTAATTTTACATATGCCTCCGGTCCAGCTTCTTCGACAGCATCATTCCCAGCCCCTGCAGAATCTGTACCAGTACCACCAGTATAATAATCGTGACAAACATAATATCCGACTCATACCGGTAATACCCGTACCGGATGGCGATATCTCCCAGTCCGCCGCCGCCGATGACGCCGGCCATGGCGGAATATCCGAATATGGTTCCCACAGCGATGGTCACGCCCACCAGCAGAGAAGTCCGGGCCTCAGCCAGAAGCACCTTCCAGATAATGGTAAAGATTCCGGCTCCCATGCTCTGGGCGGCCTCAATCACCCCTTTGTCTACCTCTTTCAGGGAGGACTCCACCATACGGCCGATAAAAGGCGCCGCCGCAATGGTCAGCGGAACGATCGTAGCCGTGGAGCCGTAGGTTTTGCCCACCAGCGCCTTTGTCACCGGCATGACCAGAATCAGCAGAATCAGAAACGGGATGCTCCGCATCAGGTTCACAATAAAATCAAGTATTTTATAAATAATCCCGTTGGGCTTGATTCCCTCCCTGTCCGTAACTGCCAGCACAATCCCCATGGGCAGGCCGAACAGATAGCCAAACAGCGTAGACACCAGCGTCATGTAAAGAGTCGCCACCGTCCCCTCGATCAGCATATCGATAATTACTTTATCCAACATAATGGTCCACCTCCTCGACGCCCAGATTATTTTCCCTGAAATATTCGATCATCCGGTCCGCCACCTCTTTGGACTCCGGAAGCTGTAAAATCATCTCTCCCTCCGCATTGCCGTTGATCGTCTTCGTGTTGGCATACAGAATGTTGAGGGGGGTCTTATATTCCAGCACCGCATTTCCGATAAAAGGCTCAAAAGCAGAGCTGCCGCCGAAGGTGACTCGGATCATCCGCTCGCTGCGCATCTCCTTGATATGGCGGAACTCATTCAGAATCAGCTTTTTGGCTTCCTCTGTCTTCGGCGCCCGGAACAGTTCTTCCACCGTGCCTTCCTCCACCATGCTGCCATGGTCGAGAACGGCCACCCTGGAACAGATTTCCTGGATTACCGCCATCTCATGGGTAATCACAATCACCGTGATGCCGTAATCCCGGTTAATTTCCTTAATCAGCTTCAAAATGGACTTCGTCGTCTGCGGGTCAAGGGCGCTGGTGGCCTCGTCGCAGAGCAGGATCTTCGGGTTATTGGCCAGCACCCGGGCGATGGCCACACGCTGCTTCTGTCCGCCGGAGAGCTGTGCCGGGTAAGCCTTCGCTTTCTCGCTTAAGCCCACGATCTCCAAAAGCTCCTCCGCCCGCTTTATGGCCTCCCCCCTGGAAACCCCCGCAATCTCTAAAGGAAAACAGATATTGTCGATCACATTCCGCTGCATCAGCAGGTTGAAATGCTGGAAAATCATACCGATATCCTGTCTCTCCCTGCGCAGCTCTGCCTGGGAAAGATTCATCATATCCTTTCCGTCAATAAAAATGCTTCCTTCATTGGGCCGTTCCAGCAGATTCAGACACCGCACCAGCGTGCTTTTCCCCGCGCCGGACAGACCGATAATGCCGAAGATCTCTCCTTTTTCGATGGCGAAGCTGATATTCTTCACCGCTTCCACCTGCCCGTTGCCCGCCTGAAATGTCCTGCTGATATTCTCAACACGGATAATTGGTTCCATACCCTTCCTCCTAATTGTATATATCTGATAACGGCGCTTCGCCGCACCGCTTGCTTTCAAAATTTAGCGATGTCCACGACAGCAGACATGTTCGTTTATTTTGGAAATACCATATCATTCCTGGAAAGGAGATATACGCAATATTGATTCATACTGACCCCTTCCCTTTTAGAGTGCTCTGCCAATGACCGATGAAGGCTGCGGGGAAGCCTCAGTTTAAACTGTCCGGAATAATCCTCAAGACTGTCCGGCTCCTGAATCGGCATTCCTTCTTCCAATGCTGCTTCCAGCCAAGCTTTTTTCGCGTCCGCCGCATCAATCGTCTCGCCGCTGGTAATACACCCCGGAAGATCCGGATAGGAAACTATAAAACCGCCTTCATCCCTGTCTTCCACGATTTCCATTCGATAAGGCATCTCCAGATAATCATTCAAAGTCTTCATCATTTCCCACCTCACACATTATATCTGGTGTCATATTTAGTGTCAATTATTTTTCAGATAAAAACCTTCTCTCCTCAAATAGAAACAGAGACTGCCATATAAGCCCGTCCCCATATGGCAATCTCCATCTTCATTTCCGGCTAATCAAATCACCGGAACCATTTATGATCTGTTCTCTTCCTTATTTCATCGGAACCACAGCGCCCTGATACTTTTCTTCAATAAAGGAAGCGATCTCCTCTGATTTCAGCACGTCCACCAGCGCCTTGATGCCCTCGCTGGCCTCATTTCCTTCCTTCACGGCGATCACGTTTACATAAGTGGTAGCCGCCTTGGAATCAGCCTGCTCGTAAGCGATGGCGTCTTTGCTGGCCACATAACCGGCCTGCAGCGCATAGTTGCCGTTCATTACCACGAAAGCAACCTCGTCCTTTACTCTCGGCACCTGTGCGGCCTCCAGCTCCTGGATCTTGATATTCTTGGGATTTTCCTCGATATCGTTTACGGTCGCCATCAGGTCAGCGCCTTCTTTTAATGTAATGATGCCGTTGTCCTGTAACAGAAGCAGGGCTCTGGCCTCGTTGGTGGTGTCGTTGGGAACGGCGATGGTATCTCCTTCCGCCAGTTCATCCAGGGCGTTCTTGGTTCCCGGATAAAGGCCGAAGGGCTCGTAATGAATGCCGCCTGCGTTTACCAGGTGGGTTCCCTGCTTGTCATTGAAATCATCCAGGTAAGGGATGTGCTGGAAATAGTTCGCGTCAAAATCCCCGCTCTCCACTACCATATTCGGCTGTACATAATCGTCAAAAATCTGTACGTCCAGCTCCCAGCCCTCGGCGGCCAGAAGGGTCTTTGCCTCTTCCAGAATCTCTGCGTGAGGGGTTGCGCTGGCCGCTACCTTAATCGTGCCTTTGCTCTCCCCGGAAGGGCCTGCGGTTTCATCTCCGGCTGCCCCGGTAGTCGCCGCCTCATCTGCGGCGGTGGTTCCGACTTCGTCAGCCGCAGCCGTCGTTCCCTGATCTGCAGCTTCCGTCTGAGGCGCGGCTGTCGTCGTGTTATCCTCTTTGCTGCCACAGCCCGCAAGCACACCGGCCGACAGAGCCAGGGTCAGCAGCAATGCCATACATTTTTTCATGTCTTTTCTCCTCTTTTCAATTCATACTTATTATGTAGGTTTTAATGAATTTCAGAAGGATTATATAACCTGTCAATATTTCTGTCAACACCTTTTCTGATTTTTATTATGATAAATATTGAAGAAAAATACATAATTATGCAATAGCTGGCAATGGGATCACAGCCTGAAATACGAAAAAACGGCATTTATTTATCCTAATTTATTATGGAAATAATATATTGACAAGAATCATTCCCTTATAGTACACTATGATGAAAGTGTATAAAAAGGATTCATTTTTGTATGCCATTTACTTTATCTAAGTAAAGCGTTAAATACCATTACACTTTACAAAACAAAAATCCAGAATAAAGGAGAGAAAGTACATGAAAAAGAGAGTATCAGCCGTTGCTCTTCTCTGCGCGGCAGCCATGATGCTGTCTGCCTGCGGAGGCAAAACAGATGCTCCGGCAGGAACCACTGCGGCAGGCGCAGCCGGCACTGAGGCGGCCGGCACACAGGCAGGCGGGGAAAGCACCCCCGGAGCATCCGACAGAACCGGTAAAATCGTGCGGGTAGCCGCAGTCGATCCCCAGGTAGCCCTGGACCCCCAGCAGTACACCTACAGTATCGTTATGAAGATTACGGACAACGTATCCGAGGCTTTGCTGACCACCATGGGCGACGGTTCCCTGGTTCCTACCCTGCTGGCCAAAATGCCGGAGATTTCCGAGGATCAGCTGACCTACAGCTTCGAGCTGCTGCCTGACGTGAAGTTCCACGACGGCACCATCTTAACCTCCGCAGACGTAAAGTATTCCTATGAGCGTCTGGTGAAGCTGGCCAAGATGGCTACGCTGTTA
Source organism: uncultured Lachnospiraceae bacterium (assembly GCA_910579325.1). Taxonomy (GTDB): domain Bacteria; phylum Bacillota; class Clostridia; order Lachnospirales; family Lachnospiraceae; genus Paralachnospira_A. The sequence goes on along the minus strand of CAJTTU010000047.1, from coordinate 9,260 downwards.
GAGAATGTGGAAGGCTACCAGGCGCTGGCTGACGGAACGGCAGACGAGCTGTCCGGCATCGTGGTTCAGGATGACACCCATTTCACCATCACCCTGACCAAGCCTTACGCACCGTTCCTGTCCGTACTGTCCACCGCCTACACCGCCATCTATCCTCATGAGGCCTGCGAGGCTGCCGGGGAGAACTGGGGTATGTCCGTACTGTACGGCACGGGTCCTTTCAAGATGGACAGCTATCAGAACGGCGTAGGCGTTACGCTGACCCGCTTTGACGATTACCACGGCGGCGCAGTCAAGTTAGACGGTGTGGACTATAAATTTATCGAGGATGTCAACACCCAGGTTCTGGAATACCAGAAGGGCAATGTGGATTACGTGGACGTAGATCCTTCCATCTACCCGGTATATTCCGAGAATCCCGAGCTGAAAGAGCAGATGCACGGCTTCCAGCCTACCGGCAATTACAGCCTGACCGTGAATGTAAAGTCCTATCCGGACGCCAAAGTCCGCCAGGCTATCGCTCTTGCCATCGACCGTAAGGCCATCTGCGACAGCATCCTGCACGGCACGGCCACTGTACCGACCTCCTACATCCCGGCCGGCATCATCGGACATGACGACACCCTGCCTGAGTTCGAGTATGATCCCGAGCAGGCGAAGCAGCTTCTGGCAGACGCCGGCTTCCCCGACGGCATCGACCTTCGGGTAACGGTGAATACCAAGTATCAGGGTAATGTAAACATTGCCACCGCATTCCAGCAGCAGGCCAAGGCTGCCGGCATCAATATCGAAGTAGAGCAGGTTGACTCTGCCGCATGGTCTGACATGAAGAAGAACGGCGGCGTGGACTGCTCCATCTCCAACTGGTATGTGGACTACTCCGACCCGGAAAGCATGCTGTACCCTATGACAAAAACCGACACCAACTCCAGCTTCTGGCACAACGCTGAGTTTGACCAGCTTCTGGAGGACGGCATCGCCACCACAGATTCCGCTGAGCGCCAGGAAATCTACACAAAGGCAGAGCATATCATGACCAGAGAAGACTGGGCGACCACTCCGATCTACAATGAGACCAAGTTCTACCTCCTGAACCCCAGCATCACAGGTTTTGAGATTGACGCCACCTTCCGTATGTTCTGGAAGGATGCCGACATCCAGTAACATTAAACTTCAGGACGAGGCTGCCGCAAACACAAAGAAAACTTTGCGGCGGCCTTTTCTCATATAAAAAACAGTCCTGAAAACAGCAACGGACCGGACAAGCCCCTGAAAAATAGTAAGCGGCTAAAAAACACCCGCTAACTATTTTTCATGCATCGCACGTATGAGCCTAAAGAACAGGCTCTAAGTGCTCATAGCGAGGAAGGATTTACAGACGTCGCAGGCGGCTGGAAATTCTTCCAGATCCAGGGGGCTTGGGAGGGGAGTTGCGGTACTCAATTAGGAGAAAATAAAAATGCTTTCATACACAGCCAAACGTCTGGGGCAGACCGTCTTTGTCCTGATCGGTATCAGCCTGATCACCTTTGTGCTTCTGCAGGTGGTTCCCGGCGACCCGGTGGCCCTGATGCTGGAAAAGCGGGCCGACCCGGAAACCATCGCCAAGATCAGGCACGAGCTGGGCCTGGATCTGCCTTACCATATCCAATATTTTAATTTTATCAAGGGCGCCGTCCGCCTGGACTTCGGAACCTCCTATTTTACAAAGGAAGTGGTTTCCGTCGCCCTGATCCGCAGCTTTAAAGTAACCGTAAAGCTGGCCTGCATGGCCTTTGTATTCGCCGCGGCCATCGGCATTCCCTGCGGTATTTTCTCCGCGGTAAAGAGGGGAAAACGAATCGATTCCATGGTGATGGTGCTCTCCATCATCGGCGTATCGGCTCCCGCTTTCTGGTTCGCTATTATCTTACAGATTATTTTCGGCCTGAAACTGGACATCCTGCCTATCTCAGGCTTTGACAGCGTGGCTTCCTATATTCTGCCAAGCGTGGCCTTAGGCGCCCGCTACGCCGGCAGCATGGCCAGAATCACCCGTACCAGTATGCTGGAGGTGATGGGCCAGGATTATATCCGGACAGCTAAAGCCAAAGGCGCCAGCAGATGGTCGGTGGTTATGAAGCATGCGCTGAAAAATGCCATGATTCCCATCGTCACCCTAGTCGGCACCGATTTCGGCTATATGCTCACCGGCTCCATGCTGATCGAAAAGGTATTCTCCATTCCCGGCATCGGAAAGCTGGCGGTAGACGCCATGTCCAACCGTGACCTTCCGCTGCTGGAAGGTACGGTGATGTACATCGCCTTCGTATTTGTCATTGTCAACCTGATCGTGGATTTATCATATGCGTTCCTGGACCCCAGGATCCGTTACGGGAAAGGAGCGGCGTAAATCAATGCGTAAAAAGAGATTCGGATTTTTTAATAAGCAAAAACAATTTGAACAGGAAATGCTGGAGCGGGGTGTGGAATACGAATATTCCAGCTTTTACGCAGACAGCTTCAAGCAGCTCAAGAAAAATAAAATGGCTATGTTCTGCGCCGGAATCCTGCTGTTCTTAATTCTTGTCGCCATTTTCGCCCCCCTGCTTGCCCCTTATGATCCGGCTTATCAGGATTACACGGCGGTTCTGGCGGAGCCAAGCAAAGCCCATCTTCTGGGCACCGATGAGTACGGGCGGGATATCCTGTCAAGGATTATCTATGGCTCCCGGGTATCCATCAGCATCGGCATCGTGGCTCAGGTTGTAGCCTCCCTTGTGGGCATCACCTTAGGCTCTCTGGCCGGTTACTACGGCGGCGTGATCGACAATGTGATTTCCAGAATCATGGAAATTTTCCAGGCATTCCCGGACTTGATCTTTGCCATGGCCATTATGACCTTTATGGGAAAAGGCGTCCTGAACCTGTTTATCGCCCTGGGGCTTCTGACCTGGGTGCGGACGGCCAGGATGATCCGCGGCTCCGTTATGCAGCTAAAGGAAAAGGAGTATATCGAGGCCAGCCGGGCCTGCGGCGCTTCCACCTTCTGGATTATCGCCAAGGGGCTGATCCCCAACTGCCTGTCCACCATCATCGTTATGGTTACTCTGGGTATTCCAAACGCTATCATGTATGAAGCTTCATTAAGCTTCCTGGGCATCGGCATCCAGCCGCCTACCCCCTCATGGGGCAATATGATCAGCGCCGCCCAGACCTTTATCAGCTACCGCCCGCTCTACAGCATTATGCCGGGCGTGGCCATTATGGTAACGGTAATCGCGTTTAACATCTTCGGCGACGGTCTGAGGGACGCCCTCGACCCGAAGCTGAAAACCTGAGGGAGGCAGTGATTATGGGAGAAAAAATATTAGAAGTGCAGGGGTTAAAAACCTATTTTCATACCGACGCAGGCCTTTCCAGAGCCGTAAATAACGTATCCTTTTCCGTGGAGAAGGGAAAGACCTTAGGCATCGTGGGGGAATCGGGATGCGGCAAAAGCATTACCTCCCTGTCCATTATGGGGCTTGTGCAGACGCCGCCCGGGGAGATCGCCGGCGGAAAAATCCTGTTTGACGGGGAAGATCTGCTGAAAAAGAGCGACGACGAGATGCGTACTATCCGGGGAAAGAAAATCGCCATGATTTTCCAGGAACCCATGACATCCTTAAACCCTGTTTTTACCATCGGACAGCAGCTGATCGAAACGCTGATGCTCCATGAAAAGCTGACCAAACAGCAGGCCAGGGAAAAAGGCATCGAGATGCTGAAGCTGGTAAAAATCCCGCTGGCGGAAAAACGGTTTGACGAATATCCCCACCAGCTTTCCGGCGGCATGCGCCAGAGAGTCATGATCGCCATGTCCTTATGCTGCAGCCCGGAGCTTCTGATCTGCGACGAGCCTACCACGGCGCTGGACGTGACGATTCAGGCACAGATCCTGGATCTGATCAATGAATTAAAGGAACAAACCGGAACCTCCGTTATGATGATCACCCATGACCTGGGCGTCATCGCCGAGGTGGCCGACGACGTGATGGTGATGTATGCGGGCAAGGTGGTGGAGCATGCCACCTGCGACCAGATTTTCGAGAAGCCCATGCATCCTTACACCCATGGCCTGATGAACTGCATCCCCAAGCTAGACGGAGACGACAGCCAGGAGCTGAGCGTTATCGAGGGTATGGTGCCAAGCTTTGACGATATGCCGAAAGGCTGCGCCTTCTGCCCCCGCTGCCCGGAGGCCATGGACATCTGCAAAGGAAAGATGCCCAAGCTCTCTGAGGCGGAGGGGCGCATGGTGCGCTGCTTTAAATACACCGAAGAATGGGAGGAGGACGGCAATGAGTGAGAACACAAACCAGGCGCCTTTGCTGGAGGTGAAGCACCTGCGGAAGCTTTTCCCTGCGAAGTCCGGTTTTCTGGCAAAGGAAAAAACCTATATCAAAGCGGTAGACGACGTGTCCTTCACCCTGATGCCCAGAGAAACCCTTGGGGTGGTAGGGGAATCCGGGTGCGGCAAGTCTACGATGGGCCGCTCCGTACTCCGCCTGATCGAGCCTACCGACGGCGAAATTTTATACAAGGGAGAGGATTTCCGAAAGGCAAACGGCCAGCAGCTTCGGGGCATGCGGGCCGATATGCAGATTATATTCCAGGACCCTTACGCCTCCTTAAATCCCAGAATGACCGTAGGCGAGGTGATCGCCGAACCTCTGAATATCCAGAAACGGTGTAATTCCAAAGAGGAAGTCCGGGAACAGGTGTTAAAGGTGATGGAGGTGGTGGGACTGAACCCCAAGTATTACAACCGCTATCCCCACGAATTTTCCGGCGGCCAGCGGCAGAGAATCGGCATTGCCAGAGCCATCGTACTGCAGCCCTCTTTAGTGGTCTGCGACGAGCCGGTATCGGCACTGGACGTTTCTATCCAGTCCCAGGTGCTGAACCTGCTCAGGAAGCTGCAGCAGTCTATGGGAATGGCTTACATCTTCATCTCCCACAATTTAAGCGTCATCAAACACATCTCCGACCGGGTGATGGTGATGTATCTGGGCCATGTGGTGGAGATGGCGGACAAAAAGGAATTGTTTGACAATGCCTCCCATCCCTACACCCAGGCGCTTCTGTCGGCCATCCCGGTTCCCGAGCGCCACAGCAAGCGGAAGAAAATTATCCTGCAGGGAGATCTGCCAAGCCCGGCCAATCCGCCCTCCGGCTGTATTTTCCATACCCGGTGCTTTATGGCGCAAGAGATCTGCTCCAAGCAGAAACCAGAGCTTAAGGAAATCGCCAACGGCCATCTGTGCGCATGCCATTTCTGCGGGCAGGGTCAAATCCCATGTGGGAATAAAGGGGAATGAGATCTTACGCAGGGTTATGGCAAATCCATGATTTATATTTGTTTAATCTGACAAAACGCGTCATCGCAGAGCATACTCTTGGGTATCGCTGCGCATGCTCCTAAGCACTGGCGCATTTTGCCGGATACTTCGTAACAAGATGCCCGTTATCAGTTTTCACGACCGATAACGGGCATAAATTTTATTCATGCGGTTCTTCTGCATCTATATTTTCTTTATTCCAAATCTGCTGATCATTTCAACCATCAACCGGAATCTATCGTTTTATTCTAGTATAAAACTCCCGTTCGTCCTCATGATGAATATATGCGCCGTTTTTCATCTGTACTTTCAGCGATGCGGGATTATCCTTCCGAACGGACATATAAATTTCATCTTCACAAATGATCTGCCACGCTTTTTCTACCGTCAGCTTCAGCCCTGCGGAGGCATACCCCTTTCCTCTCAATTCCTTTTTGATTCCATATCCGATATGTCCTGCGCCTTTGGCCAGCTCCTCCGTAAGCCAATGGCGTATTCTGAACCATCCGACAATCTGGTCATCGTCCCACAGGAAAAATTCCGTTTCCGGCACCCAACCCTCCGGAAGCCCGATCCCCTTCGCCCCGTTGATATAACCAGGCAGGATTTTATGTGTAAATTCGTCTTTCGTACATCGGTATCCAGGATTTGTAAAACCGTTTTCGTTCTCGGGAGTACTTGTTACAAACGCATACTCCCGCTCTAAATCCTCCCTATTCGCTTCTTTCAGATACAGCATATCTTTTCCTCCGTAATGTCCTCATGTACGCTCGGAATCCCGGCGTATCGCAGTACCTGATTTTGTGAAATTCCAAGAGTCCGTCCGCATTTTTGTAGACATATTATACTATGCAGACCCGGTTTCCTCAACGAATATTTACATAAAATAGACAATTGCATAAATGGAAAATTTCAGGTATGATAGGCACGAAGCACAGTGTCTAAACAATTTACAAAAAACAGCGGCAGGCCCTGCAGGGAAAGCTGCAAAACTGTAAAAGGAAGCGTAAAAACATGAAGATCACAGATATCAAAACGCATATGATGAAGGTGCCGTTAATCCGGCCGTTTCACATCTCTCTGGGTGTGATCACCCATGCCGTCAGCTGTCTTGTGGAAATCGAGACGGACGAAGGCATCACCGGCTACGGCGAAGGCTCTCCCGGCCCCTTGATCACCGGGGAAAATCTGGAAGGAACTGTGGAGACGATCCGGGTTCTGCGGGAAAGCCTGACCGGCATGGACCCCAGAGACCTGGAAGCCGTCTACACGGTGATGAACCGCACCGTCGCCCATGCCGGCACGGCCAAGGCCGCCATCGACATTGCCTGCCATGACATTCTGGGAAAGGCCAGCGGCCTCCCTCTGTACCGTCTGCTGGGCGGCTGCTCCAATGAGCTGGAAACGGACATGACCGTAGGACTGGACGAGCCCCAGACGATGGCCGAGCTGGCGAAGGCTCATGTGGAAAACGGATTTGGCATTATCAAGACCAAGGTGGGCGCCGGCATCGAACAGGATCTGGCACGGGTGAAAGCCATCCGCCAGGCCGTGGGCGATGACGTGAAAATCCGCCTGGACGCCAACCAGGGCTGGCACGCCAAAGAGGCCGTGGAGCTGATCAAACGGCTCAATGAATACGACATCGAGCTGGTGGAGCAGCCTGTTCCCCGCTTTGACTTTGAGGGACTGAAATATGTCACCACCTACAGCCCTGTACCGATTATGGCGGACGAGAGCTGCTGGGACGCCAAAGACGCCCTGAGGCTGGTCTCCGAGCGGGCCGTAGACCTGATTAACATCAAGCTGATGAAATGCGGCGGCCTTTACGAGGCGAAAAAGATTGTGAACATCGCCGAAGCCGCAGGCGTCGAGTGTATGCTGGGCTGCATGGCCGAGGAAAGCGGCATCGCCATCAACGCCTCCGCCGCCCTGGGCGCCGCCCTGAGCAATATCACCCGGGCAGACCTGGACGCCAGCTTCTCACTGAAGGAGCTGCCCTTTACCGGCGGATTCACCATCCGGGATACCAGATATCTGGTGCTTCCGGAAGAACCGGGACTGGGGATCAGCGGGTTAAAGTTTTAGGACTGTAACAAAAAAACTGTAGTGGAACTACAATCAGGAGGATCTATAGGAATGAATCATCTTACGCCAGAAAATTTACAGGCGTTGGAAGCATTGATTGCGCAGATCATGAACGAAAGCGAGGCCCGCGGCATAGCCGTGGGCTTCACCGACGCTTCCGGCGCCATTTTATACGAAAAATACTTTGGATATCGGGATGCGGAAAAGAAACTGCCCATCGACCGGGACACCATCTTCGGCATGGCTTCCGTCTCCAAATCTTTCACGGCCCTGGCCATTATGCAGATGCAGGCAGACGGCCTTCTCTCCGTGAATGACCCGATCAAGGATTACATCCCGGAATTTACAAACAAAAACCAGAAGGAGCCGGTGCGGATCTGGCACCTGTTATGCCACAGCGGCGGCTTCTTCCCGCTCCCCCGTATCGTGGTGGACAAAACCGCGAAAGAGATGGGCATCGCCGATTCCCTGGAGAATCCCCTGATTTACCGGGAGGATTTCGCCGACGAGGGCATCCGCCGGGTAGCCGAACGGCTGGATAACCAGACCGTCTTCGTGGGGAGGCCGGGGCAGCGGCTAAGCTATTGCAACGACGGCTTCGGCCTGCTGTCCGATATCGTGCGCCGCCATTCCGGTTACGGCTCCTTTGCCGCATACCTGGACAAACGGATTCTGAAACCACTGGGCATGAACCGGAGCAACATCGGTTTCCTGCAGAATACGCTGGATGAAAATGCCGCCATCCTTTATTCTAAGGAAAGAGGCGACAAAGAATGGCGCTGCGACCGGGATTATGAAAACAATGCGTTTGTCCTCCACGGCGGCGGCGCGCTGAAATCCACGATGGGAGACATGCTGAAATATGCCGCCATGTATCTAAACGAAGGCTTTTCCGCCGACGGAACCAGGATCATCGACCGCTATTCCATCCAGGAGATGTGCAGGCCCCGGCAGGTGATGAAGCCGGGCATCTATTACGGATACGGCCTGGAAACCAGGCAGTTAGGGGATATGACCGTCATCGAGCACGGCGGCAGCCTGCCCGGCGTCTCCTCAAACTTCTCCTTCTGCCCTCAGACGGGTATAGGCATCATTGTTCTGTGCAATACGATGGACGTGCCTGTCTATGCCATCGGGGAGACGGCCATGCGCATCTGCTGCGGATTTTCTCCCGAAGAAGAGCGGATCGCCCACCATCCCAGACAGTGGACGGCAGAGGAAGCAAAACAGCTTGCCGGAAGCTACGTATCCGGCGAAGGAGACGCATTCACCCTGACGCCGGAAGAGGACGGTTCTCTGTCCATGGTCTGCAATGGCAAAAAGGAAAATTTGAAATCCATCTACCCCTGGCAGGGCGTAGTCCGGAAAAAATACACGGACGCCTACCTGACCGCCGTCAGGGACGAGGAAGGAAACGTATTCGCCGCCCAGTATGGGAGCAGGGTGTTTCCGAAGGTTACGGTTTCATAACAGAAAGGGCGCTCAGGAGAAAACAGGTTTCTCCGAAGCGCCCTTTTTTGTTACTGCCCGCGGAAATAAGCATATTTATATCAATGAAACTTTATCCTTTAAAAAATTGCATTCACATCCATTAAACTGAAATAATAAATGGTTCGTCATAATATGCAATCAATGAATGAAACCAGATAAGGATAAGACCCAAAATTGCGTTTAAGGCAGCAGACACAACAATGTGGAGTAAATATCTTATTTGGAGGAATTACAAAATGGAAAAATCATTATTTGAACAGTTAGGCGGTACATATCGAAAAGAAAGTGATTATTTAATGCCGTGCTTGACTGTACCCG
>CAJTTU010000046.1 GCA_910579325.1 uncultured Lachnospiraceae bacterium | reverse complement strand
GGCCTCGCCTCCGGTTGAGAATCGGAGGCGGGGCTTTTTGTGACTTTTTAAGATTTTAAGTCTGTAAGGGGTAGTGCTTGCTCATGAAGAGGGGTTGTGATAAAATAGAAAAGAATTTTATACTGCCATTGAAAGAAATGGTACGAATCAATGGATGTATTGCACGGAAGTTACATGAGAGAAGATGCCTGTGTATGCTGCGGAGTGTGTAAAGTGCGATCAAGTTAAAATAGAAAATAATAACAAAGGATAAATCGAATATGGTATTTAGTTCAATCATTTTTTTGTGGATATTTTTGCCGCTTGTATTCGTAATCAATCTTTTTATGGCTGGCCGCCTTTCAAATATTTTTCTGCTTCTGGCCAGTCTGATTTTTTATGCCTGGGGCGAACCGCAGCTGGTAGTCTTGATGATGGTTTCGATTCTGGTGAACTGGCTGGCGGGGAAGCTGATTGGAAAATATGCCGGGTATAAAGAATGGATTCTGGTCGGGGCGGTTGCCATCGATTTGTCCCTACTGGGCTATTTTAAGTATGCGGGTTTCTTTGTTAACGCTGTCAACACAGTGGCGGGAAAAGCATTGATTCCGGTACCGGATATCCGTCTTCCCATCGGTATTTCCTTTTTCACTTTTCAGGCTATTTCCTATGTGGTGGATGTGTACAGAGGGGAGACGCAGGCTCAGGACAGGCTGGTGAATACGGCGCTTTACATATCCTTTTTCCCACAGCTGATCGCGGGGCCTATCGTCAGATATCATGATATCAATTTACAACTGGAAAGCAGGCGAATCACCTGGGAAAAAGTGGCGGCCGGATTCCGGCGGTTTGTTTATGGACTTTCCAAAAAGGTTTTGATTTCTAACGTCCTGGGAGCCTGTACGGACCGGATTTATGCTTTGGAACTGGGAGATATCACAGGGGCGATGGCATGGATGGCGGCAATCTGCTATATGTTCCAGATCTATTATGATTTTTCGGGTTATTCCGATATGGCTATTGGTCTGGGGAAAATGTTTGGGTTTGATTTCCCGGAGAATTTTAATTATCCTTATATCTCTCACTCTGTCCGGGAATTTTGGCGCAGGTGGCATATTTCTCTGAGTACCTGGTTCAGGGAATATGTCTATATTCCGCTGGGAGGGAACCGAAAGGGGCAGAGGCGCACATATGTGAATCTTCTGATTGTTTTTTTTCTGACCGGTCTCTGGCATGGTGCAGGATGGAATTATATTTTATGGGGTCTGTATCATGGTTTTTTCATGGTAGTCGAAAGAATGGGGAGCGCCTGGAAAGCTGCGGCAAAACAGAACGATCAGAAAAAGCCGACGGGTTTTTTCTCTTTCCTTTATACATTCCTTGCAGTGAATTTTGGATGGGTATTTTTCCGGACAGGAACCGGGACGGCTTTGTCTCTGCTTGCGCGGATGTTTATGCCATGGCGTTATGTGACGTCCGGTTTGTCCCTGTGGGAATGCGCCGATTATAAAACGGTTTTTGTCCTTGTCTGCGCCGTCTGCGGAATGGGCTGGTTTCAAAATCTGATTTCGGAGCGGAAAAAAGAGGTATGGAGATTTTCATTGCCGGAAATTTTCTGGTGTGCGGTTATGCTGATCCTCTGTATTGCAGCCATTGCCAGCGATACGTATAATCCGTTTATTTATTTTCAGTTTTAGCGGGAGGACGGTATGAAAGAAAAAGCGTTGGGAAAATGTCTGTTTATTGTTATGTTTGTGATTCTGCTCTGTCTGCCTGTGCCGTTTTGGGCAGCGGTCGGAAAGCGCCTGGCCGGAGTGAATTATGAGAACCGGGAGCTGGCGGAAAAACCGGAATTTCGATTTGCGGAATATAAAGAGTATCCCGCGGCATATGAAAACTATCTGAACGATACGCTGCCTTTTCGGGATATGTTGATTCAACTGAACAGCCGCATTAATTATTTTGGCTTTCAAAAGGCAACGAATACCAATGTGATTGTGGGTAAAGAGGGCTGGCTGTTTTATAATGCTGAGAAAGACGGAGATCCTCTGGCCTGGTACCGGGGAATAAATCTGTTCACCCAGGAGGAGCTGGAAACAATTGCAGAGCGTCTGACGGACACGCAGCGATACCTTGAGGAGCGGAATGTGGAGTTTGTTCTGATGATTGCGCCGAATAAGGAGCGGGTATACGCGGAAATGATGCCGGATTACTATGGAAAGCCGGCGGAGCGGTACAGCGCACTGCAGCTGGTCGAATATCTGCGGGAGAATACAGATATCAGAATTGTTTATCCATATGATAAATTGATGGAGACAAAGGAAAAACTGCCGGAAATTCAACTGTATCATAAAACGGACACCCACTGGAATTATGCCGGCGCTTATGTGGGAGCCGCGGCGCTTCTGGGTGAGCTGCAGATCGACATGCCGCCGCTGGATGACGACCGGATTCAGATCGGGGAAATGCCGAATGCATCCTCTGACCTGGCGGATATGCTTCATTTGAAAAAAGATCTGGCCGGAAAAGAAACAGATTATACAATTACCGGCTATGATGCTCATGGAGTGTACAATGAGAAATGGGAGTTCGGTACGGAGTTCATTTATCATAGCGAGGGGGCGGATCCGCGGAAGCTGTTTGTATATCGGGATTCTTTTTGCAGCGCGATGTCCGGCGTACTGGCGTCGCAGTTTAATGAAAGCTATATGATTCACAATGTATTTTATTCTAACAGTGCCTTCACAGAACAGGAGCCGGATATTTTTGTATTGGAGACGGTGGAGCGGTATCTGCGGAATTTGTTGTCTTTTGATATTGAGAAGGGGTAGCTTTTGTATTATAATAACGATATCTGTTTAACAGAAATGAGATAAAGAGGAGATATCAGGATGAAAAGAATATTGGCGATTGTATTGACTGTTGCCATGGCTGCCGGTATGCTGGCCGGCTGCGGGGGAAAAGGAGCGGAGGATACTACGGCGGCCAAAGAAAATGTCACTACGGCTGCGGCAGGGACCGGGACGGCAGCAGAGGATGATTCCGACGAAACCACTGTGGCTGCGGGGGCCGCGACAACTGCCACTGCAGAGACAGAGAACGCAGGCGCAGCGGAAGATGACGTTACCATTCGTGTCGGCGCGTTAAAAGGCCCCACGGCCATGGGTATGGTGAAGCTGATGGACGACGCGGAAGCGGGGAATACGGCGAACCGGTATGAGTTTACTATTGCGGCTGCCATCGATGAGATTACGCCGAAGATCGTTCAGGGCCAGTTTGATATCGCGGCCATGCCGGCTAACGTATCTTCGGTTTTGTATAATAATACCGACGGAGCAGTCAGCGTGCTTGCCATTAATACGCTGGGCGTCATTTATATCGTGGAGACGGGAGATTCCATTCAGTCTGTGGCGGATCTGAAAGGCAAAACCATTTATGCCAGCGGTAAGGGTGCTACGCCGGAGTATGCGCTGAATTATGTATTGAAAGGGAATGGAATCGATCCGGAAAAGGATGTGACCATCGAATATAAATCGGAGCATGCGGAGTGTGCCGCCGCTCTGGCGGAGGCGGAAAACGGCATTGCCATGCTGCCCCAGCCTTTTGTTACCACAGCCCAGGCAAAAAATGACAAGATCAGAATCGCCCTGGATATGACGGAGGAGTGGGAGAAGGTTCAGACGGGTGAGGACAAGTCTTCGCTGCTTACCGGAGTGGTCGTGGTGCGCAATGAATTTCTGCAGGCTTATCCGGAGGCGGTAGCCGCTTTTATGGACGAGTATAAGGCGTCTACCGAGTATGTAAATGCAAATGTGGAGGATGCCGCGGCATTGATCGAAAAGTATGACATCATTCCGGCGGCTGTGGCGAAGAAAGCATTGCCTTACTGCAACATCACTTTTATAGAAGGCGAAGAGATGAAGACCCGGTTAGGCGGCTATCTGGGCACATTGGCAGAGCAGAACGCGGACGCAGTGGGAGGAAAGCTTCCGGATGAAGGGTTCTATTATATCCGGTAAGGCCGGGAAAAGAAAAAGGGAATCGATCCGCCTCTGGGCGGTGGCGCTCTGGCTGGCTTTGTGGCAGCTGCTGAGCCTTAAAATCGGGCAGGAGATACTTTTGGTGTCTCCTGCTTCTGTTGCTTTCAGGCTGACAGAGCTGGTGGGGAAGGGGGATTTCTGGCGGTCGATCCTTTTTTCCTTTGAGCGGATTTTGCTGGGGTTTACGCTGGCTTTAAGCCTGGGCATCCTGTTTGCCGCATTGTCTTCTTTTTGCAGGCCGGTGCGGGAATTTCTGCAGCCTGCGGTGCTGGTGATGAAGTCTACGCCGGTGGCTTCATTTACGATTCTCTGCCTGATCTGGATTCCCTCCCGGAATCTGTCCGTGTTTATTTCTTTTGTCATGGTATTTCCGGTAATTTATACGAATGTGCTGGAAGGGATTTTGTCAACCGATTCTCAATTGCTGGAGATGGCGGAAATTTTCCGGCTGCCTCTGTTTCGGCGGATTCGGTATATCTATCTGTCTCAGGTGATGCCCTATTTCCGGTCGGCCTGCACCATATCCATCGGCATGTGCTGGAAATCCGGCATTGCGGCGGAGGTGATCGGGATGCCGAAGGGCTCTATCGGCGAAAAGCTGTACCAGGCAAAAATTTATCTGAACACGCCGGATCTGTTTGCGTGGACCATGGTGATTATCGTGGTCAGCAGGCTGTTTGAGCGGGCGTTTTTATATGGGATGCAGAAACTTCTGGAAAAGCTGGAGAGGATGTGAGAGGATGGATATCCGGGTGGAGAAACTATGTAAAGCATATGGGGAGCAGCGGATTTTTCAGGATTACAGTGCCGTATTTCCGGAAGGGAAGGTGAGCTGTATCACCGGCAGCTCCGGCAGAGGAAAAACCACGCTGCTTCGCCTGCTGATGGGGCTGGAGCAGCCGGATGGCGGAATGATCTATGGGCTTGAGGGCGCCCGTTTTAGCGCCGTGTTTCAGGAAGACCGGCTCTGTGAGAATCTGAGTCCGTTGTCCAATCTGCGGATGGTATGCCAGAAGCGTCCGGCGAAACAGCGGCTGATCAGAGAGCTGGAAGAGGCAGGGTTGGACGGATGCGCGGAAAAGCCGGTCAGAGAGCTGAGCGGCGGTATGAAACGGCGGGTATCAATTCTGCGGGCTCTTCTGGCAGAGTTTGACGTATTGTTTCTGGATGAACCCTTTAAAGGGCTGGATGCGGCGACCTATTTAAAAGTGACGGATTATGTCCGGGAGCAGATCAGGGGGAAAACGGTGATCCTGGTCAGCCATGATCCCAGGGATATGGAGCGGCTGGGAGGGGCGGAGTTTCGGCTGTGAGGTTCAGGTGTGAAACAATGATATTAAAAATGGGGGAGAGTAATATGGAGAACAAAGCAGGGAAACGGAAAAAACAGATAGGGATTTCAGGCGTTATCGGCATTATGCTGGCCAGCAGTCTGATCGTAATGGTGGGAAACGCGATTACACCGGCGCTTCCAGAGCTGGGAGAGGTTTATGGACTGGGGAATTATGCTTCCTGGCTGGTGACGGCGCCGGCTCTGGGGGTGGTGGCTACGGCGATTATGTTTGGGAAACTGATTGACAAAAAAGGACCATATCTGGCGGCGGTATTCGGTCTTTTGTTCTATGGGATTTTTGGCATGGCAGGGGCCTTTATGCCCAATGCGGTGGCCATTTTTGTAGACCGTTTCTTTCTGGGAGCGGCGACGGCAGCGATTATGAGTGCAACTGTCGCGTTGATTTCTGTCTTTTTTCAGGGAGAAAAGCAACTGCGGATGATCGCCGTTCAGGGAATGTCCATGGAGTTCGGCGGGGTGATTTTCTTAAGCGTCAGCGGTATGCTGGCCGGCTATTCCTGGCAGTATCCTTTTTTTATCTATGGGCTGGGATTTCTGGCGCTTCTGATGCTGGTTTTGTTGGTTCCCAGATGCGGACGGGCAGCGGAAGAAGATATGACACAGAAAGAAGGGGAGGCCGTCGGAGAAAAACAGGCAGCGCAGACGACAGGAAAGGGAGTGCCTGTGCCGTTGGTGCTTTTGATTGCTTTTCTGGGAATGCTGATGTTTTTTACGGCTATGGTGTCTCTGCCAGGTTATCTTCAGGTGGAGCTGGGCTACAGTCCTTCTTTTACCGGTTATTATCTGGCAGCCCTTGATCTGGTCGCCGTGCTGGCTGCAGGGTTTATGCCCAACGTAGTAAAAAGAATCGGGGAGAAAGGCTGCCTGACGATTGCTTTTGTCAGCTATGGCACCGGATTTCTGCTGTATTTTCTGTCCGGCCATATCGCCGTGCTGTGGACGGCCGTGCTGTTTGCCGGCTGCGGCTTCGGATTTTCCACGCCGTTATTTAACAGCCTGATCGTGAAAAAAAGCACGTCGGATAATAAGGGGATGAATATCAGTTTCTGTACGATGGCGATGTTTCTGGGGCAGTTTCTGTCCGCTATGCTGGTATCTTTTATTCCCGGAAAGAGCCTGTTCCTGACGGCGGTGGTGATCGCGTGGGTGATCGGGGCGTGTATTGTGCCGGTGGCGAAGCGGTATGCGCGGTAAGGCACTGGCAGGTGAAGATAAAGGGAATTATGCACCGCTTGGTATCCGGCCAAAACGGGGAATAAACCATATCCGGTTTATTCCCCGTCTTTTTCAGAATATTTTAAAATCCGGCGTTCCGATTAGCCAAAATATCTGTCTAACAGACCCTTCAGCGCTTTGCCGTGACGAGCCTCATCACGAGCCATCTCATGAACGGTGTCATGAATAGCGTCCAGGCCCAGCTCTTTCGCGCGTTTTGCCAGATCGGTCTTGCCTGCGGTAGCGCCGTTCTCGGCCTCTACTCTCATCTGCAGGTTTTTCTTGGTGCTGTCGGTAACAACCTCGCCTAACAGTTCGGCAAATTTAGCGGCATGCTCAGCTTCTTCGTAAGCGGCTTTCTCCCAGTACAGGCCGATCTCAGGATAGCCTTCTCTGTGGGCAACTCTGGCCATAGCCAGGTACATACCAACCTCAGAGCACTCGCCGTTGAAGTTTGCTCTCAGGTCTTCGATGATGTCTTCACGAACGCCCTGTGCAACGCCTACCACGTGCTCTGCAGCCCAGGACAGGTCGCCGGTCTGCTCGGTGAACTTGGAAGCGGGAGCCTGGCACTGAGGGCACTTCTCGGGAGCTGCTTCGCCTTCATAAACATAACCGCATACGGAACATACAAATTTCTTCATACTTTTTCTCTCCTTTATGATTTAAAATAGATATCAGTAATAATTACTGATTTAATATAACATACCATTTTTAACCTGTCAAGCTTTTTCCTGTTCTTTTTTCAGACATTTGGGACAGATGCCGTGAAAAAAGGTCTGGTGGCCGCTGATTCTGCCCTGGTAAAAGTTTTTAGCCAGTTCCTCCAGCCCGCCGATCGGCTCCATCGGCAGATCTTCCAGACTGCCGCACCGGTCACAGCGAAAGTGATAATGGGGATGGGTATCCGCGTCAAACCGGTCGGCTCCGTCGCCGCAGGTGATTCTCCTGATCTCGCCGGTTGAGGACAGCAGGGAAAGATTGCGGTAAACCGTTCCCAGGCTGATATTGGGATATTGTACGCGGATGGCCGAATAAACAGTATCAGCAGTAGGATGGTCATGGCTGTTCATCAGGAATTCTTTGATGGATTCCCTTTGTCTGCTATATTTCAGCATGAGATACCTCCTACAATAATAGTAATGATTTTTATTATTATTATATTAGCACAGTGGGGGGGGAGATGTCAATTAGAACAGACAGAATGGCTTCGTGCAAAGATCTGTTCCGTCCGAAGAAAATCTTTTTATGATATTTTCATATTAACTTGTTCTTTATTTTAGAAAATCCGGTTGAACCCCGGATTAGGGCAAGTTATAATATACCCATAAGGAATGAAAAGGAAGCGGGTAAACTGAATGGCAGGCAGTCGGCGGCAGGTTTTGACCGCCGTAATTTTTGCCGGCTGACAGGGGGACGAGGTGCCTATGAGCGCGTTTGTGGAATTGATCGATGTGAAAAAAATTTACCGTATGGGCGAGGTGGAGATTCATGCCGCCGCGGGAATCGATTTTTCGGTGGAAAAAGGAGAATTCGCGGTGATTGTAGGTCCCAGCGGCGCGGGAAAGACGACGGTTCTGAATATATTGGGAGGAATGGATACCGCTACCTCCGGCCGGCTTCTGGTGGATGGGACGGATATCAGTCAGTTTTCGGGAAAGAAGCTGATCCGATACCGACGGGAGGATATCGGCTTTGTATTCCAGTTTTATAACCTGGTCCCAAATCTGACGGCTCTGGAAAATGTGGAGCTTGCGCTGCAGATTTGCAGGCATCCGCTGGACGCGGAGCAGGTTCTTAAGGAAGTGGGGCTGGCCGACAGGATGAAAAATTTCCCATCCCAGCTGTCCGGCGGAGAGCAGCAGCGAGTATCTATTGCCAGGGCATTGGCGAAGAATCCAAAGCTTCTGCTGTGCGATGAGCCTACGGGAGCGCTGGATTATCAGACGGGAAAAGCGATTTTAAAGCTTTTGCAGGATACCTGCGGGGAAAAAGGCGTGACGGTGATTGTAATCACTCATAACTCAGCCATAGCCCCGATGGCGGACCGGGTAATCGAAATTAAAAACGGCAGGGTGGAAAATATGAGGGTGAATCCAAATCCGGTCAGCGTGGAGACGATCGAGTGGTAGCATACGAAGCGGGATGCTAAGCAGAACGAAAAGAGCAGCATGAAATGGAATGCGAAATATGATTAGATGCCAAATGTGGGAGAAGAATGCGGAGCAGAATGAGAAGGACGAGAATATAAAATGAAACAGGCGCAGAGAAAAGATTTTTTTCGTGAAATTAAAAAAAGCTTAAACCGGTACCTGTCAATTTTGTTTATTGTTGCTCTGGGGGTGGCCTTTTACGCGGGGATCCGGTCCAGCGAACCGGATATGCGGATTTCGGCCGACACTTATTTCGACCAGACCAGTCTGATGGATATCAGGGTAATCGGGACGCTGGGCATATCGGAGGAGAATGTGGCCGCCATAGAAGCCATAGACGGCGTTACGAAGGCGGAGGGCGGCTATTCCATGGATTTTCTGTCGGAAGCCGGGGGAATCGTCTATACCTTAAATGTCTTTTCCCTCTGCGAGCAGATGAATCAGATGACGGTGAAGGAAGGAAGGCTGCCGGAGAAGCCGGAGGAATGTTTTGTGGACGAGGCGCTGATGCGGTCTATGGAGCTGTCTGTCGGCGACCGGATCAGTCTGCGCTCCGGCACGGAGGATGCGTTGGAGGACAGTCTGCGTCAGCCGGTGTATACGATCGTAGGCAGCGGTACTTATTCCTGGTTTTTAAATATGGACAGGGGTACGTCTTCCGTGGGGAACGGGGATATCGACGGTTTTATCGCTGTGCTTCCGGAAGCTTTCTGTCTGGATTTTTACACGGTGGTCTATGCCAGAACGGAGGGGGCGGACGGTGAAATCAGTTATACGGAAGGGTATCAGGACCGGGTGGACCAGATACTAGACCAGATCGAGTCCATTGCCGGAGAGCAGTGCGAGGTCCATTTCGTGGCAGTAAAAGGGGAGGCTCAGGAGAAGATCGACGAGGGCGTCCAGGAACTGTCCGATGCGGAACAGGAAGCGGATGAAAAGCTGTCCGACGCAGCCCGGGAAATAGAGGAAGCGGAAGCGGAGCTTCAGGACGGCCGGGAAAAACTGGAAGATGCCGAAAGGCAGCTTGCGGACGGAAAGAAAGAGCTTGCGGATGGGAAACAGGAGCTTTTGGACGCCAGAACGGAGCTTGCGGATAAAACGAGGGAGCTGCAGGATGCAAAAGCCAGGCTGCCGGAGGCGGAGCAGAAACTGATCGACGCCCGGGAAGAGCTTAAGGACAGCCGGGAGCAGTTTGCCGCAGGCATGGCGGAGTGGCAGGAGGGA
This sequence comes from uncultured Lachnospiraceae bacterium, assembly GCA_910579325.1. Classification (GTDB taxonomy): domain Bacteria; phylum Bacillota; class Clostridia; order Lachnospirales; family Lachnospiraceae; genus Paralachnospira_A. The sequence goes on along the minus strand of CAJTTU010000046.1, from coordinate 16,140 downwards.
CGGCGTCAGGCAGACGACGGCTGGCATGAATATGATAAGGGCGTCGGCGAACTGGAAAAAGCGGAGGAACTGCTGAAAACAAAAGAAGCGGAATTAGATCAGACCGCACCTTTGCTTCAGGAGCAGGAGGCCGAATTGGAGGCCCAGGAAACGGCGCTTAATCAGTCTCAGGTAGAGCTGGATGCGCAGAAGACACAGCTGGAGCAGGGAGAGGCGGAGCTGACAGGAAAAAAGGCGGAATTGGAACAGCTGATTACAGACCTGCAGACAAAGCTGGACGCCATGGGAGGCAGCGGCGCACCGGGTACGGAGGCTCTGCAAAAAGCATTGGAGGAAGCAAAAGGCGGACTGGAGCTGCTGGAGTCAAGTCCGGAAGCGGCTCAGCTGGCGGAGGCCAGAGAAAAGCTGGATGCCGCTCAGGCCCGGCTGACGGCGGGCAAAGAGCAGCTTGCCGCAGGGCGGACCCAGCTGGAGGAGGCAAAAACCCGGGCGGCGCAGGGGCGGGAACAGCTTGCAGCAGGCTGGCAGGAGATCGAAGCCAACAAAGAAAAGCTGGCGGACGCAAAAGAAGAACTGGAGCAGGCGGAGGAGGAGCTGACGGCCAGCTGGACCGCCCTTGGGGTGGCGGCCTGGTCACTGGAGCACGGTGAGCAGGAGCTGGCCGACGGTGAGCAGGCCCTGGCGGACGCGAAGGCGGAAATCGAGGATGGCGAGTGCCAGATCGCAGAGGGCTGGGAGACTATTGCGGAAAATGAGCGGAAGCTTCTGGATGCGGAAAAGAAATTGCCGGAGGCGGAGGAAGAGATTGCACGGGCCCATGGCGATATCGCCGACGGTGAGCAGAAACTGGCCGACGGCAAAAAGGAATATGAGGACGGGAAAAAGGAGGCGGAGGAAAAGATATCGGACGCGAAAGAGGAACTGGCCGACGCGCAGAAGACGCTGGATGATCTGGAAGAACCGGAGTGGTATGTATTGGACCGGAATTCTATCCAGTCCTATGTGGAATACGGGATGGACGCAGAGCGGATCGGCGCGATCGGGAAGGTATTTCCCGCTATCTTTTTCCTGGTAGCCGCATTGGTCAGCCTGACTACCATGACCCGGATGGTGGAGGAAGAACGGACGCTGATCGGCACGATGAAGGCGCTGGGGTATGGCAAATGGAGCATTGCCTTGAAATATATTCTGTACGCCCTTTCAGCAAGCCTGTTAGGCAGCCTTCTGGGCGTGGTCATAGGAAGCAGGCTGCTGCCCTGGGTGATTATGACGGCTTACGGGATGCTGTACACGAATCTGCAGATTATGGTAACGCCCATCGACCTGAGGCTGTCCCTGATGGCCACGGGCATCGCAGTGGCCTGTACGACGCTGGCGGCTTTCGCGGCCTGTTATAAAGAACTGCGTTCCGCTCCGGCTCAGCTGATGCGGCCGGCGGCTCCGCCAAAAGGGAAACGGGTATTTTTGGAATACCTTCCGTTTATATGGAGACGGATGACCTTTACCGGAAAGTCAACGATCAGGAACTTGTTCCGCTACAAAAAACGGTTTTTGATGACGATTTTCGGGATCGGCGCCTGTATGGCCCTCTTGATGGTGGGCTACGGACTGCGGGATTCCATTCAGGATATTGTGGATAACCAGTACCGCACACTTTGGATTTACGATGCGGGGCTGACCATCGACGACGGGCTTTCCCCGGAAATGCAGGAGACCGGGCTTGAGAGGCTGCAAGAGGAATTTCCGGAGATTGGAGAAACCCTGTCTGCCAGGGTTACGGCGATGGATATCGGGAAAGAGGGGACGGAAAAAAGCGCATACATATTTGTTCCCCGGGAATCGGAAGGGCTGGAGCAGTTTGTGGTGTTAAAGGATCGGCTGACGGGAGAACGGTATGAGCTGACGGAGGACGGCGTGGTCATTTCGGAAAAATTGTCCAAACTGCTGGACGCAGGCGTCGGGGATGAGATTTATCTGAAAGAGGGGGAGACAGACCGCTATCCTGTTACGGTTACGGCGGTTTCGGAAAATTATCTGGCTCATTATGTGTATCTGACCCCGGCGCTGTATGAGAAAGTGTTTGGGGAGATTCCGGCGTATAATCAGTTGTATTTGAAACTGCGGGATCATACGGACGCCTCGGCAGCGGGGATCTCAGAGGACGAGGAAGCATCCCTGGAAGAACGGCTGCTGAAAGAGGATATGGTCGAAGCAGTGCAGATGGCCGGGGAGCTGCAGCGCACGGTTCAGGATATGCTGAAGAGTCTGGATATGGTGATCTGGGTGCTGATTATCTCCGCGGGACTGCTGGCTTTTGTGGTATTGTATAACCTGAATCATATCAATATCACGGAGCGGCGGCGGGAGCTGGCCACTTTGAAGGTGCTGGGTTTTTACGACGGCGAGGTGGCGGCGTATGTGTACCGGGAAAATATCTACCTGACCGTGATTGGCATCGGCGTGGGCGTAGTGCTGGGAATGATTCTTCACCGCTACGTGATTCTCACCTGTGAGATTGATATGATGATGTTCGGGCGGAATATCCGTCCTATGAGCTATGCGTACAGTATGCTGATCACCGCCCTGTTTTCCCTGGTTGTAAATGGGGTGATGTTTTTCCGGCTGCGGAAGATCGATATGGTGGAATCGCTGAAAAGCGTGGAGTAGAAGGGTTATAAAACAAAAATAAAAACAGCCTGGCATATCATCAGATTCGATGAACTGTCAGGCTGTGTCTGTTTTAAATTGGGGTATCAGTAAATTGCGTCATGACGAAGCGTCGTATCACGTTTTATTTCTCGTCCTTTTTCAGATAAATAAACCAGTATACGCAGCCTACGAACAGTGCGCCGCCGATGATATTGCCCAGCGTTACGGGTAGCAGGTTTTTCGCGAAGAACGCGCCCCAGGTCAGCTTGGAGGTATCGGCCGTAGCTTTTGCCAGATAATCGGCGTTGCCCATGGCGAACAGGCCCGCGGGGCCGTAGAACATATTCGCGATACTATGCTCGAATCCGCTTACAACGAATACCATAATCGGATAGAACAGAGCGGCGATTTTGCCGGCTGCGCTCTTGGAAGAGAATCCAAGCCATACGGCCAGACATACCAGCAGGTTACAGAAGATACCTTTTAAGAAGGCGTCGCCGAAAGACATGGAAACCTTTGCCACGGCGGTGTTGATTGTAGCGCCGGCAAGCGCGGCGTCAAACAGGCTTAACTGATGACAGGCTGACATGCCCCATGCCACGAAGATACTGCCCACAAAGTTGCCCAGGTATACGATTACCCAGTTGCGCAGCATGCCTGCGATTGTGGCTTCCTTCTCCAGCACGGAGATGATGATCAGACAGTTACCGGTAAACAGCTCGCTGCCGGCCAGGATTACCAGAGTCAGTCCTGCCGGGAATACGCATGCGCCCACCAGCTTGCCCACGGAACCGCCGATGGAGCAGGAGGCCGTAGCGGCGCCTACGCCTGCGATGGCGATAAAGATACCGGCCATGATGCCAAGGACGAACAGCTTACTGGCCTTCATCGTGGTTTTGCCTTTTCCGATCGGTACATAATTTTTTGCAATTTCTGCAGGTGAATTCATAGAAATCTCCCCTTTCTTTGTGAAGCTTGCGCTTCTTTCACCATAGTTGCCGCAGAAAAACGGAAAATGATTCCCTCTTCCGTTTTCTGCAATAAGATTGATAAATTTGTAACTATTATACCAGATTATAGATAAAACTAAATAGATAAAACGACGAAATTCTAACCAATCTTTATATAGGTATGTATAATGTTGTGCATATTCAACAGTTTTTCCTCTCGATTATGGCAGGTAAATAGGAATATTTGCCCTTTATAGTTCTGCTCCAGCCACAGCAAAGCCTGTTCCAGCCGCTCATCGTCGTAGAGGGCGAAGCTGTCGTCCAGGAAAAGGGGAACCGACTGGTCCGGCCAGAAGCAGTCCACCAGCGCCAGGCGAAGGGCCAGATAAACCTGTTCCACTGTTCCCCGGCTCAGTGCCGTAAGGGGCAGGGAGCGTTTCTGTGACTGAATGTAAAGGTTCAGGTTATCGTCCACGGCCATGCGGGTATAGGCGCCTCCGGTAAGACTTGCGAGGATGGCGGAACAGGTCTTGTTGAGTCTGGGCACAAAACTGATATGAAAGTCCTCCGCTATGGCCTGTATGGTGGAGATTGCCGTTTTCACCGCCTCGATTTCCAGTGAGATATCATTATTTTTCCGCTGCTGTGCCTTAAGGACTTCCTGTCTGCCGACGGCCTGTTTCAACTGCTCCTGATTCTGCTCGTTGGTCCAGTCAGCCCGGGAGATTCCTTCCAGTTCACGCAGAATCTGGTTTTCCTCTTCCTGCAGGGAACGAATGCTGCTTTCCAGTTCCGTACAGCGGTCCTGACAGTCTCTGACTTTGTTAATCATGGCCGCGGAATCGTGCAGTCTCTTTTTCAGCCGGTCATAATTGTCAGGCAGAAGTTCCCGTGTGCCTAGATAGACGCTGAAAAGATTTCGCAGCTGTTCTCTGGCCTGGTTCCAGAGCCAGCCATGGCGGCGCAAGGACAAAAGCAGCCTGCCGGCTGCGAAAAAGAGAACGCATAGCAGGATCAGAAAGGGCACGGGCAGGAAACTGTCGCTGGAAAAACTGGCGTTTGTCAGAAAGATAGTGAAAAAGGAGGCAATAAACATTGCGATGGCCAGACAGAAGAGCAGTCCCATCATCAGCGGATGACGGGTGAAGCGGTATGCGCCTTTGTAACGGAAATAGGCGGAATAGGCCCGGTCGGCCGCCGTCTCTACCTGCCGCAGCTGTTCAGCGGATTCCACGCCGTTGTCCGCGAGACGCTGTTTCCATTCCCGGGTTCGGTCGGAAAGGGTTCCGTAAGTTTCTTTTTGTTCATCCAGGGCAGCTTGAAGCTGATGGCGGCGTTCATGGAGCCGGATACTTTGTCCGCCTGCCCCGTGTTCCAGCAGCTGACGGTTTAATGTGTTAATCTCGGCGGTCAGCGTATCGTATTCATTCGGATCGATGGGAATCAGCTGGGAGGACAGCTGTTTTTTCTGCATGGTCAGGGCAGCGATGGCGGCGGCAATGTCCACATTGCCTGAACCTGCGCTGTGAAGGTTGCCGATATAATTTTTCAGGGCGTCCGCCATGGCCGGGGATGTTTCGCCCCGCAGCTGGCCGATACTGACCGTGTTGTCAAAGGTGACTTCTGTCAGGCCGTTTCGCATCTGGCTGACAAAATCATCGTCCGCCGGAACCGGTTTACTTCTGGTTTCATCGAAGATTTCCAGGTTCTTCGGGTCGGTGAGAAAGTTTCGGGTAAACTGGCATATCCTGCTGTTTTGTTCGAGCCGCAGGGAGCCTCCGTAGTCGCCGGAGGATACCCATGGCATGTATCTGCTGTATTCATCGGAGTGAGCCGCCCGCCCCTTCTTCCGCTCCATGCCGAACAGCATGCTGCGCAGAAAGGTATGTAAGGTGGATTTGCCCGCTCCGTTTTTTCCGTATAATATATTTATGTGATCACCAAATGTAAAAGAGGTCTGGTGGAATTTCCCGAAATGTCGAATGGTGGTTTCTAATAATTTCAATATAAAGGTTCTCCTGATCGTATGCTTTGCGGCGCAAAGTGAAGCTTATCTTTTTTGTGTGGTATCCAGCAGCGCTTTTACGCCGTAGTACAGCGCCTTATCGCGAATTTGCTGTTCCTGCCGCGGCAGGGCGGCAGGATCTGAAGCGTTTGTTTCCGCGGAGGTCAGCGCTTTGATATACGCGCCGATCAGATCGTCGGCATGTTCCCGGGCCAGTTTCGCGAAATCATAATCCGGCTCTGTCAGGTCTTGAAATTCCAGGATTTTCAGCTCCGGAGACAATAAAGCCGCAGGGACGGCGCCGGAAAAGGCCTGACCAAACTGTATGTCCGGGTCCTTGCGGCCGGTCAGACGTATCTTGAAAATATTGTGTTCCCCTTTCTGCCGGATGGCTTTCCGTATGGTTTCCGTCAGAATCATGGATGTGGTAGAAGACTGCACCCGGAACTCCATAGGGACGTATTCCGCCGACGCGAAAGGAATCCACCACACCTTCGTCTGTTCCCGGGTGACTTCCGCAATCGCGAAGCCGTGAGGGCCGTAATCGTTTGGCTCAATCGGTTCCAGTGAACCGGGGTTTACGATACCGTCGGAAAAATCCATATCCGGTTTGTGGATATGGCCCAGGGCAACATAATGAAAACCGGCCTGTGCCAGCTGGTTTCTGTTATAAGGCCGGTGGGAGGCATCGCCGCCATGGGCCAGAAGGATATGAATGTCATCCTCAGGCTCCAGGGGAACCGGCGTGTAGAGCGGCTCTCTGTCCTCCCGGCTGTGGTAGCTGCGCCCGTAAATGGTGACATGAAGTCTGGGGAAACGTATTTTCTGTAATTGGGTGTCCTGGAGAAAGGTTACCTGGGGACACCAGGAAAACTGCCGGTAGATGGAGCTGTTGGCGATATAGTCGTGATTGCCGGCGATGATCACCACTTTCGCGCGGGTCAGCCGGGAGAACAGGGCGTTCACTTCTTTTAATTCGCGCAGAAGAGGCTGCCGGTGAAACAGATCGCCGGCAATTAGCAGAAGATCCGCATCTTCTTTCTCCGTGCGGGCCACAGCCCTGGCGAAGGTCTGCCAGAGCGCGTCGGCCCGCTGATCAGACCATGGATGGCCTGAGTCGGGAGACGCGCCCAGATGGGGATCGGCGATATGGACTAATTTCATGGCAAACCTCCGAAGAAAAAACGTTGATTCATTACAACTCACAGTTTCCTACCGTTCTGGGGAACGGAATGACGTCGCGGATATTGGACATACCGGTCAGGTACATAACGGCCCGTTCAAAACCCAGGCCGAAGCCGGAGTGACGCACAGAGCCGTATTTGCGCAGGTCAAGATAGAAAGCGTAATCCTCTTTCTTCAATCCAAGCTCATCCATGCGGGCGGTCAGCTTCTCCAGACTGTCCTCACGCTGGCTGCCGCCGATAATCTCGCCGATGCCGGGCACCAGACAGTCCATGGCGGCGACGGTCTTGTTGTCCTCGTTCATTTTCATATAAAAAGCTTTGATTTCCTTCGGGTAGTCGGTGACAAAGACGGGGCGCTTGAAAATCTGCTCTGTCAGGTACCGCTCATGCTCTGTCTGCAGATCGCAGCCCCAGGAAACCGTATAGTCAAAGGAATCATTGTGCTTTTCCAGAATTTCGATGGCCTCCGTATAAGTCACATGGCCGAAATCAGCGTTCAGAACCCCGTTCAGCCGGTCTAAAAGCCCCTTGTCCACAAACTGGTTGAAAAAGGCCATTTCCTCAGGCGCATGCTCCATCACATAGGAAATAATATACTTTAACATCTGCTCGGCCACAGCCATATTGTCGTTTAAGTCGGCAAAGGCCATCTCCGGCTCGATCATCCAGAATTCGGCCGCATGGCGGGTGGTATTGGAATTCTCCGCCCGGAAGGTGGGGCCGAAGGTATAAGTGTTCTTAAAGGCCATGCAGTAGGTTTCCACGTTTAACTGTCCGCTGACGGTCAGACTGGTTTCTTTGCCGAAAAAATCTCTGGAGTAATCGACGGTTCCGTCGCCGGCTTTCGGCAAGTTCTCCATATCCAGTGTGGTAACCCGGAACATCTCCCCTGCGCCCTCGCAGTCGCTGGCCGTGATCAGCGGCGTGTGGACATAGATAAAATCCTGCTTCTGGAAAAACTCATGAATAGCGAAAGCGATCTGGGAGCGCACCCGGAACACGGCCTGGAACGTATTCGTCCTCGAGCGCAGATGGGGGATCGTCCGCAGAAACTCAAAGCCGTGGCGTTTTTTCTGCAAAGGATAGTCCGGCGCCGAGGCGCCTTCCACCGTAACGGTGTCAGCCTGCAGTTCGAAAGCCTGCTTCGCTTCCGGAGTGGCTACCAGCGTGCCCGCGGCGATAATCGCCGCGCCTACGTTCAGCTTGGAAATTTCCTGAAAATTGTCCATCTTGTCATGGAATACGATCTGAAGGGATTCGAAAAATGTGCCGTCGGACAGAACGATAAAACCAAATGCTTTCGAACCTCTTACGCTGCGCACCCATCCGCCTACCCGGATGGTCTGGTCCAGATATTTGTCGGTAGAGCGGAACAGGTCGCGAATATTTACTAAATCCATTATTTATTTCCTCCAAAATTTATAAAATTAGAATTTCTCTCTGCCGTAATGTAAACAATATAGGGAAACAGCATGGAACATGCTGATGCTATCGTTGCGGCTAACCATCATTATATACGATTTGTTCGGCCGATTCAAGGGTGAAACATGAAAAGGCAGCGGCGAAAAACAGTCTGAAAATAAGCAGGAGGGATTAACGTTTATGGGAACAAAATCATTTATGGATCAGGACTTTCTGTTATCCACGGAAACAGCGAAAAAACTGTACCACGATTGGGCGGAAAGAATGCCAGTGCTGGACTATCACTGTCATATAAATCCGGAGGAAATCGCCCTGGACAGAAAATTTGACAATATTACCCAGGTCTGGTTAAAAGGCGATCACTATAAATGGCGTCAGATGCGCGCGAACGGCGTGGCGGAGGAATACATCACCGGTCGCGCCTCTGACCGGGAAAAATTTCAGAAATGGGCGGAAACCCTTTCCATGGCTGTCGGCAATCCCCTGTATTACTGGAGTCATCTGGAGCTGAAGCGGTATTTCGGCTATGACGGTTATCTGAACGGCGATACGGCAGAAGAAGTGTGGAACCTGTGCAATGAAAAGCTTAAAGAGGATTCTATGAGCGTGCGGAACCTGATTCGCCGCTATCGGGTGACCCTTTTATGCACCACCGACGATCCGTCGGATGATTTAAAGTGGCATCAGGCCATTGCAGCCGACCCTTACTGTGAACTGAAAGTGCTCCCCGCCTTCCGGCCGGACCGGGCCATGAATTTGGAAAAACTAAACTATCGGGCATACCTGTCGTGGCTGGGCGAGACGGTCGGTATGGAGATTGACAGCTTTGAAAGGCTGAAGGAGGCTTTGCGAAAGCGGATGGACTATTTTCAGTCCATGGGATGCAGAGCTGCCGATCACGGGCTGGAATATGTGCCGTTCGCGCCGGCTTCCGATCGGGAAATCGAGAGGATTTTTCAGAAGCGGCTGTCGGAGCCGGAAGCGCTGCCGGGCAGGGAAGATCTGGACCGGTTCAGGACAGCTTTTCTGTTGTTCTGCGGAGGAGAATACAGCCGCCGGGGATGGGCGATGCAGCTCCATTACGGCTGTAAGCGGAACAATAACCGGCGGATGTATGAGAAGCTGGGGGCGGATACCGGATTTGACTGTATCGGGGGGCGTAATTCCGTGGATGCGCTGGCGGATTTTATGAATTGTCTGGAATGCAGGGATGAGCTGCCGAAAACCATTGTCTATTCATTAAATCCCAATGACGACACGGCGATCGGAACAGTTATCGGATGTTTCCAGGACAGCGGGTCCGGCATTCCCGGAAAAATACAGCAGGGTTCGGCCTGGTGGTTTAATGATAATAAGACGGGGATGACAGCTCAGATGACCAGTCTGGCCAATCAGGGGATTTTGGGCAATTTTATCGGGATGCTGACGGATTCCAGAAGCTTTGTTTCCTATACCAGACATGAATATTTTCGAAGGATTCTGTGCGACCTGCTTGGAGGCTGGGTGGAAAACGGGGAGTATCCGGAGGATTGGAAGACGCTGGAAAGAATTGTGAAGGGTATCTGCTATAACAATGCCGTGGAGTATTTCGGATTTCCGGTGCCGAAGGAGGGGTGAGAGAAAAAGAATTTCCATTGTTGAATTTATGCTATGCGGCCGGATTTCCGGGTAATAATTTTGGCTGACATTCAGGATGTTTTTTGCTATAATAGAAACCATCAGGACAGATTGCGCTTTCGGGAATCTCCAAAGCCGGCGCTGTGACATCCGTAACATAGAGGGTGCCGGCGCATTGGGTATGGCAGGATACCGGAAATGTGCGGCAAAGGAAAGGGGGATGTCCGGATGGATCAGAATAGCAGGCAGAAAGCTTTTTTTTTCGACATTGACGGAACAATTTTAAGCGAGATCAATCATACAATTCCCGAGAGCGCGAAGGCGGCCATCGGGGAGGCTGTGCGGCAGGGGCATCTGGTATTTATCAACACGGGGCGCACCTTATGTACGATTCCGGCGGAGGTGCTGCAGATGGAGTTTAACGGTTTCCTGTGCGGCTGCGGAACGGATATTGTCTATAACGGCGAACATTTATTTTACCGGGACGTGCCGGAAGAGGAAGGACGGCCGTTTCTTAAACTGATTGCCCGGTGTAATATGGATGCGGTTCTGGAAGGCCGGGACAGTATCTATTTTCAGGACCACAGTTCCAGATTCCCGGCGGTGACGGAGATTTACGGGGCTTCTGCCGAGAAAGTCGATGCGCGCGTGGGATGGTCGGAGGCTTATCCGGTGTTCAGCAAGCTGATCGCTTTCGGCGATGAAGACAGTCTGGATGAGGAATTCTGCCGGGAATCGTCCCGGTGGTTTGACGTGGTCTGCCGGGGCGGTCAGTTTTATGAGCTGGTGCCGAAGGGGCATTCCAAAGCGAAGGTCATTGATTATGTGCTGGACCGGTTTGGGGTCAGGCGGGAAGATGCCTGGGTGTTCGGCGACAGCAGCAACGACCTGTCCATGTTCGAGGCCGTTCCCAATGCCGTGGCCATGGGACACCATGACCCGGTTCTGGAGCCTTATGCGTCTTATATAGCGGAAACCGTGGAGGAGGACGGTCTGTGCCGGGCCATGGTCGCGCTGGGGCTGATTCCGGAGCTCCCTTTGCATGAATCAATGAGTGAGGATTCCGGAGAATGTAAAATGTTAGTTTGGAGCAGGGAGGATGATGGAAGATGAAACAAATTCAGACGAAGAAAATGTGCGCCATTTTATTTGGCATAATTCTGATGACAGGGCTGACAGGCTGCGGCGGCACGGGGAACGGCCAGACGACAGCTGCGGAAAGTCAGAGGATCGAGACAACAGCCGAAGAAAGCCAGACTGTTGAAACAACAGCTGTGATAAGTCAGTCAGCGGAGGAGACAGTGCCTGCGGAATCCCAGATCGTTCAGACTCCGAACAATGAGTCGTCGGCAGCAGGTCTGACGGATTCAAATGCTGCGGGGGCGACGACAGCGGCGGGAACAACAGCAACCTCTGGGGGCGGTCAGGCGGCCCCGGCGGCGCAGTCCCAGGGGCTTACCGAGGAGGACGCGAAGCGGATTGCCCGGGAACATGCCAATGTCAGTGAAGCGGATATTTCTTATATACGGGTAAAGCTGGAACGGGAGCATGGACGTGACGAGTATGACGTAGAATTTTTCGTGGGGAATAAAGAATACGACTATGACATCGATGCGGCTACCGGAGAGATTCTTTCTTATGATTATGACGCGGAATCCGATCTGCCGGGCGGAGCGAAGAATCAGGGCCAGAGTCAAAACGGCGGCGGAAATGCTCCGGCAGCCGGGGGCCAGGGCAATGCCGGCTCATCCTATATCACGCAGGAGCAGGCGAAAGCGGCGGCCTTTGCTCATGCGAATGTGAGCGAAGCAGACGTTTATGATCTGGAAGTGGAATTTGACCAGGATCATGATAAGGCGGAGTACGAGATCAAATTTAAAGCGGGCCATACCGAATATGAGTATGAAATCGACGCGGTTACCGGAGAAATCATCAGTTTTGAGGCAGACCGGGATTAAGGAATGGGAAGGGGCTGTCGTTATGGCAGCCTCTTTGCTATACGGCCTTGCGAACTATTGGCCAATATGATATATTTATGGGGATAAAAGCGAATAGAAGCAGGGAGGAAATTTATAATGGAGCGTGAAAAATTCAGTTCCCGGCTGGGATTTATCCTGGTATCGGCAGGCTGTGCGGTGGGTTTGGGGAATGTGTGGAAATTCCCTTATATGTGCGGCGAGTACGGAGGCGCCGCTTTTATTTTGATTTATCTGGTCTTTCTGGCGATTTTGGGCTTTCCGATTCTGGTCTGTGAGTTTACGGTGGGCCGGGGAAGTCAGAAAAGCTGCGCAATATCCTTCCGGGAGCTGGAGCCTGAGGGGAGAAAGTGGCATCATTACAGGATTCTCGGGATTTCGGCCAATTATATTCTGATGATGTTTTATACGATGGTGGCAGGCTGGATGCTGTATTATTTCTGGCGGTGCCTGACCGGAGAGTTTACCGGGGCGGCGATGACCCCGGAGGAAGTGGCCGGGAAATTCTCCGCCATGACCCAGAATCCGGGTCTGATGACCTTCTGGATGGTGCTGGTGGTGGTTCTTGCCTTCGGCATCTGTTCTTTTGGCGTGCAGAAAGGCGTGGAACGGATCAGCAAGGTGATGATGATCGGTCTGTTAGGACTGATTCTGGTCCTTGCCGTTCATTCGGTGACGCTGCCGGGCGCCATGGAAGGCGTGAAATTTTACCTGGTTCCTGATTTTAAGGCTATGATGGAGATTGGCATGGGCAATGTGATATTCGGCGCCATGTCCCAGGCCTTTTTTACCTTGAGCATTGGCTGCGGCGCCATGGCTATTTTCGGAAGCTATCTGGGCAGAGAGCGGTCCCTTACCGGCGAGGCGGTCAATGTGATCGTTCTGGATACTTTTGTGGCACTGATGGCGGGATTTATCATTATCCCGGCCTGCTTCGCCTATGGCATCGAGCCGGGGGCCGGCCCGTCCCTGATTTTTATCACGTTGCCGAATGTGTTTAACCAGATGGCAGGAGGACGGATCTGGGGGTCTCTGTTCTTTTTGTTTATGTCCTTTGCCGCATTGTCCACGATTATCGCGGTGTTTGAAAATATTCTGTCCTTTGCGGCCGATCTGTGGGGATGGAGCAGAAAGAAAGCGGTGGCGGTTAATATCGTGGCGATTGCCCTGCTGTCTATGCCCTGCGTCCTGGGCTTTAATGTGCTGGCAGGGATTCAGCCTTTAGGCCCAAACAGCGGAATTATGGATCTGGAGGATTTTCTGGTTTCCAGCAATATCCTGCCGCTGGGTTCTCTGATCTATGTGGCTTTCTGTGTTTCCAGAAACGGCTGGGGCTTTCAAAACTTCCTGGCGGAGGTTAACGCAGGGGACGGCATGCGTTTCCCGGAGAAGATGAAAGGCTATATGACCGTAGGTCTGCCGGCGATTGTTGTCGTGATTTACCTGAAAGGGTACTATGACCTGTTCTACGGTAAAGGCATGGGATATTTTATTCCCTGGATGGTCGTGGCGTTTGCGCTGTTGGGGTTTGTGGCCTGGATGGTATTTGGGAAAAAGAAACGGTGAGCCTGGCTTTTGCCGGGCGTACATAACCGTAATATGGAGGAGCGGAGCAATATGATCGATTTGCAGGACCGAAACCATTGTCCTACTGTTGAGGAAATAGGCGAATATGTCAGGAACCCGGTTTTTACGCAATTTTGTTCCGAAATCAGGAGCACATATAAATGCACCGAAAAAATAGAATACAGCGGATGCAGCTGGGAAAAGGGCTGGAATGTTAAATTTAAAAAGGCCGGAAAGTCATTGTGTACCCTATATCCAAGGGAGGGATATTTTACCGTTCTGTTCGTGGCCGGCAAAAAAGAAAAACCGATGATCGAGGAAATCCTTCCCGACTGTGCGGAGGAGCTGCAGACGGTTTATCATCAGACACAGGAGGGAAACGGGCAAAGGTGGCTGATGATCGATCTGGAGGATAAGGGGCGTCTGTATGACGATCTCTTGAAATTGATTCGGATTCGCAGGAACAGTTAGATTTTTAAAATATGCAATACGGAAAAGGCGCAAAGAGAGAGGTATATTTAATGAATAAAGCCGAAACATACCAGTATTTGACCAGGCATAATATTCCGTATGAAATCACCGAGCACAAAGCTGTGTTTAACATGGAGGAATTGAAGGAGGTCGAGCTTCCGTATCCGGAATGGGACGGAAAAAATCTGTTTGTCCGGGACGATAAAAAACGTAATTATTATCTGATTACGGTGAAGGGTAATAAACGGGTAGACTTAAAAGTGTTCCGGAAACAGCATGGGCTGCGTGCCCTTTCCTTTGCGTCGGAGGAGGATTTGTCCGCAATTATGAAGCTGACGCCCGGTTCGGTTACGCCCCTTGGCCTCCTGAATGATAACAGGCATCAGGTACATTTTTATCTGGACGCGGAATTTGCCGGCAACAAAATCGGCGTACACCCCAATGATAATACGGCGACCCTGTGGATGCAGGCGGATGATTTAATGAATTTAATCCGGCAGCATGGAAATGAAGGAGAATTTATTGAGATATAAGGCCGGGCAGCTTTCAGCATTGGCTGTTTTCGGGCTGTCAAACATTTTTGACACGGACGAAATGGGCTGTGTCAAAGAGTTTTGATAGCGGAAATCTCCCTTTTTGATTAAACTGTGCAGTGAGGAGGTGACGAAGATGGAACTCGGTAAGCAGATAAAAAAATATCGAACGGAGGCAAATTTATCTCAGGAGGGGTTGGCTGATAAAGTTTTTGTTTCAAGACAAACCATATCCAATTGGGAAAATGACAAAAGTTATCCTGATATTAAAAGCTTAGTGTTGATGAGCGAAGTCTTTCAAGTATCTCTGGATCATTTAATCAAAGGAGATTTAGAAAAAATGAAGAAAGAAATTGACTCACAGGAATATGCGAAGTTTCAAAAGGACAGTGCCGTTTTTACCGTATTATTTATTGCATTGCTGATCGTGCCGGTACCGCTCGTAATGCTATGGAAGTGGGTTGGAATGGCACTGTATCTATGTTTGTTTGGCATCGGAATGTATTTTGCCGTCAGAATTGAAAGGTATAAAAAGAAATACGATATTCAGACTTATAAGGAAATCGTCGCGTTTGCCAACGGGAAGAGTCTGGATGAAATTGAAAAGGCAAGAGAAGAAGGAAAAAGACCATACCAAAAAGCGTTCCTGGCCGTCGGTTCCGCGGTGCTGATTGTTGCGATTGCGCTGGTGATGCTGGCGGTAATGAAATAAGAGAAATATTTTGGAGATGGATGACATGAAAATGCCTAAAATGATACTATTTGATTATGGCCAGACGCTGATCGCGGAAGAGAAATTTGACGGGGTAAAAGGAACGGAGGCTGTTTTACGATACGCTGTAAAAAATAAATATCATTTGTCGGCAGAGCAGGTATACGCCAGGGCAAATGAAATCAATCAGGAGTTTGGAAGATTTGATCCTGAGAGAAGACATTTGTTTCAGATCGAGATCCCCAATACAATGTTTACGCCCTATCTCTATGAATCTCAGGGAATAGAGATCGGGCTCAGTAACGCTGAAATTGATACGGTATTCTGGGATGCGGCTGCCCCGGGAAGGCCGACAGAAGGGATAAAAGAATTTTTAGAATACCTGAAGAGCATCGGCATCCGTACAGGCGTAATCAGTAATATTTGTTATGCGCCTTCCGCAGTTGCAAAGCGTATCAACAGGCTGCTTCCGGAAAATGCTTTTGAATTTATTATTACTTCAAGCAATTATATCTTCCGCAAGCCGAACAAAAGGATATTCGATTTGGCGTTGGAAAAAGCCCAGCTACAACCGGACGAGGTCTGGTATATCGGGGATCAGTACGAATGTGATGTAAAAGGTTCCTTGAATGCCGGGCTGTTTCCGGTATGGTACATAGGGACGGTTGATTTGCCGGATACAATGGAGGAAGGACGTTCCGTAGATGAAAATATTCTGACAGTAACAGATTGGGATGCGTTAAGGCAGCGGATGGAGCGCTAAGAGAGAATTGGCAAAAATTAACTGCCGGATACATACAGATGCCATTAAGGTTAATCTTATTCCGCCGGAACTTACGTCACAGCAAACCTCCATTATTTACGCATCAGAAGCTGATGTGCTGAATATGGCATTATTTGGTATGACAGCTAAGCAATGGCGTGATAAGAACTCGGATAAAAAAGGGAATATCCGAGATTATGCAAGTATAAATGAATTGATATGCCTGTCTAACATGGAAAACATCAATGCAGTTCTGATTGAAGATGGGCTGAACCAAAAAGAACGCTTA
>CAJTTU010000045.1:13615-26729 GCA_910579325.1 uncultured Lachnospiraceae bacterium | reverse complement strand
TATTGTCTGTTTTCTGCCATTTTGTTCACTCCTTATTCTCTTGATTATATCTCAAATCCTTGAGAATGGGCTGTCAACTTTTTTTATACCACATTAATGATCCTCCGGCATTATACAGATCCACGATCTGCTGTTTAAATTCCGGCGTGTAAGATTTTTGATTTTTCGCCATGTTGAACATTTCCTTTGCTCTTTCATTTGATAGTATAGGTTGTTCAACTTTTCCTGTCCACACTTATATACTAACACCACAGGCTGCCGCGCCGGCGTAGATGGTTCCGATCAGGACGGCACAGAAGAGCCAGCTTAATCGGTTCAGCCTCCAATAATATTTCCGGACCAGATCCGTCCTTCCGGCTCCCGCGTTCTGTGCCAGGATGGCAGAAGCTGCCTGTCTGCAGGCATAAACTGGTGCCAGAAACAGATCCTCCACAAGGATGGCGTACATGTAAGCAGAGATATAAACGGATGGCATCTGGTTGGCTTTGCGTTGAATCATGAATGTCCCGCACCAGACCATAATCAGCATTGCGGCCATGGAAAAACCGCATCCCCACAGTTTCTTCCACACCGCTGCCAGATCTTTCAGGTATCTGTGCCTGCCGAACAGCCACCGGTATCTGCGCAGCAGATAACAGAGCATGGCCGCCGCCAGGAGCAGACGGTTCGCCAGGATTGCGGCAGGTACTGCCGCGATCGCCATTTGGGACTGGCACGTAAAAAAGTAGGTAAGGAACGGCTGCAGGAATACCCCGGCTGTTGACACGCTTCCGGCGAACGCGGATTCACCCAATCCGTAAAGAAGGCTTAAGAACAGATTTTGGAACACCAGTGCTCCGGATCCGGCAAACAGCCAGAACAGATAAATATATGCCTCCCCGTAAATATCCGCCGGGATGCTGGCCGCAAGAAGAAGCGGTTTTACGGCGAATAACAGGCCCGATCCGGCGATGGCCAGCAGGCCTGCGCAAAAAAGCGCGTCCGAAACCGCCTCCCGGAGCCTGTCCGGCTTCCTCTGCCCGATGAACCGGGTCACATAGATTCCAAACCCCGTGGCAATGGAACCGATCAGATTGTTCTGTATCATCGGATAAACCCGGCACGCGCTGATGCAGACCATCATTTGCGGGCTTAAAAGCCGGCTCATGACCGCAGTATTCGTGATTCCCGATATCTGTTCAAAAAGTTTCATGCACAGAATGGGGATCAGGAAGGAGGCCATCTCCTTACGGCTGATTTCTTTTGTGAAATTATTCATAAATTTTAGGATTCCTCTGTGCATTGTAAAGCCGTAGATGGCAAGACTTTTTGAAGATAATCAGCCATTTTTGCTAAAAACAGCATATCACGAATAAAAAGGAAAATCAATCAAGCCGCCCGGACAATTTTTGCGGAATTATTTTCATCACTGTCACCGATCTGTAACTTTCATTTGTTATAATGAAATAGAAAAATGACGCTCAAGGGGTGTCGTTATTCTGGAAACGAAAGGTATCTGCCGGGAAAGGAAACAGCAGGATGGAAATTTTAAAATGTGAAGGAGTCCGAAAGGTATACGGCTCCGGTGAAAATCAGGTAGTGGCATTGGACGGGATCGACCTGTCTGTCGGCAAAGGGGAGTTTGTGGCGGTGATCGGGGCGTCCGGTTCGGGGAAGTCCACGCTTTTGCATATTTTAGGGAGCGTGGACAAACCCACGGAAGGGAGGGTGACGATCGACGGAACAGACCTTTCTAAATTAAACCCGACCCAGGCGGCGATTTTCCGGCGCAGGAAGGTGGGGCTTGTGTATCAGTTTTATAACCTGATCCCCACCCTTACCGTGGAGAAAAATATTTTGATGCCTCTGGCTCTCGATAAGAAAAAGCCCAATCGGGAATATTTTGAGAAGGTGGTCGGCGCTCTCGGCATTGCTGACAGGCTCCAGGCGCTGCCGAACCAGCTATCAGGAGGGCAGCAGCAGAGGGTGGCCATTGCCCGGTCACTGATTTACCGTCCGGCGCTGCTTCTGGCCGACGAGCCGACGGGAAATCTGGATCAGAAAAATTCCAGGGAGATTATCGATATGCTGAAGCTTTCCAACCGGAACCTGGAGCAGACAATTTTGCTGATTACCCATGATGAGAAGGTGGCGCTGGAAGCGGAGCGGATTATCACGGTTGAGGACGGGCGGATTGTCGGGGATGAAAAAAGGTAACTGTGGGAGCTGCGGAACTGAATTCGAGGTAAAAATATGTGGAGAGAGTATTCATCGGGTTATATCAAAAACAACCGTTCCGCCGGCCTGTCTGTCCGGCTTGCGGCCTTTGTTTCAGCGTTGTTGTTATCCTTGCTGTGCGGATTATTTTACAATGCATGGAAATACGAGGTGGAGCGGATCGAGCTTACGGAAGGCGGCTGGCACAGCAGGCTTGTGGGGGCGCTCGGGCACGAAGAGCTGGAAGTCATAAAAAATTTTGCCAATGTAAAAGAAGCGGTAATTAACACAAGAGAAAGCAGCGAAACAGAGACGGCAGTCGATCTTTATTTTGATGATATGGGAGCGGTTCTTTCCGATACGCCCCGGATTGCGGAAGCGGTGGGGATTGCGCCGGAAAAGGCCGTCTATCACTATCAGCTTCTGGCCATGTACCTGATCCGCAGCGCTGATGATACAGCGCCAAGGCTTTTGTTTCCCATGTTCATCGTGATAACGGCACTGGCCTCTTTTTCATTGATTGTGATTATCCACAATTCTTTTGCGGTATCCATGAACGCGAGGATTCACCAGTTCGGCATCTTTTCCAGCATCGGCGCCACGCCGAGGCAGATCCGTGCCTGTCTTCTGCAGGAGGCTGCTGCCCTTTGTGTCCTGCCGGTTCTGGCGGGAAATCTGCTTGGCATCGGAGGCAGTATGGGGATGATACATCTGTCAAATGTGCTGCTGGGCAGCGATATCCCGGGGCGGCATAAGTCGGTTCCCGGCTATCATCCGCTGGTTTTGCTTCTGACGCTGGCGGTTACTGCGGCCACCGTATGGATTTCCGCATGGCTGCCGGCCAGGAAATTAAGCAGGCTGACGCCTCTTGAAGCCATCCGAAATACGGGGGAGCTGCAGCTTACGCGGAAAAGGAAGTCCCGTATTCTTACCCTGTTATTCGGGGTGGAGGGGGAGCTGGCCGGAAATGCGCTGAAAGCCCAGAAAAAGGCGCTGAGGACAGCGTCGCTGTCTCTGATATTTTCATTTATGGCTTTTACGATCATGCAGTGTTTCTTTTCCCTTTCGGAAATCAGCACAAGGGAAACCTATTTTGAACGGTATCAGGATGCCTGGGATATTATGGTTACGGTGAAAAACGGGGAGATAGACACATTTGAGGAAACGGCGGAGATTCAGGGGCTTTCCGGGGTGGAGAGCGCCGTCGTGTATCAGAAGGCGGCGGCAAAAAGGGTGATTGCCGAGGATGAAATAAGCGATGAGATGAACGCTTTCGGCGGGTTTTCCCATGCTTCCGGCCAGTTTGTGACAAAGGTGGACGGCGGCTTTTTGGTCAATGCGCCGGTGATCATATTAGATGATAGCAGCTTTTTGGATTATTGTGAACAGATCGGCATCGCGCCCCGGCTTTCCGGAGCGGTGGTGCTTAATCAGATCCGTGACGTGACCAATCCGGATTTCCGGCATCCGGCGTTTGTGCCTTATATAAAGGAGCCGGATGCAGGGGAAGAGGCTGCGAGCGTTTTGCTGCCGTATAATAACGACAAGAAAATTGAAGCGGAGGTTCCGGTTCTGGCTTACACGGAAGAGGTTCCCCTTTTGCGGGAGGAATATGCGACCATCGATTATTATGAGCTGGTGCATTTTATTCCGGTATCCTTATGGAAGGAAATCAAAGGGCGGACAGGCGGCGCGGAGGAAGAACTTTATATTCGTGTTCTTGCTAAAGGGAACGCCACATTGGAAGAATTGAATGCGCTGCAGAGCCGGATCGATCATCTGGCCGGCCAGTCCTATCTGCTGGAAAGTGAAAACCGGATTCAGGAGTATGGGGCGAATGCCAGACAGATTCAGGGAATGAAAGCGGTATTCGGCGGCTTCTGCGTCCTTCTGGCCGTCATCGGAATCGGCGATGTGTTTTCCAATACGCTGGGGTTTGTGCGGCAGAGGAAAAGGGAATTTGCCAGGTATATGTCCGTCGGGCTGACGCCGGGAGAAATCAGAAAGATGTTCTGCATCGAGGCGCTGGTTCTGGCAGGCCGCCCGATTTTGATCACCCTGCCGCTGGCTGTGATTGCGGTGGGCTGTATGCTGAAAATGAGTTATCTTGGGACAGGGGAATTTATGGCGGAGGCGCCACTCGTCCCGATAATGGTATTTATGCTGGCCATTTTGGCTTCCGTGGCGCTGGCTTATGGGCTGGCCTGGCGGGGCGTGGGTAAAATCAGTTTGGCAGAGGTGCTTAAGGATGATACAATGATGTGAGATGGGGCGGACAATTTTTTTCGAAGGCAGAAAGTTGAGCAATTTTTGAGATTTGCCGGCTATACTAAATATGGGTTAGGAATTGTGAAATTGTATCGGAGAATGTGGTGATGAAACAAAAGCTTCTGATCGTAGACGATGAACCGGGAATCGTGGATATGATGGCGGATTATTTTGCGCCATATTATGAGGTGCTTACTGCCCATAGCGGGAACGAGGCGCTTCAAAAACTGGCGGGCAAGCCTGACTTGATTCTGCTGGATATCAACATGCCTGACCTGGACGGGCTGACCCTCTGCCAGAGGATACGGGAGCATATGGCCTGCCCCATTCTGTTTCTCACGGCAAGGGTGGAGTCTTCTGATAAAATCATCGGATTCCAGGCGGGGGCGGATGATTATATTATCAAACCCTTTGACCTGGATGAGCTGGGGGCACGGGTCGCGGCGCATCTGCGGAGGGAAAAACGGCACAGGAATCAGGGGGCGGCGCGCTTTTTCGGGGATCTGGCCATCGACTATCCGGCGCGCACGGTCACGGTGGCCGGCGTGCCTGTCCCTCTGTCGAAAAAGGAATTTGACATTGTGGAGCTGCTTTCCCTCAATGCCGGGCAGGTCTTTGACCGGGAACGGATTTATGAATCGGTGTGGGGAATCGACGGAGAGGGAAACAGCGATACGGTTATGGAGCATATCCGGAAAATCCGGGCGAAGCTTTCGGCGCATACGCTCCACGGTTATATCGATACGGTCTGGGGGTGTGGGTATCGGTGGAACGGCTGAAAAATATGGGGTTAAAGAAATCTTTTCTTGTTTTGTCGGCGTTTTGCGTTTTGCTGGCTCTTTTGCTGCTCTGGCTGGTCTTTATGGCCTGCAATGGGGTGAGCAGGAATTTTCCTGCCGTCGGGCTGGAAATTTTATCGGACGGCACAGTGATTCGGCAGCCGGAAAGACTCACGGAGCGGCAGCAGAGGATCGCATCGGCGCTGGGGGTGATTCAATTTGTGTCCTGCATTGTTTTCCCGGTAGGCGGGCTGGCGGTTTCTGGCGTTTTGTATTACCATATGAAATTGAAGGAGCCGATTGCGGCGCTGCGAAATGGCATTGAGCGGATTCAGAATCATGATCTTGATTTTGCGTTGCCGGTTCGCTCAGAGGACGAGCTGGGACAGCTTTGCGCCGCCTTTGACACAATGCGGGAGGAGCTTCTGAAATCGAACCGGGAGCTGTGGCGGCAGGCGGAGGAACGCAAACGGCTGAACGCCGCCTTTTCCCATGACCTGCGCAATCCGATCACGGTTTTAAAGGGGACGGTAAAGCTGCTGCGGCAGGGAAGAGCGGACGAGCAGGCCATCGACAGGCTGGAAAGCTACACGTTACGGATCGAGCAGTATGTGGAGGCCATGAGCGGCATCCAGCGGTTAGAGCAGATGCCGGTGCGGGTTGGCGAATGCGCATATTCTCTGCTGTGTTCTGAGTTAGAAGAGACGGCAAAGCTTCTGGCGGGAGGACTGGAGTGTTTTGTTTCGGGGGATAATGACAGTTTAGCGGGGGCCGGCTGTGGACAGATGAGGGCTGATTACGGTTCAGTGTGGATTAACCGTGATGCAATGGGGCATGACCATGGCTTGATGGGGTCTAATTGTAGTTCAATGGGGCTTGAACACAGTTCATTAGGGAACGATTGTGATTCAGTGGGACTTGATTACGGAACAGTATGGCTGGATCACGGTTTATTTCTGACGGTTGCGGAAAACCTGATCGGAAACGCAGCCCGGTTTGCAAAAAGCAATATCCTGATCCATCTGGAACGGCAGGGGGATTTTTTACTTCTGTCCGTCACCGACGACGGCCCCGGTTATCCTGAAAAGCTGGTGCAGGACGGCCCGAAACCTTTTGGGAAAATCAAGACGGAGGATGGCGTCGGAGCTTTAAATCAGAACTCCGCCCATTTCGGCATGGGGCTGTACGGCAGCCAGATCCTGTGTATGAAGCACGGGGGGACGTTAAAGCTGGAAAATGAAACAGGGTATGGCGCAAGGGCGGTTGCTTCTTTTCTGGTTGGTCATAATAAAATATAAAAGTAAGTCCTTGCCAAAAACGAGGACGGTCATTTTGTTGTGCTCATGGGGATTGCGTAACAAAGGCCTGAAATGACCCGGTAAAAAGCGGGATAATATTTTAACTGTCGAGGATTTTGAGTAAATCATCCGGAATGACCGCAGGGATATCCGACATGGAAAAATCATTTATATTCCGTGTTACGATATAGTCGGCATGAATCTGTTTTGCGCATTCATTTTGCAGGCAGTCTTCAAAGTCGGAAAAATCCTCTTTTTGCAGGGCGTTCCGGACACTTTCGTGGTCGGCGCCTGCTATTTGCAGCAAATCCAGTATGTTAAGCAGGAGTTTTCTCCTGTCTGCAGCGGAATAGCGTTTCCTCAAAATATAAAAAATATTTGATATGGAATGCAGCGCAATATAGCCTTTGATATTACCGGAAACACAGTTCTCCAAAACTGATTTTGATGAATCATAAAAAGGAGAACGTTTTTCCAGTATATCCAATATGATGTTTGTGTCAAATAAAACGCGCATATTTTTCTTCTCTTGCCTCCTCTAATTCCTTTTTGTAATCAAAGTCTTCCGGCAATGTTCCTGCAAATGATAAAAGGCCCTGAAAACCACGTTGTCTTTTTTCGACAGCGTTTTTTTGAGCGGATTTTTTGATGGCGGTCATATTTTTGCCTGGAATATCCGCATTACTGTCTGGCTGTGCATTGACAAACCGTATATACATATATATCGCTTCCAGTTTGTTTTCCGGCATTTCCTGAAGCAATCCGATTGCTTTTTCCAAAGTTGACATAGATGAACCTCCTAGTTTTAAAGCTGATGGCTATTTCACTATATGCAATTCTACTCTGTGATTTGGACTATTTCTCTTGTTTTAGCTGATCGGCAAATTCATTTTTTATTTAAACCAGCATATCATGAATGAAAAAGAAAATCAATAGATCAGAAAACTTGAGCGATTCTTGAGATTTCTATTTTACACTCTCCTTGCAGAACGTAAAAAACAGCAGAGGTTCATATGGACTTTAAATGCTCGCAGTGAGGAAAGACTGTAGCAGTATTTAAATGCAGGAGGGTGTTTCTATGCATATCGAAGCAAAAAATCTTTCAAAAATCTACGGCAGCGGCGAGAGCCGCGTCGTGGCGCTGAATCAGGTCAGCCTTGAAATTGCCCAGGGTGATTTTATCTCGATTATGGGGCCGTCGGGCAGCGGGAAAAGTACGCTGCTTCATCTGCTGTCGGGGCTTGACAGGCCGACATCGGGCAGCCTGACCTATGACGGGAAAAATATTTACGGCTTAGACGACAAAGCATTGTCCGCATTCCGCCGCCGGCGCATCGGGTTTATTTTCCAGCAGTTTAACCTTCTTCCGGTGCTGACCGCAAAGGAGAATATCATTATGCCCTTGCTGTTGGATAAAAAGCAGCCGGACGAGGCATATCTTGCGCAGCTTGCAAAGCTGCTTGGCATCCGTGAGCGGCTGACCCATCTGCCCCATGAGCTTTCCGGCGGCCAGCAGCAGCGTGTGGCGATTGCCCGGGCGCTGATTGCGAAGCCGGACATCGTTTTTGCGGACGAGCCGACGGGGAATCTGGACAGCAGAAGCGGCGGCGAGGTGATGGAGCTGTTGCGGAACATATGGATGAAGACAGGCAGAACCCTTGTGGTGATCACCCACGACAGCCGCATCGCGAAGATGGCAGAACGTCAATTCGTCATCGTGGACGGCGTTCTTTCAGAGACGGAGAGAACGGAGGTGACAGCAGGATGAGCTCTTATCTGTCGATGGCATGGAAGGAACTGAAGGCGCAGAAGGTAACGGCATTTCTCATTTTGATCGCCATGATTTTGTCCACCGTCATGACCACCGTAGTCGGCCAGTCGGTGGGAATCCTGCAGTCTATGCGGTCTGAGCAGGCGGCCGGGCTGAATGGAAACCGGTATGCCACTTTTCATCAGCTGAGCCGGGAGCAGGCGGACAGGCTGCATCAGGACAGCCGTTTATATGATGTGGGAAATATTATATTTGTTGGCAGTATGCCACTGGGAAACAGCAGCCTGAATCTGTATCTGCGGGAGTACCAGGATCGGGCCCTTGACATGTATCCGTCCATTAACAAAATTCAGGAAGGCCGTCTGCCCAACCAGGCAAATGAGATTGCGCTGTCAGAGGAAACGCTCCGCTATCTCGGCTTTGACGGCGGGGTGGGGGATAAAATTTCTCTCGATTTAAATGTGTCCGTGATGGACGGTTCCCTGCCGGAGTACGCTTATCATGGGGATTTTATCCTTACCGGGATACTGGAAAGCAGCTATATGGGGTATGCTTCCGGCATGGTGGCGGGAATTGTTGGAGCGGGGACGGCCGGAAAGCTGCTGCCGGAGGAATATCTGCTGTATTCCACGGATTTCAAAACAGAGAGCAAGGGGGATTTCCAGAAGATTATGGATGACCTGGCCGCATCCCTTCAAGTGGAGGAACGGTATATTCAGTACAACTGGGTTTTGCTGGATGCCCTTGGCATTTCCTACGATGGGAAGGAAAGCGGCGATACGGGTTCGGGCTTTTCCTTTATGGCCGTTGCCTGCCTTCTGACAGGCGCATTGGTTTTGTTTGCCGCAGGACTGGTCATTTACAATATCCTGAAAATATCCGTTGCCAAAAAGGTGAAGGAATACGGGACAATCCGGGCAATCGGGGGCGAGCGGGGGCAGGTTTACCGTCTGGTTTCCCTGCAGCTTTTGATTCTTAGCGGTTTCGGCATCCCTTTGGGGCTACTGCTGGGGGTGCTGTCGGCAAAAGGCGTGCTGACTGCCGCCGCAGGCCTGCTGAACCCTGAACTGTTTCTGGTAAAGAGTACCGCTGAGCTGAATTCCACGATCCGCTCCGCCGGGACGGTAAATCTGCCCATGCTGCTTGCCAGCGTCGCCGTTACGCTGTTGTTTGCGCTGCTGGCGGCATTTCCCGCCGCCCGGTATGCCTCTTCCGTTTCGCCCACGGTGGCCATGTCGGGGCAGACGGGCAAAATCAAACGCCGGAGCAGAAAGAAAAAACGAATCCGGAATTTTGAAGCCTATTACGCAAGGCTGAACCTGAAACGGGGACGGGGCAGGACGGCCATAACCGTTTTATCGCTGGTTATGAGCATCGCTGTCTTTGTGGCGCTGCAAAGCTTTACCGGCCTTCTGGATGCCAGCCGGGCGGTGCAGGGGTTGTATGCCAGCGACTATGCCGTGACCAATGAAACCGTCGGCATTCCCGCCGTGGCCGTCAGGGAACTGGAGGAAAATGAGGCCGTGGAAAGGCTTTCCGCCGTCCGGCTCTCCATATTCAGCCCGGGGACGGAAGGGGCGCCGGAAGTGCCTTTTGAAACAGACCTGGCCGTTACCTCTCATGAGACATATCAGCTTGCGAGTCCGGATGACGAGACGCTGCTGTCCTATGCTGCCGGATTGTCGGAGCAGGATCGGCAGGCGTTATTGGAGGGAACGGGATGCCTGGTCAAAAATCCCATTGCCTTTTCCTATGGAGATACGGAAATAGAACACACAAACCTTTCCGTCGGCGATACAATCAGGCTGGGAGACCGGACGGTGCGTATCGTCGGGCTGGCTGACAATCCGGTTACTATTAACAACGACGGATTTATCAACGGTGTCCAGGTGATTGTGAACGGGGAAATTTATTGCTCGTTAATGGATGACGACAGCTATTCGGAGGTTTATCCCACATTGAAAGAAGGGGCGGATGGGGAAAGCTTTGAGAACTGGCTGGACGGCTGGTGTGAGAAGGCGGCGGGAACCCACTGGCTTTCCTACCGGCAGGCCGGTGAGGAAATGGCAGAGAGCTTTCAGCAGATGAAAATGCTGTGCTGGATTCTGATTGTTTTTATCGGGGCGATCGGGATTCTGAATATAATCAATACGGTGTACAGCAATATCCACACCCGTGTCCGGGAAATCGGGATGCAGCGGGCGATTGGGATGAGCACAGGGAGCCTGTATCGGACATTTTTGTGGGAAGGGGCGTATTATGGCATGGCGGCGGCTGTGATTGGCGGTATCGCGGGGTATGCATGCACGATTTTGATCGACGCCGCGGCGACGGAATCGATCCGGCTGGTTTCCGTTCCTGTCGGCTCCATTGCCGAAGCCGCCGCTTTTTCCGTCGGAGCCTGCCTGCTTGCGACCGGTGTGCCGCTTAAGCGGATTGCAAGGATGAGTATTGTGGAGGCGGTGGAGACGGGGGAGTGAGGGTTCCATATGCTTTTGCCGGAATTTATCGAGCTTCTGAGAAGGGAAGGTATGGAGGCGATCCATAATAACAGTTACATCAAGCGTTCGGAGAACAATGGTTTTCGGGCGCTTTTTGTATGTGTGATTTTGCATCATAAAGGCATTGACAAAATAGACTGATTAGTCTATTATATAGGAAATAGGAACAAAAAAATGACCAAGGGTGAATTATCAAAAAAGAAGATTATAGAAGCGGCCGGTGATCTGTTCTGGAAGAACGGCTATACGAAAACCGGGATCAATGAGATTTTGAAAACCACCGAACTGCTGCGGGGTGTCGCAGCGGATTCGGATTCCTGGGGATCGTTTTGCGACTCGTTTCTGCGGGCTTTTCAGGAGGAGCTGGCGGATAAACGGTATTACGGATGTCCGCTGGCCGTTGTGGGGATGGAGATCGCCTTTCAGGAGAAGGAGCTGGCGAAGCATTATAATCAGGCGATGGGAGAGATACAAAAAATTTTTGAGCAGGTACTGCGCAAAGATGGCATAGCGAAAAGAGCGGGGGAAGCGGAAGTGGAGGAACTGGCGGCGCTCTGCCTTGCCGTATATGAGGGGAATCTGGTATTATACCGCCTTTCCAAAGATCAGAGCCTGCTGCTGCGAATGAACAGGCAGTTGAAGGCGGTTGCGGGAGACGGGATATGAGCACAGCGGAACAATTAAATGAATGATCAAATATATGATTACCAGGGAGGTACGGGATGAACATTTCAATTATTTATGTAAGCCAGACAGGAAATACGGAGGAAGCGGCAGAGTACATACGGGACGGCATTCTGGCCAAGTATCCCTTTGTTCAGGTAAAGGCAATGGATATCCGGGAAAATGAAGTGGATCTGGAATTTCTGGAACAGAGCGACGCCGTTATTTTCGGCACGCCGGTATATTTCACCAGTTTAAGCTGGGAACTGAAACGGTGGTTCGACAACAGCTCCCGGATTAATTTAAAGGGAAAGCTGGGGGCGGCTTTCGTAACCGCGAAATCTCCGACAGGAGGAGTCGATACGGCGATTATGGAAATGGTGAGATATATGCTGCTGAAAGGCATGCTTGTCTTTTCGGGAGCCGGCGCGCAGACTGCCCACCGTTTCCAGATCGGCGCTGCCGGAACAGGGAACGATATGGAACCATATGCGGAGCAGTTTGAAGAAATGGGAGCGAACGTGGCGCAGACGGCGTTGAAACTGTTCAGGCAGTAAGCCGGAGCGCGCGCCGAAAGCAGGGGAGGGATTCGCCGATGAAAGCATCGAATTATGACCTGATGCGGGATCAGATGGAAAGGGAATTTTTAAACTATGACCAGGAAAAAATGATCCGGAAATACGGATTAGCCCATGACGGCGAATATCTGTACCTTACCTTTGTCGGCCGGAAATGCAGAATCGGCAGGGACAGCGGCAGGGTGGAATGGACGGAGGATGATTTCTGCCATGCCGCACACGCCGATTACAATATATCCATGACGATTTTCGACGTGCTGTGCTACGCAAAGGACGACTGCTGCCTGTCGGGCAGGTTTACGCCGGTGAACCAGTTAAAGGGAACCGTACAGTCCGCTTCGCCGGGTAAGGACATGTTCGGCGGTACGGCGAAAAAGTTTGACGGCCATACCGGGCAGCTTGCCAGAGCCTGTGAGCTTCTGGGCGGACAGAAGGAAAAGGTGGGGGATGTTTCCTACCGGATACCGCTTTTCAGGTGGCATCCGGCAGGAAACGCTGGTATTCAGGGGATGATTTGTGATGACGCCGTTTGCCAGACTGCGAAGTACCCGGCAAGAGGCGATGATTATACGTCCTGTCAGCCTGACTCCCTGCCCGTGATTTTACAGTTCTGGGAGTCCGACGAGGAATTCCCTCCGGTTTTGAAGCTGATGTGGGATGAAAATATTTTGTCCTACATGCATTTTGAGACGACCTTTTTTGCGGCGGGGCATTTGCTGGAGCGGCTGAGTGGGTTGATGTAGGCGAGGCATAGGAACGAAAAATACACAGATATCCGGATACGCCGGTCTGAGCCACAAGTGTTTGTTTTTTTTACGGCCTTTTCCTTGACCTCCGGAGGGCAGAAGGCAGCTGGGGATCGTAAAATCATGGAGACGATCCATAATTTGGCCTGGCCTGCTACCGGAAAAGCTGCCTTCTGGCGTATGAAAAGAATAGAATATGTATGTGCTTTTACTGTAAAAAATTCCGGTATATGGATCATAAAATTCAAACGCCGGGATTTTTTTGTTGTTAGCATTTTTTCACTTTTTTTATACCACATCATTGCTTGTAAGAC
>CAJTTU010000045.1:0-13598 GCA_910579325.1 uncultured Lachnospiraceae bacterium | reverse complement strand
GGTATGATACAGGTAACAGGAAAAGAAATTTTCTTAGCGGCAGCATATAATTTGATCGCGCCGGCCTCGATAGGGAATGAAGATTTTGGAAAATTCCGGAGTTCTTTGAAAGAAGTGTTGTCATTTATCAAGTATGCAGGAGACAAGGATGAATTGAAAAAGATATTGGATGCAGACGAATCTTTCCGCCATTTGGGGAGAGAGGAAGTGGATGTGTTAAATGCCTGCGTAGGCGCAAAGATAGCGGTTAAGGAAGGTGAGGAGGCGATTGATGTGTGTTTGGCAATACAGCAAATGAATGAGGAAGCAGCTCAGAAAGAAAGAATATCAACCTTACTGCAATCGATTGTAAATTTGATGGATAATTTAGGGCTGACAACAGAACAGGCAATGAATGCGATGGGGGTTTCTGAAACAGACCGCAAAAGCATATTACCATTTATTTCAGGGGAAAATAAAAATCGTGAATTGTAAAAGTAAATGCGGCATACAGGTCAAAAGAGCAAAAATAGAAGCGGAGGATTTCTATGAAGCTTGACAGAATGATCGGCATCCTGTCGGTTCTGCTGCGGCAGGAAAAGGCGACGGCGCCGGAGCTGGCGGAAAAGTTCGAGGTCTCCCGCCGTACGATTAACCGGGATATTGAAGCCCTTTGCATGGCGGGCATTCCGCTGGTGACGACGCCTGGGCGCTGCAGCGGTATTTCTATTATGGAAGGTTATAAAATCGACCGTACCCTGCTCAGCACATCGGAGATGCAGGCGATTCTGGCCGGGCTTCGCAGTCTGGACAGCATAAGCGGCACAAAACGCTATGCCCGGCTGATGGAGAAGCTGTCGGCGGGGACTTCCGGTCTGCTTGCGGGAGATCCCCATATTCTGATCGACCTTTCCTCCTGGTACAAGGCATCTCTGTCCCCGAAAATAGAATTGCTCCATCAGGCAATTCTTTCCGGCCGGAAGGTTTCTTTTATATATTTTGCGCCGAAGGGAGAATCAAGGCGAACCATAGAACCTTATCATCTGGTTTTTCAGTGGTCAAGCTGGTATATATAGGGATGGTGTGAGAAAAGAGAGGATTTCCGGCTGTTTAAACTGGGACGGATGACCGACCTGATTATGGGCGGGCTTTTTGAAAAACGGAAGGCTCCGCTGCCGGATTTGTCTGCCGGGCGGGTATTTCCCCATCCGTATCAGGTAAAAGCGGAAGTGCATCCAAGGTTTCAATGGCGGCTCATCGATGAGTACGGCTCGGAAAGCTTTACGGTTCGGGAGGACGGAATGCTGCTGTTTTCTTTTGGATTTGTGGACAAGACGAGCATCGTCAGCTGGATCGCTTCCTTTGGAGGCGGGGCTAAACTTCTGGAACCGGCGGAATTTCGCGGGGATGTCCTGGCTTTTGCGGAGGAAATCCGAAAAAATCACCTGGAACCATGACATGCTGGTGTCGTGGTTAGTCTGGTAGAATAAGAGCATCAGAAGAAAGGATGGTCTTATATAATGGATTATGAAATCGTAACGCTGGAAGAGAAAATTGTCGCGGGCATATCGGCACGCGCTAACAACATGGCTCCCGATATGGGCGCCGTAATCGGCGGGCTGTGGAACCGGTTTTATAACGAGGGGATTTGGGTTGGTATTCCCGGTAAGGTAAATGAAAAGGCGCTGGGAATTTACACGGATTACGCAGACGATGAAAAGGCGGATTATACGGTGATGGTGGGCTGCGAAACCTCGGAACAGCCCCGGGGAGAAGCTTATGCCATCCGCAGGATTCCCGCCGGATCTTACGCGAAATTTGTGGTTCGGGGGGATATGGTGCAGGCAGTCGCCGCAGCCTGGCAGGAAATCTGGCAGATGAATCTGCCAAGGGCGTTCCGGTGCGATTTTGAGGAATATCAGAACGGCCCCGGGGAAAACGGGGAAATTCATATTTATGTGGGGCTGGCTGAGGCCGGTGGAGCCAAAATTGAATCCCGCTGCGGGATTTTATGCGGCGAGTGCGGTTACCGTGAACAGATGAACTGCGGCGGCTGCGTACATATTGAAAAGCCCTTCTGGGGTGACGGCTGCCCGGTGAAGGACTGCTGTGAGGAAAAAGGATATGTCCACTGCGGGCAATGCGAAAGCTTTCCCTGTGATCTGCTGAACGGGTTTGCCTATGATGAAAATCAGGGAGACGACGGTAAGCGGATCGAGCAGTGTAAGCGCTGGAGGGACGGAAGGTAGGCTGTTTTCCTTTTCCGGGCGACAGCGGCGGCGCGGGGTTTACCCCGGATCTGTATTTTGGCGGTTATGGAGGGATTACGCGATGAAAGAGTACATAATGAACCGTGTGCATGAATTGTACTGGAGTCATGATGTGAATTGCGCGAGGGCGACGATTTTATGCCTGAGCGAATTATTTGAAACAGCTGTTGAGCCCCAGATTATCTGGTCTGCGGCCGGCCTGCACGGCGCGGGCGGATACGGAGCGCAGTGCGGCTTAGTGGAAGGGGCGCTTATGTTTATCGGAATTTATCTTCATGTGCTGGGAAAAGCGGAAGATGAAATAGTATCTGCCTGCTACGGTTTTGCGTCCGCCTTTGAAAGGAAATTTGGTTCGTTGAGATGCCTTGAACTGCGCCCGGGAGGCTTTTCGGAAAACGATCCGCCCCATATGTGTGAAAACCTGACTTGTAACGCGATCGAATTTGCGTATCAGTATATTTCTGGGATTCACTGTACAGATTGAATAAGGCCGTAGCGGACTGGGCAGTTGCGAACGGTTATGAATTTGAAGGAAAATTCTTTTGTATCTGCCATGTAAGCCCAAGTAAGACGGATGATCCGGAAGAGTTGGTTACGGAGGTTTGTTTTCCGGTAAGAAAGAAGTAACGGCATATAACGATTTGGAATACATGGATAGAAAATGCGGGATTGGCTTCTTTTGAAAGCTGGATTTTTTAAGGGCTTTTAAGAAAATTACAAAATTTTTTTCGGGGCATATAATGAATTGGAATAGGGCGGACAGCCGGTAAGGGTAGACAAATTTCCCGAAAAGTGTTATTTTGATAAAAAGTTCATATTTCGGCTGTTGGCTGTGGGAATAAGTTCCGGTAACGGATGAAAAGGGAACCCGGTGCAAATCCGGGACGATCCCGTCACTGTAATTGCGAGCAAACCGCAAAAATGCCACTGGGGTAAATACCCTGGGAAGGCGCGGTAAGCGTTTAAGCATAAGTCAGGAGACCTGCTTATTCCTCTGTATGTTGAGATTCTTACGGAAGATAGGAAAGCTCATTGGTTTGTCTGCGCAATATTCCTGATGATGTGTCCGGAAAGCAATGTTTTGCCGGTGTCCCTTTGATTGACCGTAACGATGTGTTGCGGTCTTTTTTTGATATCAAAGGAAAGTCCTCCGAACTTCCATATGATACAAATATGTGTGGGGCGGGACTCATCGGACAGGTTTCAGGGAGCAGGGCGGAGCGGAGCGGGTATCGACTGTTTGGCTGGCCGGAAATGAAACAAATTTAAAGATGAAGGAAGATGGAGAAAATGAAGAAGATTCAGAAACGGGCTGCCCTGATATTATCGCTTCTGCTGATTGCCGGCACACTGGCCGGCTGCGGCGGCGGATCCGGAAAGGATTCCGGTACAGATACTCCTGCTGCCGCTGCGGACGCCTCCGAAGCAACCTCCGCGGCCAACCGGGAAGGCGAGGTGAACCAGGAAGCTTACCAGGGAGAGCAGGATACTGCAGGCGGACGCACCATGACCTTTGGCATTCAGAATTACAGCGCCGGCGGCCTTGACCCGGCCAGGGAGACGAATACCGGATGGAACGCCTCCCGTTACGGCGTCAGCGAATGCCTGTTCCGGTTTGATAATTCCATGAATGTGGTCAACTGGCTTTGCGACGAGTATACGGTCAATGACGAGCATACCGAGTGGGTGTTCCATATCCGTGACAATGTAAAATTCTCGGACGGCTGTGAGCTGACTCCCGAGGCTGTGAAAGCCTGTTTTGAACGTTTGAAGGAAGAAGGCCCTAACGGCTCCGCCGACCCTCAGACATTTCTGGAATTTGAGGCCGAGATGACCGCGGACAATGCCGTCGGCCGCTTAACCATAAAAACAGTTACCCCCTATGTGGATCTGACCAAAAACCTGGCTTATCCCACCATGGCGGTTCTGGATGTGGAGCATACCACTGATTTTGACCATGCGCCCATTGGCACCGGCCCCTATGTTGCCACGAATTTTCGGGAGGAAGTGGGGTATACGATGGCGGCCAATGAGCATTACTGGGGCGGAGAGGTTCCGTTTGATTCCATCGAGCTGCTGTATATGGGCGATGCCACCGCAAAGGCTATGGCGCTGCAGTCCGGCCAGCTTGACCTGGCGGAGAATGTGACCAATATCAGCGATCTGCGTGACCTGCAGGCGAACCCGGAATTCACCGTGACGATCGCGAACGGCGTCCGCACCGGCCTGGCTCACATGAATATGTCGGAAGGCAGGCTGCTTTCCAATAAGACACTGCGGGAAGCGATTCTGATGTCGCTGGATGACGATACGATGTGTACCACAACCGTGGGCGGCCTGTATACCGCAGGTTACTCCGTATTGCCCTCCAATCTGGATTATGGCTATGAAAATCTGACAGACCCCTATCCCTATGACCCTGAGGCGGCCATGAAGCTGCTGGACGACGCGGGGATCGTGGATACCAACGGCGACGGCATCCGGGAACTGGACGGCCAGGAGGTTGTCCTGAAATATGTTACATATCCGAACCGCTGCCTGAATGATTTCGCTGAAGCAATTCAGCAGCAGCTGAGCGCTGTCGGTATCGGCGTCGATCTGGAGATCGCTGATTCCGCCCGCCAGTGGGACAGCTATCAGTCCGGCGATTTTGACTTAAACGGCTCTAACTGGACGACCGTGGGTACCGGCGATCCGACCCAGTATATGGCTTCCTGGTGTTCTACCTCCGGCGCCGATTACTGCGGATACAAGAATGAGGAGTACGATAAACTGTTTGACGAGCTGGCGGTTACCTTTGATGAGGATGCCCGCCGGGAGATCGTGCAGAGGATGCAGCAGATTTTGATCGACGATGCGGCGGCCGTTGTCCATGGATATTATAACAGTTCTATGATTTCCAGAAATGCTACCGTGGGCGGCGCTGCCATCAACACGGCGGACTACTACTGGATTACCACCGATATGTATCCCGTTTCCTCCGGTTCATGACGGGTGTGCTCCCGGAATTTCGAAAATCAGGTACGGTGGATTTCCGGGGGACACGACGGAAGATTCGGTCAGAACTGACGAAAGTATAGGAGGAATCCCCTTGAGTGCGAAACAATTGGGAAAACGGCTGCTTCAGATCGTCCTTGTGGCGGTGGGCATCAGTTTTCTGACTTTTATGATTACCTATCTGGCGCCCGGCGATCCCGTGACCACCATGTACGCGGCCGCAGGCATGATGCCAAGCGAAGAAATGATACAGGAGACCCGGGAGGCCATGGGCTTGAACCGCCCGATGCTGGTGCAGTACTTCGACTGGCTGAAAAACTGTCTGAAAGGTGACTTCGGCACTTCCTACGCTTATCACAAGCCGGTGGCGACGCTGCTTTTAGACAGGCTGTGGCCCACGTTAAAGCTGTCGATTATGTCTATGTTCCTGATGCTTCTTGTGGCGGTTCCCATCGGCATGGCTCAGGCGACCCATAAGAACAGCATCGTGGACTATGCCCTCCGGGGTGTCACGTTTTTCGGCGTATCTATGCCCAACTTCTGGGTCGGGCTGCTTTTGATGCTGATTTTCTGTGTCAGGCTCCAGCTGCTGCCTGTGGTTTCGTCGGGAGGAGATTTTAAGAGCCTGATTCTGCCCTCCGTTACGCTGGCTTTTGCCATGTCGGCCAAATATACCCGGCAGGTGCGTACGGCCATCCTGGAAGAATTAAGCCAGGATTATGTGACCGGCGCAAGGGCCAGGGGCGTGAAGGAATGGCAGATTCTGTGGCAGAATGTGTTCCCCAACTCTCTGCTGCCGCTGATTACCATGCTGGGCCTGTCCTTAGGCTCCCTGCTTGGCGGTACCGCCGTGGTGGAGGTGATTTTCTCCTATCCCGGTATGGGCAGCCTGGCGGTTTCGGCTATTACCGCTTATGACTATCCGCTGATTCAGGGGTATGTGCTGTGGATTTCCCTGATCTATATGCTGGTCAACCTGGCTGTGGATATCTCCTATAACTATGTTGACCCCAGGATGAGAGGGAGGTAAGGGATTATGAAGAATAAAAGCTTTGTAAAGAAAAACCTGTCTTTCTGTATCTTTGCGGTCCTTGCGGTTCTGATTATCCTTGTGGCTATTTTTGCTCCTGTGGTGACCGGCGGCGTGGACCCTTCCGCCGCCGTGCTGAAAGACGCTTTGCAGGCTCCGGGCGGAGCCCATATTTTCGGTACGGATAAGCTGGGACGGGATATCTTTACCCGTGTGATCTACGGAGCCCGTACCAGTATGACCGCCGCTTTCTCCGTCGTCCTGATTATTTTTGCTCTGGGTACGGTGCTGGGGGTTTTATCGGGCTACTTCGGCGGCTGGGTCGATGCCGTGATTATGCGTATCGCGGATATGATGGTGTCATTTCCCGGCATGGTGTTTGCCATGGCCATCGCCGGTATTCTGGGCGCCAGTGTAAAGAATGCGGTTATTGCCGTGGCGCTGGTAAGCTGGACGAAATATGCCAGGCTGGCGAGAAGCCTTGTTTTGAAGATTCGAAACCGGGATTATGTGGCGGCGGCCGTGGTGACCGGCTCCAAAACGCCCTATATCCTGACAAAATACATGGTGCCCAATGTGATTCCTACCCTGGTGATCACCGCCGCCACCGATATCGGCGGCATGATGCTGGAACTGGCCGGTCTTTCCTTTCTGGGCTTCGGCGCGAAAGCGCCCGCGCCGGAATGGGGGCTGATGCTGAACGAGGGTCGTCCTTTTGTACAGAGCGCGCCCTGGATGATGATTTATCCCGGCGCGGCAATTTTTGTCGTCGTGGTGGTATTTAACCTGCTGGGAGATGCGCTCAGGGATGTTCTGGACGTCAGGGACGAATAAAACGGCATCTGCCCGGACTGTGCCCGAAAGGATTTATGGACGCGTGTGTCCGGAATTTCCTTCCGGTTATGGTACTGGGAGGGCTGATGCAAAATGCAGATCAAGAGGTATGTTTTATGTTGGAAATAAAAAATATTACCATCTCCTATCAGAATCGCCCTGCGGTCAGGCATTTCAGTATGGATCTAAAAGAAGGGGAGATCGCTTCCCTGGTAGGGGAGTCCGGCTCTGGAAAAACTACCGTGATCCGCGCGGTGCTGGGGCTTTTGGCAGGAGGCGGAAAGGTGACGGAAGGGGATATTCTGTTTGAGGGAAAATCCCTGCTGAACAACAGGTCTGACCAGTGGCGCAGGCTCCGGGGCGCCGATATCTCCATGATTTTTCAGGATTCCGGTGCCATGCTGAATCCGATCCGGAAGATCGGAGCCGGTTTTGTGGAATATATCCGCATCCATGAAGAGATCAGCAAGGCGGACGCCTGGAAAAAGGGCATCGCCATGTTAGAGCGGATGCGTCTGCCAAGCGGCGATCATATCATGAATTCCTATCCCTTTCAGCTTTCCGGCGGCATGCGGCAGCGGGTGGGCATCGCCATGGCTATGACCTTCCGGCCAAAGCTTCTTCTGGCGGACGAGCCCACCTCAGCCCTGGATGTGACGACCCAGGCTCAGATCGTGCGGCAGATGATGGAGCTTCGGGACGACTATGGAACCAGTATGATTGTGGTGACGCATAACCTGGGCGTCGCCGCCTATATGTCTGACCGGATCGTCGTGATGAGAAACGGTGAGATTACTGACAGCGGCAGCCGGGAGGATATCCTTCACGGAAGTCACAGCGGCTATGCGCAGAGGCTTCTGGATGCGGTTCCTTCGCTGGGAGGTGAGCGTTATGTTTGATGAAAGGGATATAATTCTGGAGGCAAAGCATGTGACCAGGCGCTTCCCGGCCTCCGGCGGCAGGGAGCTTGTGGCCTGCCAGGATATCAACCTGAAATTTTACCGGGGGAAGACACTGGGGCTGATCGGCGAGTCCGGCTGCGGAAAGTCTACCTTTATGCGTTTTCTGGTTCGTCTGGACGTTCCCACGGAAGGAGAGATTCTTTTTAAGGGAAAGGATTTGACGAAATTAAAAGGCGAAGAACTGCGACAGACCCGGCAGTATATACAAATGGTATTCCAGGATCCAAGCGGCTCCTTCAACCCGAAGATGAAGATCAGGGACATTATCTGTGAGCCTTTAATGAATTTCGGGCGGATCAGAGCCTCCGAAAAGGACGCCACAGCCCGCAGATTTTTAGAGGCGGTGGAGCTGCCCGGCGACTTTGCCGACCGGTATCCCCACAATATGTCCGGCGGCCAGCGGCAGAGAGTCGCCATCGCCAGGGCGCTGGCCTTAGAGCCTGAGCTGATCGTGATGGACGAGGCCACCTGCGCCCTGGACGTGTCCGTGCAGAAGACGATTATCGAGCTGGTCTGTAAGCTGCAGAGGGAAAAAAATATTGCCATCGGCTTTATCGCCCAT
The DNA here is from genome assembly GCA_910579325.1 of uncultured Lachnospiraceae bacterium. Taxonomy (GTDB): domain Bacteria; phylum Bacillota; class Clostridia; order Lachnospirales; family Lachnospiraceae; genus Paralachnospira_A. Next base: position 4,964 of record CAJTTU010000045.1, on the reverse strand, counting down.
GACCTGGGGCTGATCCAGGCTTTTGCCCATCAGATCGCCGTCATGTATCTGGGTATGATCGTGGAGGTGATTCCGGGGGAGGACGTGGATAAGGCGCGGCATCCTTATACCCGGGCACTTTTGGGGGCTGTCTTTGACACGAAAATGGATTTTACGAAAAAGATCGAGAGCATTGACAGCGAGATTCCAAGCCCCCTGGACGTGCCGCCGGGATGCCCGTTCCAGACCCGGTGCGGCCGGTGTATGGAGATTTGCCGCAAGGAGCGCCCAAAGCGGAAGGTAATCGGCGAGGGGCATGAGGTGGCATGCCATCTGTTTTGAATCTAGCGGGGCTGCGGCATCAGTGCCTGATATTCCGGATCGAGAGTGGCAGGAGGAGATTAAAAAACCATGAAGAAAAAAACGCTTGATCTGACTGAAGGAAATGTTTTTCCTGTGCTGCTCTGGTTTGTTCTGCCGATTCTGTTTGGGAGCCTGATTCAGCAGCTTTATGTGACGGCGGATGCGGTGATCGTGGGACAGTTTAACGGAAAGGGCGGACTGGCCGCCATTGACAGCGTCCATACTCTCTTTAAATTTCCTCTGAACTTTATGAACGGCCTGGCGGCGGGGGCGACGATTCTGATTTCCCGATATTATGGCGCAAGGGACAGGGAAAGCCTGCATTGTTCCATACGGACTGCCTATACGGTGGCGGTTGTTCTGGGGCTTGTCTGTTCCGCGGCCGGCGTGTGGCTGACGCCTTTTTTTCTGGATGTTATGGCCGTGCCCGCAGAGATCTGTGAGCAGACCGCCGCCTATACCCGGATTTATTTCGGCGGCATATGGGCGATGATTTTATATAACATGGCTTCCGGCATTTTGCGGGCTCTTGGGGATTCCAGGCGGCCGCTGTATGTTCTGGCGCTCTGCTCTGCTCTGAATATAGCGGGGGATCTTCTGCTGGTGGGTCTGTTCCGGCTGGGTGTCAGAGGCGCCGCAGCCGCCACCGTTTTTTCGCAGATTGTCAGCGCCGCCTATACGCTGTGGCTGCTGGCGGGGATTGAGCGTGAAGGCGGGCAGAAAAGGATCTGGCATATGCATTTTTGCGGGGAACATATGCTGTCCATGGTAAAAACGGGATTTCCGCTGGCGCTGCAGGCTGTTCTTTTTCCCATAGCCAATTCTATTGTCCAGGCCAGTGTGAACGGCATGGGAACGGATCAGATTGCGGCCTGGGGGATCTGTGACAAGCTGGATATGCTGATCTGGCTTGCGGCAGACGCCATGGCTCCGGCGCTGACTACGTATACGGCGCAGAACGTGGGGGCCGGGAAGGCGGAACGGGTAAAACGGGGCGTGCTGGCAGGGGCGGGGATGTCCGCCGCCTGCGTGGCCGTGATCAGCGTTATTCTGTTTTTCGGCACAGGAACGATGGGGCATTGGTTTATCTCGGGGGAGGATGGGGCAGCGGTGGTACCGCTGTCGGTTCGGTATATGAAAATGATGGCTCCGTTTTTTGTGTTTTATGCCCTGGCGGAAGCTTTTTCCGGCGCCTGCTGCAGTATGGGGGATACGGTAAAGCCCATGATCGTCACGCTGGCCTGCACCTGCCTTTTGCGGGTTGCGGGCATACTGTTTATTTTGCCCGGATATGGGAGTATGGAATGTATTGTGTGGATTTATATCGCATCCTGGATTGTGACGGGAGGCGCTTTTACGGCGTTGTTTTATGTGCGGGGGCGGAGGCTTGCATGAGAAGTTGGGACTTGCAAACCGGAACGATTCCTGATAAAATGTTGCCAAAGATTACATAGAAGGAGACGGACTCCGTGACGGCAGTTGGTCGGATGGTTTTATGGGGAAAGGCGGGCGCGCCGTGAAGATATCGATGTTTATACTGGAGCATTGGTTGCGGAAAGAGAATTTTAAAGTGGAGCCGTTTATCCGTGACGGCGTGGCGGAACTGCAGGTTGTCCGCGTCACGGACAATAAAACTATGAACGGCGTCGCGAGCGTCAGTGTGCGGGATGAAAAAGCCGGCACGGTCATCATTGCCAATAAAGAGGATTTTATATTGGTTATCGACTCGGCGGTGGAGGATGTGTTCAACAGCGTGTCCGCCGCTTTTGAATATTATAATGCCTGGGAAAGCGCCTTGCTGCGCAGTGTTTTTGAGGGGGGCACATTGCAGGATCTGCTGGATATTGCCCAGCTTGCCTTTTTCCGCCCCATGCTCATCCAGAATTCCCAATATGAGATTGTCGCCATCACAGATTCCTACGGCATCATCAATCCTATCTGGGATACTTATAAAAAAAAGAAAGAGAAAGGCGGAAAGACCGTTCATCTCTGGCTGACGGAGGGGCATTTCAACTCCATGTCAGAGCGTGCCAGCCTGCAGGAGCCTGCGGTTCTTTCTTCGAATACCAACCCTGGAAAATTCATTCTGGCAAATCTTTTTTTACAGGGCATCCGGGTGGGGCATATCGTGATGTATGAGATCTCCGCGCCTTTTTATCCCGGGGACTTGCAGCTGATGAAGGCCTTTCAGGCGATTGTCGCTTTTTATATCGGCTCCAAGCGCTCCGTGCTTTTTCAGAGCAGTGTCTTGGATGCCTATCTGAATCAAAATTTAGACGGCCTCGCTGTCCATGGGGAGAGCGTTACGCTAAAAGCTGTGTACGGCCATATGGGCTGGAGCGGGAAAGATTATTTCCTGGTGGTTTATTTCTCTATGGCGGATGAAGCCGACCAGGAAGAATATGACTGGGTGCAAAGCGAAATCAATATGGCGGTGAATGAAGCTTATACCGTTTTGGCGCCTGGCGGGATCAGCGTACTCTGCCATCTGGCGGATGGGCCAGGCGGCGATGAAATATCAGGGTGCCTGGATAAGATCCGACGTCAGAGTATTCGCTCCCGGGGGATGTCAAAGCCTTTCCAGGGGCTTGAGCAGTTAAGCGCCTATGGAAGGATAGCCAGGGAGGCCGCCCGTGTGGCTGAAGAACGTGGCAGGCAGAGTATCGACATACGGGATGCGGGTTTAGGGCTTTTGATGCGTGACGAGCTTTTCAGGGAGCAGCTTGGACGGCTGGCACACCCGGAATATTCACGGCTGCAAAGCTATGACCGGGAAAACCACACGCAGTTTGCGGAAACTGTTTTTTGGTATCTGTTTTCAAACGGAAACTATTCCGACGCGGCTTTGCGCATGGAATCCCATCGCAATACTGTGTACAACCGCATTGCAAAAGCATTTGAACTTGTGGATGCCGAAAAGCTGGAGACCGTATCCAGCCGGCTGCTTTTTCTGTTAAGCTATCTTTTGGACCATCATGAAAATTTGGGGAAATAAATAATATAATATGGATCAAGATAAAAATCCCTCGGACGGAATTTTGCCCGGAGGGATTTTTTTTAATATCACAGGAAAGTTCGACGAACTCCCCTGTGCATGTTTTTAACGGATGAAAAAAGCAATGATGCCGCAATATAATATAACGAAAATAAGCATGAAAAAGGCGGAAATCAGCTGGCCGAACATCATCTCATCCCGCCGCTGTTCGTCGGGGCAATTTCCCAGCATGATGGAGCCGCCGGTAGAGAAAGGGGAAATCGCCGTGATGCCGCTTCCCAGGGTGACGGCTATATAAAGCGGCAGCCCCGCTACGCCGGTGGCCTCTGCCAGCACCGGAACCATGGGGAAGAGGGTGGGTATGACAACGCTGATGGCACTGGAGAAAAAACTCATCACGCCGGCAGACAGCGTCATTAACGGTGTCACCAGCCAGAAAGGACAGCTGCTGCCGATCGCCTGCGTAACAGCGTCGATCAGCCCGGCCTTTACGGCCACCCCCATTAAAAATGTGATGCCGCTGACCATAAAGAGGGTCTTCCAGGGGACGCGGCGGCTGAGGATATCGGTTACGCTGCCCAGCCCAAGGAGCGTGGCCGCCAGGGAAAAGACCATGGCTACAAAACCGACGTCAAGTTTTTTGGCCAGAGCTTTGAGGGCGGCGCTGCCGGTGAACTCACCTGCAATGGCCGGCACTGCCACGGTAAGGACGAAAAGGGCGATGAGCAAAAGATTTATTTTTTGTTTTGTGTCAAAGGGTTCCGGAACCGCAGTGGCCGTCGCCTCGCCTCTCTGGCGGAAAATCAGCATAACTGCAGCGGCAAGAATGCCGCAGCAAATGAAGTAATGGATAAAGATGCCTATGCTGAGGGAGAGGGCGTGCCCGGCGAAAGCCCCTTCCTCTATAAAGCCGCGTATAATCGTGCCGCCGGCGGCAAACATGTAATTAGATCCGACGCCGCTGCCCAGCATGGTTGCCAGCACACAGGGCAGCAGCGGCTGCCGGCCCTGCGCGACAATGCCCATGGCGATGGGAGACATAACGATGGCGATAGAACCGGCATCCATACCAGCCACGCCCAACAGCGCGCAGAGGGCAAAGAGCAGAATGGGAATGGCGCCGGGGTAGCGGCGGAACTGCCACACCACATGGTTCGCCAGCTTTTCCAGCGTTCCGTTTTCCATTGCAAAGCCATAAAAAGTGGTGATTGCGGTGATTGGAAAAATGATTTTTACTGGCAGCATGTTTTTGATTTCATTGGGCGAAAGCCCCAGGCCGAAGCAGCCGATGAGGAAAGCGGCCGTGCAGGCGGTAATTCCCATGTTGATGTGCCACTTCCATTCCAGAAAGATGCATATGATAATCGCAAAGGTAGTCAGAACGACGGCATACATACGTTTTCTCCCCCCGTTTCTTTGCAAATAAGAATCCTGCTGTTATTATCCCTGGCGGCTGAGCGCATAGATTTGCCGGCGCACTGCCGCGTTAGGGAAAGTGTCGGCCAGATAGACCGGGCGCTCTTTCATGCCGGGCCAGTACCGGGTCACGAAATCTTTGCAGAACGCTTCGATCTCCTGTTCTGTGCCGCTGTCGCGGAAAGGGCTGTTGACAGCGATCATCAGATCA
>CAJTTU010000044.1 GCA_910579325.1 uncultured Lachnospiraceae bacterium | reverse complement strand
CTGGCAATTTTCTTAATTCGTTTCATAAACTCATCCTCCTTTTAATCTTGTTTTTGATTCTTGTTTGAAACGATTTCTGTGTTATCAGTTACTCCACAAATCTGCATTCCTTTCAGATTAAGGAGAAGCGCTACACCCTCCTTCCTCTGAATTTTTTTCTATACATCAGGCATGCGCCTACCATTATGCATAAAGCGCCTGCCATTGTATATAACTCTGGACCGGGACCACCGGTTTCGGGAAGCGCATAGCCATAATCGTTGATATAATTAACTGTTGATTCCGTTGAAGAAATCTCATCCTTTTTTATACCATCGTCGCTTTCCTCACCGTCAATTATTATTTCATACTTATCCAGTTCTTCTTTGCTAACGGAAACTAGATTGCCTGTTTTTTCATCTTTCCTATAAACAATCCCAGTCTCTTCCACCTCGTAGGTGGTTCCCACTGGCAAATAATTAACTAAAATATATTCTCCTAAAGTAAAAGTTCCACCATTCCATATGATAACGTCATAATCTAGCACATTACCATCTTTATCATACTTCGTATAAGAATAATCATCCGCTAAATTAGTCTCTCCTTTTGTAAAATGGATCGAAAACTCATATTGTAATTCCGCAGGCGCATTCGTGCCTATTACGTTTTTTCCTACTTTCAAGGAATTAGTAGCCTGGCCACTGGCCTGTTCAGGAGTTAAGGACGTCACGGTAGGCAAGGTAAATTGCATCCAACAGGTTGAGCCTGAAGCTCCACGTTCCGTATAAAAGAACGTCAGTCTATGTTTTCCGCAGGTTTTTTCATAACACTCATCCGAATGCAAATGATCCTTTTTGCATACCAGCTTTTCTTTGTCATAACATGCCGCCGAATGTTCATGATTCGTATATTTTTGGTTTTCATCTAGGTAATCCCACAGGTTTACATACTCTCCTACGGACTGATGAACACCGCCGATATCACAAACTAATGTATCATCCAGAAAGACCCACATATCGTCATCACCGAAGAAATAATATTCCAATGGTCCTATATAATCATCACCAATATCAAACTCAACGGCATATGTCATACCAAAAAAGGCATTGTGACTATCACCATGATCACTTCCAATAGCTGGAAGAGTTACTTTAGGATCGATACTAAAGAATTTTTTCGTTTCCTCCTCACCCTTGGTTCCAAACAATGGGTCATGACCATTCTGTCCCGCACTGGGGACATTATCCATTGGCCAGAATTCATTAGAATACATCACAAATTGACTTCCCCAAGCTGCTTTTTTATATCTCAATTGTTCCAAATTCTTGCTGTTTGTTCCTTTTACTGCTGTTAATGTATACGTATCTCCTTCTCGATCAAAAATAAGAGGATATCTGTTAACATCTTTCTCATTAACTGGGTATTGAACTTTTCCAATAGCATCCCCTTCATTAAATAATTTAGGAGCATCCACACCATCTGCATACACAATCTTACCATTTTCAAGTTTTTTAACTAGCCCGAATGAACAGCGCCGAAATATTTCCATATTCGCTTGATTAATAAAATACTCCGTACCGGCAACTTTCTGATTACCAAGCGTTGTAGGTGTCACACTATCACTGTTGCCAAAAGCCAGTTTTATACCATTTGCGGTATATTTTTTATCAGCATAATTTCTTAGATCATTAATGCCTTGTCGCTGCGAATACATATACCACGGATTCTCTTTTGTAGCTGAGATTGTTCTTTCTACTATATTGTTTGGATCGTTATTAGCTTCACTATAAATATTTCCATCTGAGACATCATAATCATAAAATGTTGTGTCAAACTCTTTCTCCTTTTCTGTCACGTCATATACTAATCTGATAACAGTATTTTCTTTAATCAGGATATAATTCCCATCTTTTTTGGCGACATCCTCTCTATTAGTAAAATGAATATTTTCACTATATGTTTTTTTCTCTACCCTTCCGTTCGACACTAAACCGTCAATATACTTTTTATATTGCGCAGAATCAAACTTTCCATTTGGATATTCATAACATGTTTCTACGTGAACATGCCCTTTTCCCGTATTTGAACAGTTTAGAATTCTCCCAATATCATCGTATATCACCCAAATCTCACTTAACTGATAATTTGGATTCTCTACCAAAACATTAAAATACATTAGGCTAGGAGCTTTCACATATTCATAATATCTTTGCTTATACATTTCCGTCGGTTTAAATTTCTCATCGCCTTTTTTTATATATTGAATATTTCCATTGTCATCTATATATATAGGTTTAAACTTTTGCGTTACAGGTTTCTGCGGATTTTTTTTATCTGTTTCTCCCTCATTTAGCGCTGCACTTTGATTCGTTGGCAATTGTTTTCCACTTGTATCAAAAACACTGAGTTCGATTTTCCCAGTCTCCGCCATCCTTTTTATATTCGCGTAATACTGCACCGTAAAGTTCGGATTTGCACGACTCGCAACGGCAAACGCAACAGCGCCATCCGTCCCCTGAGGGGCCATTGTGAGAAACATTCCTGTTGTTTCAGTTACTGCTACAGCGTCAAAAATTTCCCCTTCTTCTTCTCCCAACACTCCCAAAGCAGTCATAAACACTTTTTCTTCTATTTCCATATCCGGAACATCAACATCCGTATCTTCTAATTCCAGTGTAGTAACATCAGAAAAATTTTCAGCGTAAGAAACCAACTCCTGTGTAGGTGTAATATCTGCCGTAACCATACAATCCGACAGGTCCAGCTTCACATCATTATAAACCAGGGAGTATGACAGCACTTGAAGCAAAAGCAATTCATTTTCGCTGCTGTCTTCCTCTGCGTACGCATTTGCTACTGAAACATATTCGTCAGACTCCTCGTCCAGCGTTTCTACTTTGAATTCAAGATTTTCTTTTAAATTACTTTCCGTATTTTCTGTTTCAGCGGAGGGTTCCTCTCCGGACGTTTCTCCATTTTCTCCCGGCTCTGATTCTGCCTCGGTTTCTGCCTTTGATTCCTCCTCTGATTTTCCTTTTTCCGACTCGTTTACTTTCTCATCGAAAAGAGTACTTTCTGATGAGACGCTTTCCTCACTCTCTTTCTCATTTTCCGCGTCTTCAGGCAGAACCGCCTCACCCTTCACATGAAACGTAATATGAAACGCCTCATCCTCATACTCAAAACTATCATCCAATCGAATAGTTTCTCCTTCAATCCCATTCCCGCTGATACTGTTCCCACTGACGCTGTTTCCGCTTACGCTCTCATCTATCCCGTTCCCGCTTACGGTAGCCTTCGCCCCTTCATTGCCATATCCGATCGCGATATCGGAGAATCCGTCCATCTCAAAGGTCGTACTGTTATCCTCGGCCTGCCCGCCGTCCAACAGTTCGGTTCCTTCCTTCGCGAAATGGACCACGGTGATCGGGTCGCCTTCTTTCAGACCGTCTTCATCCAGGAACTGGACGGTTACGGTTACGGGCGCTTCGGACTCGATCTCGATCAGTTTGTCTTCGTCTTTCTTCGCCTCTTTATCCTCTACATAAAAGCCGACGCGCAGCAGCGCTCTCATATCCGCCGTCTCATCATTCATCGCCTCTCTGTACTCTTCTTCTCTCCGGGCGAAGTATTCCTCATCCTCCTCGGCTGTAATCTGCTCGGCGATCAGCTTTGCGTTGCCGGGGATCTTCGCCTCGTGGTTAAATTTCACGGTGACGATATAATCTTCTTCCTCACAGGTCCACAGGTAATCTCCCACGTCCTCGAAGTCACAGGTCATATTTCCGTCTTCGTCGAAGCAGCTTTCCTCATGAATATGGGCATGGTCGCAGATCAGTTTGCCGTTCTCATCATAGCAGTCCTCGTCATGCTCATGGACCACCACTTCTAGGCCGCAGATCAGCTCGCCGTCTCTGTCATAGCAGTCCGAATCGTGAACATGAGCCTCGTCATGGCCGCAGATCAGCTCGCCGTCTCTGTTATAGCATTTCGGTCCATGGATATGGGTCTCATAATGGCCGCAGATTAATTCTCCATCCTCGTCATAGCAGTCTTCATGATGGATATGCAGCTTCGCGCCGGCGTTCAGAGCGGCGATTTCCTCGTCGGTCAGCTCTACCGTCTTGAAGCAGTCTTTGTTGTGGACATGTTCTTCCAGCTGCGGCACCTCGCAGATCAGCCTTCCGTCTTTATCGTAGCAGTCCTCATCGTGGACATGCTTCTCCAGCTTTCCGCAGACCGGAACCAGCTTCGTCTCATAGCAGGCCGCAGTGTGAACATGGGTTCCCGCACCTGCCGTTCCCGCTGCCGCAGTTGTCTCTTCGGCCGTCGTCGCTGCTGTCGTTTCGGCAGCTTTTGTCTCCGGCGCTTTCGTTTCCGGTGCGGCTGCGGTTCCGCCGGTAGCCTGCGCATAGCAGGCGTCGCCATGCTGATGTTCTTCTGTCTCACAGGTCAGAACTCTGCTGGCATAGCATGATTCTTCATGACTGTGTTCTTCCATGCCACAGATCAGCGTTCTCTCATAACAGTCATCCCCATGTTCATGTTCTTCAAGATCACAGATCAGATTGCCTTCCTCATCTTTACAGCTATCACCATGCTGATGCTTTTCCGCTTCACAGACGAGAGCTTCCTCATAGCAGCCGTTTTCGTGCTGATGTTCTTCCTGTGTACAGGATAATTCCGCCTCATAACATGCATCTGTATGGGTATGCTCTTTATTTACACATACCAGCTCTGGCTCAGTGTCTGCCGGAACATCCGCTGCCGGTCCCTGAGTCGTCTGATTCTCCGCGTCAGAATCCTGCTCTGGCTGATTCCCTTCGCCGGGCGTCTTTACCGGCTGGCTTCCTGCAGCGTCCGTATGGCTTCCCTGTACCGGTCCGGTTCCTTCCAGACCGCAGATCAGCACCTGCCGTTCCTCATAACAGGCGTCCTCATGGGTATGGGGCTTGATTTCTTCCAACGGACATACCAGTCTGCCGTTCTCGTCCCGGCAGTCATCGTTATGTATATGGACCAGATAGTCGGCGTAGCCGCAGACCGGCACGTCTTCTCCCTTCTCCTCGTCATATACATAGCATTCCTCCGTATGCTCATGTACCTCTGCCCGGCAGTCCAGCACCTTTACCTTATGGGTCAGCGCCTGGCCATACAGCTTCAGCGCTGCCGCCGTGCCCAGAACCACCGTCACGGACAGGCCCAGAAAAACAATCAGCCACTGTCTGTGCTTCTTCTGTTCCTGCAATATCTTTGTATTCTGCGATGATAAATCAAATCTCATCTTACAGCCTCCCTCCCTGCGCCTGCGTTGATTATTTCGGAATTCCCAGACCTGAAAACGGCCAGACCCGGAATATGATTTTTCCAATCACCATGTCGTTGCTGATACAGCCTACCGCCTTGTTCCGGCTGTCGATACTGGTGGACCTGTGGTCTCCCATCACGAAGCACCGGCCCTCCGGCACCTGATAGGGCAGTGTGATGTTGCAGTCGCCGAATGCCTTTTCCGTTACATAAGGTTCATCCAGCAGCTCCTCGTTCACATAGACGTTTCCGTCCATGTCGATGTTCACCCAGTCTCCCGAGGATGCGATCACCCGCTTCACCAGAATATTGTTATTATAATAGAAAGCAATGATATCGCCCGTTCTGTACCGGTTGCTGTTCAGCGCCACCACGATATCCTCATCCTGCAAGGAATCCGTCATGGAAGTTCCGCTGATCTGCAGAACCGGCAGCAGAAGGACCGCGATCAGCACCGTGGCGGCGGCTACCACCACCAGGAAAAACACCGTGCTTCTCAATACCCTGCCGTATCTGTCTTTATATTGTTCCTTCGCAAGCTCTGCTTCCAAAAGCTCCAGGCTTGGAAGCTCAAGCTTCTTCTCGCTGTTCTCGCTCATGGATATCCCTTCCGTCTGATTCAATGCCCTCTGACTGCTCCGGCTTGAACAACGCCGTTTTCAGATGCTTTGCGATTATGTCGGCGACTGCGCCGTCGGAATCCAGCTGTTCCCACCGGTCAGACCGCAGGACTTCCAGCTGTTTCTCCAGCTCACCGATGGACATATCCTTCTCATCCAGGCGGCCTTGCAGTTTTTTCAGGAGATCGTCTTTTTCATTCAGCCTGCTCTTAAGTTTTTCCAGAAGGGCGTCTTTTTCATTCAGCTTTTCCTTCAGCCTTTCCAGCTGTACGTCCTTTTCGTCCAGCTTTCCCTTCAGACGCTCACAGCTCTCGGTAAGCTGTGTCAGCTCCTCACTTTTTTCATCCGATTCGGTCTGCAGCCTGGCCGCTTCCCTGCTCTGCTCCACCAGCAGCTGGAGAAGGTCCTGCCGGCGCAGCCTGCGCAATTCTTTATCTGTCATAGGGTTTTTTATCCTCCCTCACGCCGTTTTTAGATTCTCCCATTCCCGGCATATTTTCCGCGCCCTTCGGATGATCCTGGCGATTTTCGTCCCATCCGATGGAAATCTGTTCTTTCTCCACCATGCGCTCATAAGTCTGCCGGATCAGTGTGTCCACATCGGCCCGGATCCCCTCCTGAACACTCTGGTACATTTTCCAGAGACAGCGGGGATTCGCCTTTTCCGAATCCACCTGCGCGTCGCGGCTGATAGCGCTGACATAATGGTGGATCGTCGAGCGGGACAGCGGCTTTCCGTCTCTGGTCAGAAAAATGGGGCCGCTTTTGATGTTATAACGCCGCATATATTCGATCAGTTCTCTGCGCAGCGTCTCCGGAATATACAACGTCCGCAGGCGCTGCTTATTGTGACTGTCCAGCTCCACCGTTCCCGAAAGGACCGCCTCCGCCGTCACCTGGGACATCTCCTGGACCCGGACGCCCGCGCCGCCCATGGTTTTGATCAGCAGATAGGACCGCTCCCGGCCCAGCTGTCTGGCCGCGGACAGCAGCCTCAAATATTCTTCCCTCGACAGCTCCGGCTGCTGCGCCGGCTCCCGGACAAATTCCTCTACCTGCCAGTCTCTGTGGCCAATGTGCCGCAGATATGTGTTCATAATGGACACCTGGGTGTTCACCGTCATATGGGAAAACCCTTTTTCCTCCAGCATCCAGCGCCGCCACCGCGCCCCCGTATCCTTATCCAGACGCTTATCCTCAGGCAGCCATGCGTAAAGCCCCGCCAGACTGCGTCTGTACGTATCCAGAGAGCTCTTCCCCCGGTTCTTGCGCCGAAGGCTTTCCAAAAATTCTTCTATTGCTTCCAGTGTCAGTTTCTCACCAGTCATATTCACCAGTCATATCTTTCCGGCGTCACAGGAATACCGCAGGCTGACCGCTGTGACTGCAGCGCCGCTGTGTGTATTCTATGACAAAATAATTAATATGTTATATTTCTGAGTAAAAAAAATATACTTTTCACCCGATTTATGGAGAAAAGTATAGCACAGGCCCAGCCCAGATTCAAGATATTTCCCCAAAAATACCGTGATCATCAAAAACAATATATACTCTTTCTTATATATCGGCATTATTTGGGGAAGAATTAATGCTTTTTGATTATTTTGGAAAACGGAAGGGATATTATTTTTTATAAAATATATATTTTGTTTTATTTGTTCTGTCCGTAAAAATTATGCGAATTTGACGCGGCCATTTTTCGTCCCACATAATACCCGCCGAACCCGGCGGCGCATCCAATCAGGCAGCCTGCCAGCACATCGGTAGGAAAATGAACGCCCAGGTACAGCCTGGAAAAGCCGATCAGGGCTGCCAGAACCAGCGGACATACCGCCGGCAGCCATCGATTCCGGTCTCGAAATCCCAGGAAGCAGGCGACGGCCGCCGCAAAAGAAGCGGAGGTATGACCGGAGGGGAAGGAGAAATCCCTGGGCGCAGGAATCAGAGGGATCAGCTGGGCATACTGCTGAAAAGGGCGGGCCCGCCGCACTAGATTTTTCAGTAGAATATTTGTACACAGCAGGCTCAGGATCAGTGCGATCAGGCTGCAAAGTCCCACCGTTCTCGTCTTCTTCGGAATCAGCAGACACAGAGACAAAAGGATCCAGAACTGTCCGTGATCCCCCAGAAAGGTGATTCCGGTCCACAGCGCGTTCAAAGGCTCTGACCGCAGGTTTTCCTGTATCCACAATAAAATCTGAAAGTCCAATGTTTCCTCCTATTCTGCTTCCTCCGCTACCTGAACGGGCCACTGATCTTTTCCGCCCAGCGCCCTGCTTCCCACATCGTCATAATGGACAAAATCTTCGGAAACCGCCGCGTAGTACCGCTTTCCCGCTTCCAGGCCGAAGCCCAGGCTGATCCGGACCTCCGTGCCTCTGTCCATACCGTAAAAAGTTTTATGCTCTTCAGTCGCCGGCCCGAAAGCCACCTGTTCGCTGTCTGCCGGGATCTCCGTCAGCAGGCTGTCGTCCTCAGCGTCGTACAGCGTAAAGACGCCGGTCCCCGGCTCCACGTTTTCCCGTTCCAGACACAGCGAAAAGGTGTCCGTTCCCGCCGGCGCCAGATAATTGGTACCGTCGGCCACCGGAGCAATGTAGACATTTCCGATCAGCTCCGCCTTCGTCTCCGGCGCGGCTTCCGTTTCCTTTTCATCGCCTCTTTTGCCGCAGCCCGCAAAAAGCAGCGAGACCGCGAAAAGCAGCATCGCCGCGGGAAGCAGGCGCGTTATTTTTTTATGCTGTTTCATATCAGAATCATTCCTTTTTCTATTCGTTTTTTTATTCCTACATTATATATCAGAACTCATATTGTTTACAAGCCGTTTCCATGATAAAATAAGCCTGGAAAATTGATTTGTAATAAAATAAACTTTCACAGGAAGGAGCACATACAGACGCTATGAAACGATCCGACGATTTAAAACATTTACTGCTGTCCATCGACAGAAAAAGCTATCCGGCTTACAAGGACACCCGGGGCCAGTACCAGTTTAACGGTTTCGTTCTGTCCATCGACCATGTACAGGGAGACCCTTTCGCGTCTCCCTCGAAGGTCAGTATTATTATAGAAGGAAAACAGGCAGGCTTTCCCGCCCCCTATCTGGAGCAGCGGCACACCCGGGTGGCGCTGCAGGATCATCTGATCCGGCTGTTCGGACAGGCTGTGGAAAAATATAATTTCAAGGCGAAAGGCTCCGGCAAAAGCGGCCTGATCTCTGTCAGCCGCTGCGGACAGGAGGTGCTGGAACGGACCGCCTGCACGCTGACCCCCGGCTCAGGACGGCTTCTGGTACGGCTGGAGGTGGGCTTCCCGGCCAATGGGCGGACCATCAACTCCGGCGAGCTGATCAAAATTTTTTTTGAATTTCTGCCGAAGGCGGTGGCATCCTCCCTGTTTTACCGGAATATCGACCAGAAGCAGGTGGAATCCGTGATCTGGCTGGCGGAGGACCAGCAGTTTATCCGCGACAGGCTGCCCGAACTAGGACTGTGCGCCTTTGTGGCTGACGGCTCCATACTGCCCCGGAAAAGCGGTGTCTCCCAGCTTCCGATGGCCCGGTCCGTGGCTTTTCAGTCTCCGGAATCTCTGCGGGTCACGCTGGAGCTTCCCCACAAGGGTTCTCTCGCCGGCATGGGCATTCCGAAGGGAATCACCCTGATCGTGGGCGGCGGCTACCACGGGAAATCCACCCTGCTGCGGGCATTGGAGCTGGGTGTCTACAACCATATCCGGGGCGACGGCCGGGAATATGTGATCACTGACGATACGGCGCTGAAACTGCGGGCGGAGGACGGACGAAGCATCTGCAAAACCGATATCTCCATGTTTGTCAATAACCTGCCAAACGGCCGGGACACCACCGCCTTCTCCACCGAGGACGCCAGCGGCAGCACCTCCCAGGCGGCCAATGTGGTGGAGGGGCTGGAAGCCGGTTCCTCCCTGTTCCTAATCGACGAGGATACCAGCGCCACCAATTTTATGATCCGGGACGAGCTGATGCAGCAGGTGATCTGCCGGGAAAAGGAACCGATCACTCCTTTTATCGAGCGGGTCAAAGGGCTGTATGAGCAGGCAGGCGTTTCCTCCGTGATCGTGGCAGGCAGCTCCGGCTCCTACTTCCATATCGCCGATCTGGTGATTCAGATGGACTGCTACCGGCCCTTTGATATCACCGCCATGGCAAAGGAAAAAGCCGCCGCCTATCCGGGCATCACGCCCCTTCCCCTGGCAGACCATGCCCTGAGCTTCCGCCGGCTTCCCAAGCCAAACCCTTCGGTTGCCCGAGATTCCCGGGTAAAGCTGAAAGTGAGCGGACGGGATTCTCTGTCCATCAATCGGGAAGAAATCGAACTGCGGTGCCTGGAACAGCTGGCCGACAGGGAGCAGACCGAGGCTCTGGCCTATATGCTGTTATACGCCATCCGGCATTTCTTCGACGGCAGGCGGGACATGGCACAGATCGCGGACGAACTGTTAAAGCTGGTAAATGAAAAAGGACTGGAAGCGGTGGGAATGGACGGCGGCAGCTACCTCTCCGCCGGACTGGCCATGCCGAGAAAACAGGAAGTGCTGGGCTGTTTTAACCGGTATAGGAAACTGGAGATTGTGTAACCGTCAGTTCCTCCCGCTGCACACGCTGACACAGAAAATCCGCCGTACTCCCGCTTTCTTAAGCGCCGCGGAGCAGGCGTTCATCGTAGCGCCCGTGGTATAGATATCGTCCACCAGAATCACGCTTGCAAGCCCTTTTGGCAGCTTTCCGGCCCGAAAGGCATGATAGAGATTTTTCCCTCTCTGGCTGCCCTGCAGCGTTTTCTGGGGCGCGGTGTCCTGCACGCGAATCAACCCTTTCGGATAGACCGGCAGCTCCAAAGAAGCGCCCAGCCTCCGGGCCAGAACCCCCGCCTGGTTATACCCCCTGTCCCGCAGCTTTTTTGCGTGCAGCGGGACGGGGATCACGGCCTGGGCCCCTGCCTGCCGCAGCCGGTCCCCATAGCGGTCCGTCAGCTGCCCGGCATAATAATCGGCATATTCCCGCTTATTATGATACTTAAACCCCATCATGGATTCCTTCGCCTCATCCCGGTACGCAAACAGGGAGACCCCCTGCCAGAACAGCTTTGGATGAGCCGTACAGTCAAAACAGTACTCCTGAATCTCCGATTCCAGCTGCTTTCCGCACTTTTTACACAGCGGTTCACGCAAAAAGAGCCGCTCCGCCTTCGGAACACAATTCCGGCAGATCAGCCCTTCCTCTTTCGTAACAATCGTACCGCACAGCGGACAGATTCTGGGAAACAGAAGATCCAGACATTCCCCGCCGAACCGCCGTGCCGCTTCGCGCAGGAAATCCGGTATGAGTCCCGCTTTTCCCACGCCTACCGTCTTAACTGTCCTTTTATTTTCAGTTATTGATATCACCTCACTTTCTCTATTTTTCCTCATGACAAATTCTTCACCATATCCTGGCTTTTCCCACTTCAAATTTTCCCTCAAAATACTCTCCAAAAATTTCTCCGGAAGCATGAGTGAAAGAACTGCCATCCACCTGACCGTTATTACAATACGAAACTATGCCCCTCTCCTCACAGCTCCCGTATCCGCGCGCTCAGACTGGAATACCGTCTCTGCTGCCGCTCGTTCGCCACCATCTCCTGAAAGGTCTGGGGCGACCCTACGATGCAGACGCAGGAGCGGGCCCGGGTGACGGCCGTATAGATCAGGTTCCGGTTCATCAGCATCCGGGGGCCTGAAAGCAGCGGAATCACCACGGCGGGATACTCGCTGCCCTGGGACTTGTGAATCGTAATCGCGTAGGCCAGCTCCAGCTCGTCCAGCTGTTTAAACTCATAGGTGACAAACCGGTTCTCATCATATTCCACCGTCAGCTGCTCGCCGAACAAATCGATGCGACGCACCACGCCCATATCGCCGTTAAAAACCCCGGTTCCCTTGTCAAGCGCCACATTGTACCGCTGACTGCGCACCTCCCATTCCATCTGGTAATTATTTTTAATCTGCATCACCTTGTCGCCCTCCCGGAAAGTCGACGCGCCCAGCTCCTTTTCCTTTTTATCCGGCGTCGGCGGATTTAAAAATTCCTGGAGGATCGTATTCAGCCGTTCCACCCCCAGAGCCCCTTTGCGCATCGGGGTCATCACCTGAATATCATACATGGGGGCCCCCACATAGCGGGGCAGCTTGTCCCGGACCAGCGTGATCGACGCATTGATAATGGCATTGGCATCCTGCCGTTTGATAAACAGAAAGTCCTTGCTCCTCGCCTCCGGGTCGATCCATTCCCCGGCGTTGATCTTATGGGCATTGACAATAATATCGCTCTGGGCGGCCTGACGGAAAATCTTTTCCAGCTTTACCACCGCGAAGGCCTCGGAGCCGATCACATCCCGCAGCACATTTCCCGGCCCCACGCTGGGCAGCTGGTCCACATCCCCTACCAGAATCAGCCGGGTGCCTACCGTAACCGCCTTTAGCAGCGCGTAAAGCAGATTGATATCCACCATGGACATCTCGTCGATGATAATGGCGTCCGCCTCCAGGGGATTCTGCTCATTGCGCTGAAACTGCTCCGCCCGGGACTCCTCCTCCGGCACGCCGTTTAATTCCAGCATCCGGTGAATGGTTCTCGCCTCGCAGCCCGTGGCCTCCGTCATCCGTTTGGCCGCCCGCCCGGTGGGCGCGGCCAGCAGTATCTCCATGTCCTCCGACTCAAAAAACTGAATAATATTTCTGATCACCGTGGTTTTTCCGGTTCCGGGTCCTCCGGTAATCACCAGCAGACCGTTTCGGGCCGCCTTCATAAATGCCTGGCGCTGCTGCTCCTCCAGCTCCATACCGGTCTGGCTCTCGATTCGATCCAGCTTTTTTAACAGACCCTCCTCCGGCACCGGATACCGGACATTCAGATCATGGAGCATTTTGGCCGTATTTAATTCCATATAATAGTATTTCGAAATATAGATGCCCTGGCCCTCCGGCACCGCCTTTACTACCAGCTTTTTATCAATGGTCAAATCCATGATATGGCGCTCCACGGAATCCAGCTCCACCTGTAAAAGCTGACTGGTCTGCGCCTTCAGTTCCTCTGCGGGAAGATAGACATGACCGTTCCCCAGCGCCTGCTGCAGCACATACATCAGGCCGCTCTTAATCCGAAAATCAGAGTCCGTATGCAGCCCTGCCCTGGCGGCGATCTCATCCGCGATTTTAAAGCCTACGCCGGAAATATCGTCCGCCATCCGGTAAGGGTTGGTTTTGATCACGGAATAAATCTCGTCTCCGTAACGCTTATAAATCTTCACCGCCAGATTCACCGTAATGCCGTACTGCTGCAAGAACAGCATGGCCTGACGCTGATCCCGCTTTTCAGCCGCCTGCTCTCCGATCTGAATGGCCTTGGACTCGCTGATGCCTTTCACTTCCGCCAGCCGCTCCGGCTCCTCCTCCATAATACGGAACGTATCCGCCTTAAACTTTTTCACAATCCGGGCGGCAAGAGAAGGCCCCACGCCCTTGATCGCGCCGGAGCCCAGATAACGCTTTATGGAATCCACATCCTCCGGCGTTTTCAGCTCATACCTGGCGACGCGAAGCTGCTCGCCGTAGACGGGATGCTCGGTCAGCTCCCCCTCCGCCTCTATGTATTCTCCTTCGCTGATATAAGAAAAGGTTCCCACCAGCGTCATCGTGTCCTTCTCGACCGCCAGCTCCATAACGGTATAACCATTGTCCTGATTGCGGAAAATGATATGCTCAACATATCCTGATATGACTGCCATATATCCATATGCCTCCGGAAGTGAAATCGGCAGCCGCCTGAAAATACAAAAGGGCAGCCACCCTGATCAGACCATACGCTTCCAGAATCCCCCCTGCGCCTGTTTTCGCGAAATTCCAGAAGTATACGGTCTCAAAACGTTCCAATCTCAAAAAGGAAATGTAAATCAGATAACGTGAAAAATCTCCGGGACGATTATTTCTCGTCCCGCTCTCCGTTTGTAAACTCAATAAACTTGCCGGTGCCGATGGCCACTGCGGTCATGGGCTCCTCGGCGATCATCGTATTGATGCCGGTCTTTTCCTCGATCAGCGTATCCAGACCGCTTAACAGAGAACCGCCTCCGGTCATCACGATCCCCCGGTCATAGATATCCGCCGCCAGTTCCGGCGGGGTCTTCTCCAGTACGCTGTGAACCGCGTCCACGATAGACATGGCAGGCTCCCGCAGCGCTTCCAGCGTCTCGTCGGAGGTGATGGTAATCGTCTTCGGCAGACCTGTCACCAGGTTCCGGCCTCTCACGTCCATCGTAACCATCTCCGGCCGCTTGTCGGCACAGCCAATATTAATCTTGATATCTTCTGCCGTGCGCTCGCCGATCAGCAGGTTATGCTTCTTACGCATATACCGGACAATCGCCTCGTCGAAATCGTCGCCGGCCACCTTGACGGAGGTGCTGACCACGGTGCCGCCTAGAGAAATCACGGCGATATCGGAGGTGCCGCCGCCGATGTCCACGATCATATTGCCGCAGGCTTTGGAAATATCGATTCCAGCGCCGATGGCCGCCGCCACAGGCTCCTCGATAATCGTCACCTCTCTGGCTCCCGCCTGATAGGTAGCGTCCTCCACCGCTTTCTTCTCCACCTCGGTGGCGCCGCTGGGAATGCAGACGCTGATTCTCGGTTTCCTGAGCGTCTTTTTGCCCACGGCCTTCTTAATGAAATATTTCAGCATTTTTTCCGTCACGGTATAATCGGAGATGACGCCCTGACGCAGCGGGCGGACCGCCACGATATTCCCCGGCGTTCTGCCGATCATCAGCCTGGCCTCCTCGCCGATGGCTTTAATCTGATTTGTGTCACGGTCAAAGGCTACTACCGAGGGCTCCTTTAATACCACGCCCCGGCCTTTTATATATACAAGTATGCTTGCGGTTCCCAGATCGATTCCAATGTCAGTTGACAACATCATTTTCTTTCTTCCTCCTGAATATTTTCTATGTTTTATCAGATCAATATGGTGTTTTCAAAACCATCTTTCTCCATGTCAGTATTTATATTATATACAATGCTGGCGGTTTTTCAAATGTTTTTTCAAATTTTAATATTTTTTTCAGGATTCCAACATAATATTATCATAATTATGCGCTATACTATATGCGTATCATGAAAGTGATATAAGCTTTTTCATACTCATACCCGGTGGCTGTCACCCAAGGCAGCTGCCGGGCACCCCCCTTTCACAGACCGTACGGCTGTGAAGAAAAACACAAAATTGCCTCCCCTGAGAATGCGGATATACTGCATACTTTCACCATAAAAAGAGCCATTGCCATAAAGCGATGGCTCTTTTGCATATTTGGACGCTTCCTTTTCGGCTTTCTCGATGCTGTTTTCCGTCAGCCGGATCTTCCCCATTTTCAGCAGCCGTCCCACCGCCCGCTTAAAGGCGTTTTTGCTCAGGCCAAATTCTCTCTGTATCACCAGCGGCGCCGCCTTGTCGGTAAAGGGCAGCCTGCCGCCCCGCTCCTCAATCCGCTCCATCACAAGGGCGGCGTCCGCATCCATCTGCAGATAGGCTTTCTCCCGCAGGGACAGGTCCAGCTTGCCGTCCTCCCGGATTTTCACAATCCGGGCGCTGACCACATCGCCGGGCTTTTTATCCTGAAAAAAATCCTGACGGGGAACCAGACCGAAGTACCTGTTTTCCACGGCCACCAAAGCACCCAGCTCCGGCTTCACCTCATAGATTGTCCCCTTCACATGCTGTCCCTCCCGGAACAAGCCGTCCCTGGGACATTCCAGATGGGAATACACCTTTGTGGTGGCGCACAGCCTGTCGCTTTTATCAATATAAAGGGCAGCCAGACATTGATCGCCCGGTTTCAGTTTATGAGACTGCTCTTTAAAGGGCAGGAACAGATCTTTTTCCAGCCCCCAGTCCAGAAACGCACCAATATTTGTCACCTGGACCACCGGAAGCAGCGCCAGCCGCCCCAGCTCCACCTTCGGCTCCCTTGTAGTGGCAATCAGCCTGTCCTCCGAATCTTTATAGAGAAAGACTTCGATCTCATCCCCGATTTGCAGCTCCGGTTTTAAATATTTTTTCGGCAGCAGCACTTCTTCCTTTCCGCCCTCCGGCCCCAGATAAGCGCCGTGCTCCGTCGTCCGTTTCCAGACCAGACATTGTTTTTTCCCTAATTCCAACATATCTTTTCTCCTGATTGAGTACCGCTACGGTCCTGTCGTTACTTTTCTTCCGTTGTTATATCGAGTACCTCTACAGCCCTCTCATTATTTTTCTTCCGCTCTGATCACCGCATAGTGATTCTGTTCTTTGTCCGCTAAAACCACCCAGTACGCGCCATTCCGTTCCAGCACATAGGGATGGATGTGGTCCCCAAACACTGCCGCCGTCTTATACTCTATCTGCAGCCTGCCGCACCGGAACCCCTCCGGCAGGTATTCCCAGGCCATCAGGGGATAGTAGCTGTTATTGACATGGTGATTCGTATCGATATGGTATCGCTTCACCGGGAGCGTCTCCATGGCGTCAAATTCCGAAAGCTTCTCCGGCAGCTTCATCCGCCTGTCTCTGTATTCCATATCAAGCTTTGGCTCCATCCCATAGACGACCGCCTCCTCCGGCAGCACCCTGGCGGGATGGCCCGTGTCCGTATTTACATACACCCATACGGAATTGGCTTTGATAAGTGTCTCTCCCTGGCAGCTCTTGATAAAGAAATTTCTCAGGCCAAAAAATCCCTTAAAATCATAGGGGAATGTGCCAATCTCAATCTCCTCGCCCAGCGCCGGATACCGCAGCACATCGATCTGCCAGGAATTCAAAAGCCATGCCCTGTGCCGCTCACATAACGCATCGATCCCCAGGCCCAGCGACTCCGACTGAAACGTGCTGCAGTCCTGAAAATAATTGATCACGCCAAACATACTCAAGTTTTCATCATTTCCGATCTCACTGTACCGGACTCTGCTGTTAAATGTATACATGTTTCTCTCACTCCGCCTGCGAAAGCACGCCGGCATATCATTACTCCGGTATGCTTTCGCAACATATTTTTTATCAGAAAGCAGTCAGTCTGCTGTACCGCCGTCCAGAATCTCCCGGTACACCCGTACCACATTCTTATAAAATATACCTTCTATTTCCCCGTTTGTAAACCCTGCCCGCTTCAAATCCTCCGCCAGCCGCTGCATACCGGAACAGTTTTCTATCTCCAGCGGACAGGTAAAACCGTCAAAATCCGTTCCCAGCCCCACGCTGTCCATGCCGGCTATGTCGGTCATATGTCTGATCTGGCAGATAATCGCCTCATTCGTGGTCGTCTCCGGATAAGCATCCTGACCGGCCAAATCTGCCGCCGCCGGCAAACCGCTCCTGCTTCCGCAAGGAACCGACAAAAACCGGTTGTAAAAATTCACCCCTGCCACGCCGCCTCTGTCCGCCAGACTTTTTAACATGGAATCAGTCAGGTTCCGGGGGTGCGCGGCCAGCGCTCTGGCATTGGAATGGCTGGCGACGAAAGGACGGCTGGTATGCTCCAGCACGTCATAGAACCCGTCATCCGACAGGTGGGATACGTCGATGAGCATGCCCAGCCGCTCCATCTCCTCCAGAAAGGCAAATCCTGCCTCCTTAAGCCCTCTTTTCCGCTGTCCTGCCGCTGCGCTATCCGGACCTGCGGACAGGCTTCCCAGGCTTACGGACGAACCTCCCAAATCAGCGCTTCTGCCTCCCGAATCAACAGAAAAACCTCTCTGCAAAGCATCCCACACAACGGAATGGGCCTTTCCGACGCCGGAACGCTTCTTCCTGCGCCGGGGCGTCTGGGGATAAGCCAGCTCATTTTCATTGTTCCAGGTCAGAGTCACCATGCGGACGCCCAGCCGGTAGAAATCCCGCAGAACGCTGAGATTTCCCCTACAGGCGTCGCCGCCCTCCAGAGACAGAAGAGCCGACAGCTTCCCATCGGCCATATTCCGATCCACCTGGGCCATTGTGGTGACCGGAGCGATCAGCACCCGATTCTCCTCCATCTCCTGATAAAAGAGATCCGACTGTTCCAGAGCCGTCTCCAACGGGTCCTTTTCCTCCAGGTCCGTAAAAATGGCAAAGGTCTGCAGCATGTATCCGCCCTGTCTCAGCTTTTCCAGATCGATACGCATATCGTTTTTTCGCAGG
The DNA here is from genome assembly GCA_910579325.1 of uncultured Lachnospiraceae bacterium. Classification (GTDB taxonomy): domain Bacteria; phylum Bacillota; class Clostridia; order Lachnospirales; family Lachnospiraceae; genus Paralachnospira_A. The sequence continues at coordinate 8,900 of CAJTTU010000044.1, read as the reverse complement.
ACGGTATGTTCTCCCCTGTTCCTTTTATACTGGATCATCGAAACCGTGTCGCAGTGCATATCGGCTACTTTTATATGTCCCATTAACGATTCTCCCTGTTTTTTTCATTTATGGATACACAATTCTCAAAAAAGGCATCTCTCCGTCACATCAGCGGCGCAAACACCCGCAGTACCATCTGGAAAAAGCCTTTAAACAGCCCTGCCGCGCAATCCTCTTTCCGGATCAGCCTGCATTTTTCAAAGGTGTCCAGAAAATCTTCCTTCACCTGTGCCACCACCGGGGAATCAAAAAAATAAGTACCGCACTCAAAATGGAGATACAGACTCCGGTAGTCGGTGTTGATCGTGCCCACCGTGGCCATCCGGTCATCCGCCACAAAGCATTTTCCGTGGATAAAGCCGGGGGTGTATTCATAAATCTTCACGCCGTGTTTAATCAGACCTTCATAGTAAGACTGGGTCAGCAAAAAGACCGCCTTTTTATCCGGAATGCCCGGCGTAATAATCCGCACATCCACCTGCCGCTTCGCCGCCAGCGTCAGCGCGGTGATCATCTCATTGTCAATGATCAGATACGGCGTAAAAATATATACATAATCCTGAGCCTGATTAATGATATTCAGGTAAACATTCTCCCCCGTCACCTCGCTGTCAAGCGGGGTATCCCCATAGGGCTGAATATATCCGTTCCCCCGGAAAGGCTCCGAGTGCCAGACCTCGGGACGGAACGCGTCATAGCTCTGGTCCTCGGGGCGGAAGGCGTTCCACATATTCAGGAACATCACCGTATAACTCCAGACCGCCTCGCCTTTCAGCCAGAAGCCGTTGTCCTTCCAGTGACCGTATTTTACCTTCGTATTAATATATTCATCCGCCAGATTAATGCCACCGCTGAAAGCCGTATGGCCGTCGATCACCGTGATCTTTCTGTGATCCCGGTTATTCATGGCCACGGAAAAAACGGGAATAAACGGGTTGAAAGCAAATGACTTGATACCCTTTTTCTCCAGCTGACGCCAGTAATCGGCGGGCAGGCTGGTGGGCAGGCATCCCACATCGTCATAAATCACCCGCACCTCCACGCCGGCCTTTGCCTTCTCCTCCAGAATCCGGAGAATCCCGTTCCACATCTCATCGTCGTCGATAATAAAGTATTCCATAAAAATGAAATGCTCTGCCTTCCTCAGTTCCTCCAGCATCACCGGATACACCAGATCTCCCAGCGGATAATAGGCGGCCTCCGTATTTTTGTATACCGGATACCCTTCATGATTCAGATAGCGGCACTGGCCGGCCACGCCTTTATCCTTTTTCTCAATCTCCTCTAAAATCTCCGGCTTCTGACAAAGCAGACCGGCGGACCGCCCGGCGGCCTGGTCCAGCTTTTTGCGCAAATGTCTGGCCGGACGCTTTGTGCCCAGAAACAGGTAGAGCAGACCGCCCAGAAGGGGCAGGGCCAGAATCGCGATAATCCACGGGATTTTAAGCGCCGGGTTCTGATCCTTTTTCACGATCAGCAACACCACCAGCACGCTGAGAAGCGTACAGAATACCATAATCGGCGTGGAAATGCTGGCCAGATCCCAGAACAGCTCGATATACCAGACAAACTGTATGACCAGACAGAGGCCGAATATGAAAATCCGGCTGAACATCATCTTTAGTAATCTCATCTTATCCCTACCTCCCCGGCAATGGCCCCGCCTTGCGCATAGAGTCTATTATACCGGGTATTTTCCGTTCTTACAACAGCAATATCCGCCAAAACACGCCCATATCCCCATGAATCGAGTAGGGGAGATTTAACTCTCCCCTCTCACACCACCGTACATGCAATTCGGCATACGGCGGTTCAACATACCTTCAAAGCATGGCGTCCTAAATAATAATCGTAACAGCTGACAAGCCCCGCCTGTGACAGCTTTTCTTTTGAGATTGCCCTGACTACACATGTTTTCGTTACTACCCATTGATAGTGTTCTCCCATGTAGGATGTCTGCCTCGCAAGGTCTTTTCCTATTCCCAGTTTCTGCAATCCCCATTGCCGCTTTTTTGCTTTGGAATCTTTATAGAAGCCAAATCCCAGATATTTAAGCCTGCCCGGTCTTGTGATTCTCGTCTTTTCAGCGTTCACCTTTAATCCGAGCTTTCGCTGTATCCAGTCTGTTATCGAATACATGACACGTTTGGCGCTCGCTTCGCTTCTGACTGCTATGACGCAGTCGTCCGCATACCTCACGTACCTCAGTCCACGTTTCTCCAACTCTTTATCCAGTTCATTCAGCATGATATTTGACAGGAGCGGTGACAAGTTCCCGCCCTGCGGTGTTCCCCTGTCCGTTTTCTCATATCTTCTCTGCACCATTACCCCCGCTTTCAGATATTTCCGTATCAGCGATTCCGTATCCCCATCGTTTATGACACTGTGCACAAGGCTCATCAGTTTGTCCTGTGGTACGTTGTCGAAGAATTTCTCCAAATCAATATCCACAATCCACTCATATCCCTCGTTCAGGAATATAAGCATTTCCCTGACTGCCATTTCACAACTCCGGTTGGGACGGCATCCGTAACTATTCTCCGAAAACAACGGCTCGCACATCGGGCTGATTACCTGTGCTATCCCCTGCTGGATTACCCTATCCATGACGGTTGGTATCCCGAGTTTTCTTTTGCTTCCGTTTGGTTTAGGTATTTCTACCCGCCTCACTGGCTGTGGTTTGTAACTCCTTTCTCTGATTTGCTCCCTGATACTGTTCCAGTTCTCACGGATATATCCGTCTAGTTCCTCCAGTTCCATGCCGTCCACGCCGCCTGCTCCTTTATTGGCGCAGACTTTTTTGTACGCTTCGTTCATGTTTCTGCTATCCAGTATCCTTTCCAATAACTCCGACATGCTTTGTGTGCTTCGCTCCTTTCCTCTCCCTGCGGTAAGTCCTATGTTTTCGCGTTTACGGCTCATATACGTTTCGCCTACATCCGCTGTCAGATATCCACAGGTACATACATTCGCCTGCACGGTTACATTGTTCAGCCCTTCAGCAACTTTTTTTAATAAGATTGCCTACTATGGCTTCTGCTGACTTCTCACGGTAAATCATTTTCAACCGCAAGCGGGATACTTCGACCAATACCTGCGTCCATGAGACCTCGCGGGATAAGTCCGTGTTCTTTCCTCGTCTACCCTCCTGATTTACGCACATGGGTTACGGCTGCCTTTAGGGCTTCGTTGCTTACAGCCAACTTGCCCGCCATGTACGCCTTTATATCAGGTTTCTGTTCGTAGGGCTACGATTTCGCTATCCCTTCTTCTCGCCTGCACCTCACAATACAAACCTTGGGAGTCGCTCTCAAGTTCGTCGGTAGCTACGCCTATGTGGACTTTCACCACAGAACACGGGCATGCCCGTCATACTGTAAAAACGGGAATGGCAGGTCTTCCCCGTCATTCCCGTTTTCTCAGCGTCCCCTGTATTTACTGCTCATACTCAGTCTGGACATGGCTCTGGACAGCGCCGCCTGGCTCAGATGGTATTCCTGAATACTCTGCTTCTGGCGCAGCCGCTCCTGGGCCCGTTCCATAGCACGTTTCGCCCGCTCTTCGTCGATCTCCTCCGGCCGCTCCGCCGTATCCGCCAGCACCATAGCCCGGTTATTGGAAATCTGGGCAAATCCTGTGCCGATGGCAGCCTCAATCCAGCTTCCGTCCTCTGTCCGGATACGCATATCCCCGTTGGTCACGGCAACCGCCATATTTTCGTGGTTGGCCAGGATGCCCATAGCGCCGTCCGTGGCCGGAATAATCAGCTGGGTGCACTTCCCGTCGTAAAAAATCTTATCGCTGACAATCACACGCAGCGTAAACGTCTTATCCATCATATCCTCCCGCCGCCGTCAGTCCCGGGGCTACCGGCACGCCTTCGCCTTTTCCACCACATCATCTATGGTACCCACATTAAAGAAGGCCCACTCCGGATACTCGTCCATCCGCCCTTCTATAATCGCCTTAAAACCCCGGATCGTTTCATGAAGGGGCACATATTTCCCCGGCACGCCGGTAAAATTCTCCGCCACATGGAAGGGCTGAGACAGAAACCGCTGAACCTTTCTGGCCCGGTACACGGTCTTCTGATCTTCCTCCGACAGTTCCTCCATGCCGAGAATGGCGATAATATCCTGCAGTTCCTTATATTTCTGCAAAATCTCCTGCACCATTCTGGCCGTCTCATAATGTTCCTCACCCACCACGTCCGCCTCCAGAATCCTGGATGTGGACTCCAGCGGGTCCACCGCCGGATAAATTCCCTGCTCCACAATTTTTCTGGACAATACGGTGGTGGCGTCCAGATGGGCAAAGGTGGTGGATGGCGCTGGGTCCGTCAGGTCATCCGCCGGCACGTAAACCGCCTGAACCGAGGTGATGGCCCCGTTTCTTGTGGAAGCGATCCGCTCCTGCACTCCGCCCATCTCCGTGGCCAGCGTAGGCTGATATCCCACCGCCGAGGGCATCCGTCCCAACAGAGCGGACACCTCGGAACCGGCCTGAACAAAACGGAAAATATTGTCGATGAACAGCAGCACGTTCTGATGCTCCCTGTCCCGGAAATATTCCGCCATCGTAAGGCCCGTCTCCGCCACACGCATACGGGCTCCCGGCGGCTCGTTCATCTGGCCGAACACCAGCGCCGTCTTTTCCAGCACGCCGGACTCCTTCATCTCGCTCCACAGGTCATTGCCCTCCCTGGAACGCTCGCCCACGCCTGTAAAAATGGAATAGCCGCCATGCTCCGTGGCGATGTTCCGAATCAGCTCCTGAATCAGCACCGTCTTGCCTACGCCCGCGCCGCCAAACAGACCGATCTTCCCGCCTTTGGCATAAGGGGCCAGCAGGTCGATGACCTTGATGCCGGTTTCCAGCACCTCCACCACCGGACTCTGTTCCATAAAGGCCGGGGGCTCCCGGTGAATGACCCAGTGCTCCTCCTCATCCAGGGGCGCTCCGCCGTCGATGGCTTCGCCCAGCACATTGAACAGACGTCCCAGTGTCTTCTCTCCTACCGGCACCTGAATCCCCGCTCCGGTGGCATACACTTCCATATCCCTGCACAGTCCTTCGCTGGCCGACAGTGTGATGCAGCGCGCCGTTCCCCGCCCCACATGCTGGGCCACCTCCATCACGCACTGCTTTCCATGGTTATCCACATAAAGGGCTTCCCTCATAAAAGGAAGCTCCTGGCTGTCAAATTCCACATCGATTACGGGTCCCATCACCTGCGTGATCTTTCCTTTGCGCAGGAAATGTTTTTCCGCTTCCATAACCCGGTCCGCTATTTCCGTTTTCTGGTTTCCTGTTTCCATAATCTGTTCTTCCGCTATCCGATTTTCTACTGCCTGATTCCGGTTCATCGGCGCGCGGCGCCTCCTTTCTTCCGTCTCAAAGCCTTGGCGCCGCTGATCACCTCGGTAATCTCCTGAGTGATCGCCGCCTGCCGTACCCTGTTATACTGAATCTGCAGGTCCTTAAGCATCTCTTTCGCGCTGGAAGTAGCCGCCTCCATGGCCATCATCCGGGAATTCTGCTCGCTGGTAAAGGATTCCACCAGCGCGCCATAGATAAACCCGCTGACATAGTGGGGAATAATCCGCTCGATCACCGCCTTCGGCGAAGGCAGCAGCTCCAGCGCTTCCATCGGCGCGTCGGCGGGAAGGGGCACGCTGAAAAGCTCCCTGCTCACCGGCAGAAGTTTCGTCATCATGGCATCCATATGGGCAGCGTCGCTCATTTTCGTGAAGATAATATATACCTCGTCCAGTTCCTTCCGCTCATACAGATCCATCACCTTCTCGGCGATTACCCTGGCTCTGCCCAGAGTAGGATTCTGAGCCGTATAATGAAAATGGGTGTCGATATGAATTCCCTTTTTTTCAAAATAGTGGTAGCCCAGCTGGCCCACAATAAACAGCGTGTCATTTCCCCCTCCGGCGTCCATCTCCCGCTGAGCCATCTTGATCACGTTATGGTTGTATGCCCCGGCCAGGCCCTTGTCCCCGGTGATCACGATATAACCCGTCCTTTTTCTGGCCGGGTCGTCGATGGGATGGGCGTCAAAATAGGGATGCTCCATATCGGGGAAATTCCGCATAATCCGCTCCAGCGTATACTGTAGCATATAAAAATATGGCTCCGTCTGCTCTAGGGCCTTTTTCGCCCGTTTCAGCTTGGACGACGAAATCATATACATCGCGCTGGTGATCTTCATCGTATCCCGGATGCTTTTCATCCTGCCCTGTATTTCTCTCGCTCCTGCCATCAATCGTTCCTCTTTTCCGAATACGTGCCGCTTTCAGAACCAGTGTGACGATCGTATTATACCCGGTGAAACTTTGCCGGATATTTTCTGAAAGCGCCGCTTCACAAACATAGACATAACGGCGTCAACTCCGCTCCCTGTATTCCTGCGCCACTTTCAGAATCTGTTCTTCCAGTTCCTCCGATAATATCCGTTCCGTTTCAATCTGTCTGCCGATTTCCGGGTACGCGGCGTCAAAATAGTCCAGCATTCCCCGCTGAAACACCTTGATTTTTTTCAGCTCCACATCCCGCATCACCTTATGGGTCGCCGCATACAGCGTAATCACCTGCTCATGAAGACTTAACGGACTGCACAGCGGCTGCTTTAACAATTCCATCAGGCTGTCCCCATACTGTAGCTGCTCCTTCGTGGAAGCGTCAAGGTCAGAGCTGAACTGGGTGAACACTTCCATCTCCCGGAACTGGGCCAGATCAATCCGGATGCTGCCCGCCGCTTTCTTCATCGCCTTCGTCTGGGCTGCCCCGCCCACACGGGATACGGAAAGCCCCACGTTCACTGCCGGGCGCATGCCGGAAAAGAACAGGTCGGTCTCCAGGAAAATCTGGCCGTCGGTGATGGAGATTACATTGGTGGGAATATAGGCCGACACATCCCCGGCCTGGGTCTCGATAATCGGCAGCGCCGTAATCGAACCGCCGCCAAGCGCGTCGCTTAACCGGCTGGACCTCTCTAAGAGCCTGGAATGCAAATAGAACACGTCCCCCGGATAGGCCTCTCTGCCCGGAGAGCGCTCTAACAAGAGAGACAGCGCCCGGTAGGCCACCGCATGCTTGGACAGATCGTCATAGACGATCAGCACATCCTTCCCCTGATACATGAAATACTCCGCCAGCGTCGTGCCGGAATAAGGCGCCACATACTGCAGCGGCGCCGGGTCGCTGGCCGTCGCTGACAGGATAATCGTATAGTCCATGGCGTCATGGCTTTTGAACGTATTCACAATCTTTGCCACCGTGGAAGCCTTCTGCCCGACAGCCACGTAGATGCAGATCACATCCTTGCCCTTCTGGTTCAGAATCGTGTCGACGGCAATGGAAGTCTTACCCGTCTGCCGATCCCCGATAATCAGCTCCCGCTGCCCCCGCCCGATGGGAAACATGGAATCAATGGACAGAATACCGGTTTCCAGCGGAACGCTGACAGACTTTCTCTCCACAATGCCCGGCGCCTCATGCTCGATAGGACGATAACCGCTGCTCTCAATCCCGCCTTTGCCGTCGATGGGCTCGCCCAATGCGTCCACAACCCTGCCGATAAAGGCGTCTCCCACCGGGATTCCCGCCATTTTACCCGTACGGACTGCCCGGGAGCCTTCCCGGATCTCATCGTCACGGCCAAAGAGGATGCAGCCGGTCTCATCGGTACGCACATCCTGCACCATGGCTTTCACGCCATTGTCAAAAAGCAAAATCTCGCCGTACATGGCATGGCGGATGCCGTCAAGGATCGCGATGCCGTCTCCGGCCCAGGTGACAAAGCCCACTTCCTGCCGGGTTTCGGTCTCTCCCTGAAATTCCTGTACCCGTTCCCGGAAAATGGGAATGATATCCTGTATGCCTCTGGCTTTTTTCCCGTCTTCACCGGAAAACAGTTTCTGCTTTAACTGTCTTAACTGGCCTCTGGCGCTGAAATCATATTCCCGGCTGCCTGCTCGCAGCACAAAACCGCTGATCAGGCCGGGATCTTCTTTTAACTCCAGCTCTACCCCGGGACAGTCCAGCTTTTCCCTGAGAAAGTCTGTCAGGCGCGACAATTGTTCCTCAGAGGGTTCCACGGCATAGAGCAGAACTGCCTTTCTCACATTCGGGCAATTTTTCTGTTTTGTCTCATTCCCTTCCATCAGAACCACCCGCCTTTATTCTCTTCCAGGATCTTCTCGGCGGCGTCCATGGCCAGAGCGGCGATATCTGACTCCATCTCTTTCAACGCCTTTTCTTTTTCCTCGGCGATAGCCGTCTGCGCCTTCGCCACCATCTGGTCCGCCTTCTCGCCGGCTTCGCTTACGATGCGCCGGTACTCCGCCTCAGGGACGTGTTGTCAAGTGTGTTTTTAAACTTTTATAATCGTAAACTCTTAATTTAACCGATTGCTCTGCTTTGATTGGCTTCCATAGACTATCAGAAATTCCATTCTTGTAAAGCCTGCTAACGCACCGTAAAACGGCTTCGGACTTGACCAGAATTCCATTTCTGATGCAGGACAATCAAGCCAATCAATGGCGGTTTCCGCGTCCGGAACACCGGTTTCCAAAATTCCGGAATGGAGGTTTCTTGAAGCAAGAATATTCATTTGAGTTTAGTAATTAATTATTAAGCCAAATAAAATTAGTATTTTCATCATATACAGCATTATAAATTATTTCTGCTAGCTGTTCTTCGCTTGCTGTTTTATTATTTTCCCCAATAATTCTACCTTCTGCATTATTATGTATGTCCATATTTTTATGTTCTAATTTAGTATGCCCATCTACCTCCAAACCCGTAATATCCTTATCCTCGTGAGCCGTTGCAAACATTTCTGCTTT
>CAJTTU010000043.1 GCA_910579325.1 uncultured Lachnospiraceae bacterium | reverse complement strand
GAGAAGGAGATCGAGGGCATCATCTTCCGGGCGGTCATGCAGATGCTGGCGATGTGTCAGGAACGGAAAAAGCAGAAGTCCTCCCTGATGCTGACCCGCAAGGAGCGTATCGCCGCCTGTGTTGCGGAGCTTCAAAAGCTGGAACAGCAGCAGGAACGGTACAGGCAGGAGAAGTTCCGGGCCTACGAGGATTTCAGCGGCGGGGCGCTGGCAAAGGACGCCTACCTGAGACAGCGGGCGGACATTGACAGTAAACTCGCCGCCGCCAAAGCCGAACAGGAGGCGCAGGAACAGCTTTTATCTGAATTGGAGCATCTGGACTTTCAGGACAAGGCGCAGGAGGATGATATGTTCACTTCCTTTGCCGGGGCTACGGAACTGACGGCGGAACTGGCGGGGACGTTCATCAAGGAAGTGCTGGTGTCCTCTCCCACCGAGATCGAGATCGTCTGGAAGTTCCGGGATGTGTTCGATATGCAGAGACATGACAACTGATAAAGGTTTCTACTTCACGATAAAGCGGATGCCGGGGGCGGTCTGGGAAAGACCTGTTGGCCGCCTCTGGCATCCGTAAAAAATTTGGTGTTTAGTTGACACAAAGAGATATGTCAAGGTTTGGGCGTGATTATCTTCAGGTGGGAATGTACACAGAGATTATGTTTGCCGAGTATGATATTCATTTTGTGGCGGTCAATGACGGAGTAGATTCCCAGAAAGGTGAGAATGACCTTACTCCCTTCCGTAACTTATTTAATGAATGGTATGCCCGTGACTGCTCCAAAAAGCAGCGGGCGGTCAAACGGATGAAGGGAATGTCAGGAGAACGGGTTTCCTCCCACGCCCCATATGGCTATATCAAAGGTGAGGGTGGAAAACTTATGGTTGATGAAGAAACGGCCCCGGTAGTAAAGTTGATCTTTGACTTACGTGTGGAAGGGCTAGGTGTTGGACGGATTGCCAGCGAACTGACTCGTAGGAACATTCCCACTCCCGGAACCATTGAATACCGGAGAACTGGAAAAACCCGCAGATATCTTCCTCATGCGGAATGCGTATGGAGCGCAACGACAATCACCATGATTTTAAAACACAAAGAATATCTGGGACATACGGTAAACTTTAAAACATTTTCCAAGTCTTATAAATTCAAGAAACGTTACCCAACCCCGGAAGATCAACAAATGGTTTTCAAAGATACCCATGAGGCAATCATCACCGAGGAAGTATGGGAAACCGTCCAGAGGCTTTCCCAACACCGGAGGCGGCGTACTAATGACCATGAGCCTGGACTTTTCTCCGGTATGCTCTACTGTGCGGATTGCGGCTCTCCTCTGCACTTCTCAACCGGGAGTAATACTTCTGGCAAAGACCCACGATATATTTGCGGAAGTTATCGGAAACGGAGTGTCGAGAAGTGCTGTAGCGCCCACTATATCCGCCAACCCGTGTTGGAGGAACTGGTTCTTGAAAACCTGCGGCAGATTACAAAACTTGCCACGGAGCAGGAAAAGGAATTTGTCAGGCTCATTATGAATCGGACGCTTTCCAAACAGCAGGAAGATGTCAAGACTTTGCAGAAGGAACTTGTGACTAAGGAACACCGGATTGTGGAACTGGACGGAATCATCAAAAAGCTGTATGAAGATAATTTCTCCGGGAAACTGTCAGACGAGCGCTACATAATTTTTTCCAGGGATTACGAAAATGAACAGCATACCTTGAAAGCGGAGGCCCTGGACATAAGGAACCAGATCGCAGAGCAGGATTCCAAAGTGGTCAATATCAACAGCTTTGTGGGACTTGCCAGGAAATATACTTCCTTTGAAAAACTGACCCCCGGAATGCTTCATGAACTGGTTGAGAAGATCATTGTCCATGAAGGCGATAAAAGCAGCGGCCACCGCATACAGAAAATTGAAATCTACTATTCTTTCGTTGGCGACCTGGAGAGTTCTCATGTGGTCGCCCAACGAACTCGAAAAACACCGGCAGCGTGATATATTTCATTATTTTGCACTGCCAGTCTTTTAAATCTAAAAAGGTTCGCTAAGAACATTCCCCTAAAAAGCCGTGAAATAACAGAAGCTACAAGCACCGTTATTTCACAGCCCATATACATGTTTGAAATGTCTTATATACCGCTTTCCAAAGGTATTTTCAAAATCGCTTTTCACCGGGCATCTCTGAATCAATCCGCATTTTTCTTCCGAAACTCCTTCGCCAGAAGAAACGTCCCGAACAGCATGCCGTTCAGCAGCAGCTGAGCCGGAATCATCGCCCAGGTGACTTGCTGATTTTCCAGGACATCCGCGGAATAATGATTGGCTACGACCAGCGCCAGATTGTTGTTTAAATAATGCAGGATCACGGGGACCCAGATATTATTGGTTTTCATATAAGCCCAGGCGAAAAAAATACCCAGGGTCACACAGGTAATAATCTGGTTTGTCGTCATAATCAGGCCTTTATCCGGCGTCGTATAATAAAAGAAGTCCAGGAACACATGCCACAGGCCCCAGGCCACGCCCAGAATCAGCACGCCTGTTCTCAGACCGAACCGCTTCTGAAGCAGGGGCTGCAGATAATAGCGCCATCCATATTCCTCTCCCCAAAAAGGAAGAAAAGCCAGAAGAAAATTCACCGGCAGAAACAAAAGATAGCTCCATGTAGCCGAATTGGACAATATATCCGTTATCGCCTCCGGCTGCCCGCCCAGAACATAAGCGATCACCGCACGGCCGAAGTAGAGAGTCAGGAATACCAAAACACAGAGAAGAGAAGCGCCCCAGCGGCTTCCTCCCAGCCCGTAGGCCGCCCGTCGTCGCTTTCCCGATACCAGCAGCAACGCCAGACAGAGAAGATTTCCGCCTATGATCACATACTGACAGAGCATCATCCAAAGCGACACCGGCTGTTCGTACATCTCAGCCGTCCGCTCCGGCATCAGAACAGACAGAACACAAAAAGACGCCATCAAAACAGTCACGGCCAGAAATCCTATGTAAAACCATCTGGGCAGCAGACTGTCCTTCCACTCCGTCAGCAAGTAGGCCAGCGCCACCCCCGCCGCCGGATAAAACATCTGGGCGGTCGGAAACACGCTCATTTCCACCGGTATGGTACTTCCGTACCAGGTCAGTAACCCCATCACACAGGTTACGCCGTAGGCCACAAAAATAAAAATAAGAAACTGCTTTTTGCTTTTTGCCGTTTCTGTCAATTGATAACACTTCCTTCCTTTTTAATCAGAGAATCCACACGGACAATGGAGCTTCCTTCGACCATATAAGCGATATTATAACATCTGTCCTCCTCAAACGGATCCAAAATGCCCAATCAGCCGTTTCACTGCCTGAATAACATGGCCGGCACATATGCCGAAAGAATCGACGCCTGTCGCACAAAAAAAGAGCCAGACCTTCATCTGACTCTCTGTGTGCGGCGAAGAGGATTCGAACCCCCGACACCTTGGTCCGTAGCCAAGTGCTCTATCCAGCTGAGCTATCACCGCATATCGCGACATCTATGGTATCACAACGATATATATTTTAATTCATTCGCCGGGATTTGTCAATTGTTTTTTATCGTTTTACGCATATTTTTTTCAGACCTTATCCCGGCGTTCCCTTCCTTGACGAAACAGGCCATTCATCGTAAAATATGAACAGCAAAACCATCCGTCTCACAGACGGACATCCCTGAACCTTTTGCCCGATACTACGAAAGGAACGCAGACTATGCCATTACATATCATCAGAAACGATATTACAAACATGAAAACAGATGCCATTGTCAACGCTGCCAATGAATCTCTTCTTGGCGGGGGCGGGGTGGACGGATGCATCCACCGGGCCGCAGGGCCCGCGCTGCTTGCCGAATGCCGGACCCTCGGCGGCTGCGATACAGGCGGCGCGAAGATCACCGGAGCAGGAAATCTGCCCTGTAAATATGTCATCCACGCCGTCGGCCCCCGCTGGCGGGGCGGAAATCATGGAGAGCGCAGCCTGCTGATTTCCTGCTACCGGACCTCTCTTGCGCTGGCAAAGAAACACGGCTGTGAATCAGTGGCTTTCCCGCTGATTTCCTCCGGCATCTACGGCTATCCGAAAGATCAGGCGCTCCGGGTAGCCGTGGATACCATCGGCGAATTTCTGATGGAAAATGATATGACCGTCTTTCTCGTCATTTTTGACCGGACATCCTTCCAGATCGGGGAAAAGCTGTTCCCGAAGATCATATCCTACTATTGACGACCATTATATAGATTTTCTTTGACACGAACATCGACGCTGTGGAAACGACAAAACATTTCGGCATTCAGGAGGACCGGGCCGTCACCTTCCACTCCAACCATTCCGGAACACGGCTGAACGGGGGTATTTCAAATCGTTATCTCTGTTGACTTTCCTTTGACATAATGATACACTTTTGATAATATTTTTCACACTTTTTTATCACGCGAAAACGCCCGGGAGTAATCACATGAACCATGAACAAACCGCCCATTCCCATACCGGCAGCCATCATCACCATAGGATCGGGCACCGCCACGATACCGGCGGCTCCTCCATCGACTTTTACGCCTGCCACTCCAGGATTCGACGCTGGAACCCCGGATTTCGAACAGGATTTTCCATGTGCCTGCTTTTGTTCTGCATCCTGGCGGATCATCCGGCGGTTTCCTGCGTTATTATTCTGACCGCCGCATGGATCACGGTGGGAATGGGCGGTTTGTCTTTTCGCCGCTACCTCTCCGCACTGACCATTCCGATCACCTTTATTCTGTTAGGCAGCGCCGCGGTTGCCATTGATTTTTCCGGACAGCCGGTCGGTGATTTCAATCTGTATCTGTTTTGGGGTTATCTGTGTCTGACCGGCGAAAGCCTTTTGAAAACATTGTTTCTCATATTAAAAGCCTTCGGGGCGGTCAGCGCCATGTTTATCATGACCCTGTCCACTCCCTCCCACGAACTGTTCTCAGTATTGCGGAAGGCCCATTGTCCGTCCCTGATTGTAGAGCTGATGCACATGATTTACCGATATATCTTTATTCTCATGGAGGTGCAGCGCAACATGAACATTTCCGCCGAATCCCGGCTGGGCTTTCGGGATTTCCGTACCTCCTGCTACTCTTTCGGACAGATTGCCGGCAACCTGTTCATCGTGGCGCTGAAAAAGGCAAACGCTTATTATGACGCCATGGAGGCGCGATGTTATGACGGAACCTTCGCTTTCCTGGAAGAAGAATACCGGGCAAACCCAAGACATCTGATCGCGGCCGGCATCTATTTTGCGGCTCTGATCATTTTCTGGCTTGTCGTCAGATAGTTTCTGCCAACAGTTAAAGACTCGATATTCGACAAATACTCGACACTGTACAAACTGCGCAGCCAACGTTATCCGGACATAAGGTTTTTCTGCTTTCATATGAATTACCTCATGCCGGTTATCTGGCCCGCCACACTGAAAAAAAGACCACACTCTCTCACAGCATATAAAAAGGACTTTACGATGAACGAACCCATATTACAGGTGAATGACCTGCACTATTCTTACGACGACACGCAAGCGGCGCTGAAGGGCATCAGCGTATCCATCTATCCCGGCGAGCGGATTGCCGTGATCGGCTCCAACGGCGCCGGGAAGTCCACGTTTTTTCTGAATATCAACGGGGTACTTTCCCCTGAACATGGGGAAATCTTTTATCACGGCACAAAAATCACAAAGAAATCCCTGCCCCAACTGCGGAAAAACATCGGCATTGTGTTTCAGGATGCCGACAACCAGATCATCGCGTCTTCCGTAAAAGCAGAAGTGTCCTTCGGGCCTATGAACCTGAAGCTTCCCCGGGAGGAAGTCGTCAGACGGGTCAATATGGCTATGGAATATATGAATATCACGGAATACGGCGACAGGCCGCCCCATTATTTAAGCGGCGGGGAGAAAAAGCGGGTGGCCATCGCCGACATTATCGCCATGGAACCGGATGTCATCATATTCGACGAGCCCACGGCTGCTCTAGACCCCTTAAACGCCGCCATGCTGGAGGAAGTGCTGGAAAAGCTTTCCGCCGAACAAAAAACGCTGCTGATCTCCACCCACGACGTGGATTTCGCCTACCGGTGGGCCAAACGGGTGCTGGTGTTCTGCGACGGACAGATCATCGCCGACGGCACGCCTTTATCCGTATTTCAAAATGACGAAGTTGTAAAAAAGGCCAGCCTGGCCCGTCCCATGATGCTGGACGTATATCAGGAACTGGTCGGAAGCGGGCTTCTGGCCGACGAGGGCGTTTATCCCAGAGATATGCGGGAATTTCGGGAACTGGTGGGAAAACGGGGGAGACCATGATCCATTCGAATCACGATCTCCCCCGTTTGTATTTCCCTGTTTTTTATAATTCCGGCAATACCTAAACCATCGGTTTTCTTTACGCTTCGGATACCCGGACATGATCCGGCACATCGGCATTTGCGACTGTTTTTCCGTCCTCCCATTTTTTCCGCTCATAAAATCTTCCCATCAGGAAAGCGATCACGCCCACGCCGATTCCGGTCTGCAGGCAGAAGATCAGGCTTTCGATTTCTCCCGGGATTTCTCCGTGAATCATATTTTCCAGTACCGGCGTAAACCAGGGTTCATATGTTTCCCCTTTGATTTCCTCCACCATCACGCTGCCCGCGTCGTCGGAGCCGCCAAACTCCGCCCCGCGCAAAGCCAGAAACGGCGCTACCACCATCACAACCACAATCGCCAGTAATATCGCAATAAGCTTTTTATTTTTCGCTGTCATTACATCTATCCTCCTAATTATAATTCCGCTACAGTCCTGCTATCCTTTTCTCACTCTGCCTTAAAATGAATCATCTTCAGCTCGCTCTTCGCGAACGACTCCAGAGCAATTACCACGATTACCGTTAAAATTCCCTCAATCACGGCCAGCGGAAGCTGAGTCGGGGCGAAAACGCCGAGGAACTTCACCGCGGAAGCCATCATGCCGCCTTCCGCCGAAGGATAAGCCATAGCAAGCTGGAAGCTGGTAACACAATATGTAAAAAGATCTCCCAGCGCGGCTGCCAGAAATATGGTGAGCTTCTTATTCACATTTGTTTTTGACAACCCTCTGTAAATCAGCCAGGACAGCACCGGCCCTGCGATCGCCATGGAAAAACAGTTGGCGCCCAGCGTGGTCAGGCCGCCGTGGGCCAGCAGAATCGCCTGAAATACCAGTACGATCAGCCCCAGTACACTGACAGCGCAGGGGCCGAATAAAATGGCGCCCAGGCCGGTTCCGGTCATATGGGAACAGCTGCCCGTCACCGACGGGATTTTCAGGGAGGACAGCACAAATACGAAGGCCCCCGCCATGGCAATCAGCGTCATAGACTTTCTGTTTTCCTTCACGTTCTTATTCAAAACCGTAAACCCAAGATACAAAAAGGGCAGACAGACCACGCCCCAGGCCACGCAGAACACCGGCGGCAGATAACCCTCCATGATATGCATGGCGTTCGCTGCCGGCGCGACGGCGAATACGGCGCACAAAGCAAGAAGCGCTTTCAGTACCTGTTTTTGTCTTCGTTTCATTCTCATCTCAATTCCCCTTTCTTACCCTTTCGCGACTTTTCTTCCCGGCTCCAAAAGCCGATCCGCTGCTGTCTGTTGCTGTGCTCACAAATCATTCGACGCTGCCCTGAGTCGGGCACCGCATGGCATTCGGATTAAAAAAGAGCGTTTTTGTATCTCAGGGAATTTTGACAGACTTTCCTGACGATATAAAAATGCCCCCGAGATTTCCGGGGGCAAAGCATCTTGTTCTATCTGAATGACGATTTCCTCAGCCCAGAAATGTGATTCGTTCCTGCGCAAGTTCCTGACTCCGCCTTCTGTCCTACCTCACCGACCCTCCGATCGGAAACGGGTATGTCAAAACGGCGCTACAGTAGTGGTGACTGTCCGGCCTTTAACCGCGTTCCTTGCTGAATTTCTTCCTGCAGGATGTATATAAAACAGTATAATACTTCCGCGCCGCAATGTCAATTCCTTTCTTTCGGCTTTCAGCTTATTCCGTCTTATCTTTCGGCCGCTCCGCCCTGCTCCATCGGCGGCATCCAGTAGTGCACATTGTAGATATCCGTGATCCGGTAGGTCGCCCGCAGCTTGCCGCCGCTGACATCCACATTGCTGATAACCATATCCTCCTTTACCGTCATGGGTTCTCCCAGATAATAATTATCCTGGAACTGTCCGTCATAGGAATAGTAATCACAGAGGAATTCCAGACGGTTCCCGGGCGTCAGTTCCGTCAGCACCTTCGCGATGGTTTCGGTTTCTCCGTCCCTGTAATCGGCCTGGGTTCCGGCGATATAGCCGTGAGGACGATCCTGGTCGAAAACAAGAATCAGGTTCACCCGCTCTCCGTTTAACATAGCCGGAACGCGGCCCGTAATCGTGTAATCGTCGCCGTCCCGCGCTTCATCCAGGAAATAATAGGCTACCGGCTGCCCGTCGACGGCCAGCCAGGTGCCGTCGTGCTCTCCCAGCAGACTGCCCCCGCCACCCTCTGTCCCGTCGTCAAATTCATAGACATTGTCAAGTCCCAGATCGATATACCCTTCGCCATCGTCATAAAAGAAATTCAGCTCCAGCTGCTGTACCAGCTCCCACTGGTCGTCCGGCAGAGTCAGCCGGTTTCTTCCGTCGTCGCCCTTCGTCCATACCAGCAGGCCGGCATTCAGCCGGTTTGCCTCCAGATAATCCGCCGCGCCCTCCAGCGCCTTATTGTCCAGAAAGCCTGTGTTGGAGCCGGTCAGTCCGGCAATACCGCTGAAATCAAACTCCCCTGACATCAGACTTCCAAACAGCTGCCCCAGCGCTTCGCCATCCGACTGACCGCCCGTCAATTCTCCCAGCAGCGCAGGCAGCGGAGAACCGGAACCTCCCGCTGCGGCCTGGCCTCCCACTTCCACACTGGCAAATTCCCTAATACAGCGGGTATATTCCGCATCCATGCCGATCTGCTCATAGGTGCGCACCATAGAATCCACGGAAGATACCTTCTTATAAGGAAAATAAATCGATATCCCGTAAGAATTTGTCATGCTGGCAGAAGTCAGATTGTATTTGACGGCGCCCCGCAGCGCCTCCGCCAGCTTTTCGCCTTCCTCCGTGCCCATATTTTCCGCCAGATGGATCAGATCCACCTGATCGATCTGGGAAGAACGGGCAAATTCTCTGGTATTGTTCCTGGCATTGGACACCGTTTTGTACTGGCCGCCCCGGATCAGCTCCCCGGTAGACCGGGAAAATGCTGCCAGCGGCTCCGGAACCGTCTGCTCCAGTTCCGCCAGATCCACCACGGACAGCGTGGTCTTCTGCCCCTGCCCCGCTTTAATACAGGTATTCACAAAATCATCGGCAATCTGTTTTCCGATCTCCACCGTAGGCATGGACGGATTTTCAGACAGCGCGGTAAGCCAATCGGTATAATACCATCCCAGGCCCGGCTCCGTCTCCTCGGAGGCGATCATATAGTCCGCATAATCGCTGAGCATCAGGGCATTTTCCAGCGTCGCCATCAGACAGGCGTCAAAGCCGATAAAATCAAAGGTCATACCGGACTCCGAAAGAGCCTGTTTAATGCCTGCCAGCGTCATGGAACCAGATTTCGGGTATTTCTCGTCATAACCATAGCCGCTGACGGAGCCGCCGCCGTGATCCCAGAAAATCAGTTCGTTCCGGTTGGCCGGATAGTTCTCGCCGCACCAGCGGATAAATTCCGTCAGCGTCCCGGGATCGGTCATAGATTTGTCTCCTGCGTCTTCTTTCAGGCAGACCAGACCGCCGTCTTTCACCTGGTAAATCTGGTTCACCCTGTTGCTGACGCTTGGATTCTGCCACCTGGAACAGCCGCCGGTATAGACAATCACATTGACCCGGCCGCCGATTTTCGCCGCTGTCATCTCATTCAGATCCGCCGTACCCATACCGCTCCTGGATTCCAGATCCGTTCCGCACATATAAACCATAACCGTAACGGTATCCTGGCTGCCGCCCCTGATCACCGTCCGCTTGGCTCTGGCCTCCCCGGACACCTGGTCATCCAGCACGCCGCTGTTGCCGCCGTTTTCCTGTCCTGCCACCTGGACGCTCTGGTTTCCGCCCTGTCCTCCGGTTCCGGTCATGCCTGACAGACCGCCAAGCAGTCCGCCGCCCTGATTCATCAGAAACACCACCACGGCAATTAACAGCCCTGAAAGCCCCGCCGCTTTTCCTCTGGTAATGCCGCCCCGGCCGCCGCTTCCGTGAATCGGATCCGGACTGCCCGACTTTCCGCCGAAGCCCCCTGCTGATCCGCCCGGACTGCCGCTGCCCACAGGACCGCCAAGTCCCAGCCCGTCCCCTCGCTTCTCCACGCCTTTACTATCGCCGGACACCCATTTCTTCCGGCCTCCCGAACCCTTTTTCCGTTCCATATACGCTCCCCTTCCTTTTTTCATACTCTTATCTAAACAAGAAACACAAAAACCGGAGTCAGAGGCAATCATATCCCTTCTCCCCTGGCTCCGCTTTTCGCACTGCCGTCATACCTCTCAGCCCTTAAGCCCCCTGGCCTGCCTGTCCATATCCTCTACCACGATATCATAAATCTCACCTAGAGAAGCACAGTATTCCAGCACCTTCCACGGCTCGTTGGTATGATAATGAATTTTGATCAAATCCTCGTCTCCTACCGCCAGCAGGCAGTCTCCCTGGAAATGCTCCGTAAAATATTCGCTGATCACATCCTCGTCCAGATCCTCTCCTTCGATTAGCAGCTGTGTGTCATATCTGTATTCCAGCATTCTGTTTGTCCTCCTGATCTGTTTCCTGCACGATCGGAATCTCTCGGCCGCAAAAGCAAGCGTCTCGGGACTCCGGCACTGATTGCCATAGCTATATCTTAATAGAAAGCCCGGGTACTGGCAACCATTTTTTAAACAGGCCGTCAAATTTTTCCGTAAAAGAAACAGCAGTTTTCACTACAGTCTTTTGCTGATCCATCCATACGCCGCAATCCCGCAAAACCACTGGAATACCAGCAAAATCCCCAGTCCGAACACCGCATAACGGGCAAAGGGCATAAACCAGCCGCCCATGGAACAGATCGAAAACGCCAGCATCAGCACACAGTAAACGCCCAGCATAATCAGATAGGCAATCCTGCCGCTTTTGTCCCGCAGCATCACCTTCCGCTCGTCATGCATCTCAATCCGTTCCTCGTCCAGCCGCCTGGCATACTCCTCCCTGTTTTCCGGCCTGGTCCAGTGAAAATACTTCCACAGCATCAGCAGCCCGGGACAGGTCAGGGCGCCGAATAATCCCCAGAACATCCCGTCAAACCAGGTTTCCGTAAGCACCGCCGCCATAAAGCAGCTCAGGCCGATTATACAGTAGGCCATTCCCGTGTATAACATCGATTTCTTCATAGCTTCCTCCTTATTGTTCCGCATTTCAATCCACCGCCGTTTTCACAAAAGCCCGCTTTCAAGCTTCCTCTTCATAAATAAAAATTTCCTCGATAGACATGCCAAAATATCTGGCAATCTTAAATGCCAGTATGATCGACGGATTATACCTGCCGTTTTCCAGAGAACCGATGGTCTGCCTGGACACCTGCAAAGCCGCCGCCAGTTCTTCCTGTCTGATATTTTTTTGCTTTCTCAGTTCTTCCAGCCTGTTTTTCAAATGCTTCCTCCGTTCCGCGCAGCATATGCAATCGTCGCTTTATGTAAAGTATACTTTCCATATGACCATTATATAATAATGCTTTTCGAATGTCAAGCAAACTTTCCATCACAAGAGAAATTATGGCAGTTTTTTTTGATTGGCGGTTTCTTTAACGTTCTCTGTCTTTAAATTTTAATTTCTTCTTGACCTGGAGTACACTCCATATAGTACACTATCCGAAACAACCTTTACATTCAGCACAGAATTGAGGTGATACATATGACAATTTCAGAGGTAAGCCAGAAATACGGCCTTTCCCAGGACACCCTCCGGTATTATGAAAAGGTAGGCGCTATCCCGCCGGTGCACCGGAACAAAAGCGGCGTGCGGGACTACACGGAAGATGACTGCGGCTGGGTAGAACTGGTAAAATGTATGCGCAGCGCCGGACTGGCCGTGGAGGTACTGGCAGAGTATGTCCGCTTACAGCTTGAAGGAGACGAAACCATTCCCCAAAGGCGGCAGCTTCTTGTTGACCAGCGGGAACAGCTGGCCGGTCAATTAAAAGTGATTCAGGATACGATGAAGCAGCTGGACTATAAGATTTCCCGCTATGACGAAGCCATGAAAACGGGAGTTCTGACCTGGGATTAATAGGGAAACCGAAGCCAGGGAACAGTGCCTTCACAGACACTTCAACCGCAGAATATCCAATTAAAATATAAAATCAGGAGGAACCGCTATGCAATATCGCGAACTTGGCTCCACCGGTATCCGGGTCGGAGAAATCGGCATGGGCTGCGAAGGATTGATCGACAAATCCCGGGAAGAGGTAAACGCTTTCATCGACCTGATGGAACAGGAAGGAGCCAACTGCATCGACCTGTACTCGCCAAATCCCGAGATGCGCTCAGCCCTGGGACAGGCGCTGCGGGGCAGACGGGAAAAATTCGTGCTCCAGGGTCATCTGGGCGCGGTGTGGAAGGATGGACAGTATAAGAAAACCCGTGAGATCAAAGAGGTGAAGGAAAGCTTCGAGGATCAGCTGAACCGTCTGGAGACAGACCATCTGGAAATCGGCATAGTCCATTACGTGGACTCCATAGAGGACTGGCATACCGTGGAGAACGGCCCCGTAATGAAATATGCCATGGAACTGAAAGAAAAAGGCGCCATAAGATCCATCGGCATGTCCAGCCACAATCCCCAGGCAGCCATGGCAGCCGTGAAAAGCGGCAAAATCGACGTGCTGATGTTCAGCATCAATCCCTGCTATGACCTGATGCCGGCCAGCGAGGATGTGGAAGAACTGTGGAATGAAAAAAATTATGAGAAGGCGCTGACCAATATGGACCCGGAACGGCAGACCCTTTATGAGGAATGCCAACGGAGGGGCGTGGCCATCACGGTCATGAAGGCCTTCGGCGGAGGCGACCTGTTAGATGCCGGGCTCTCCCTGGCCAAAAAAGCGCTGAACGCCTTTCAGTGCCTGAACTACGCCCTGACCCGGCCGGCCGTGGCTTCCGTCATGTCCGGCGCAAGAACCCTGGAAGACCTGAAAGCCAGCCTGGCCTATGAAAAGGCTTCCGACGAGGAAAAAGACTACGCGCCGGCACTGGCCGCATTCCCCAAAATCAGCTGGGTAGGCCACTGCATGTACTGCGGCCATTGCGCCCCCTGCCCGGAGGGCATCGACGTGGCCACCGTCACCAAGTTCCTGAACCTGGCCATCGCCCAGGGCGAAATCCCGGAAACAGTGCGGGAGCACTATGCCGGCCTGCCCCACAAAGCCGACGACTGTGTCGGATGCGGAGCCTGCGAGGAGCGCTGTCCGTTCCAGGTGAAGGTGACGGAGAATATGGAAAAAGCCGTCCGGCTGTTCGGGGCTTGACCAAATTTTCAGGACGCCGCCGCTATGGGCATTCTATAGTTGGCGGCGTTATTCTTATGCTCATTTTTTTATGGCGGTTTCCAATACGGACGACCATCTGAGGAATCATGGTTTCATCCTGACACCCGGCGGCTGGAGACTTTCTCCGCTTTATGATGTCAATCCCATACCATACGGAAATGAACTGTCGCTTAATGTCACGGAAACCGATAACAGTATCTCCGTTCCCCTTGCCATTAAAACCGCCGGTTATTATGGCATCTCCGAGCCCGAGGCCAGACAAGCCGCTGGGCATATCCTACACACGGTAGGAGAAAACTGGGTTTCTGTCGCGCGCAGTTACAAGCTTGGCAAAGGCGCGATCGAATATATGCGTCCTGCTTTCAGTGCATGCGAAAGTGTAAAGCAAATATAATAGTATCCGCCAAAAGCATAAAGACCACATTGAACTATTGCGATAACACACAAAAAGGCGCTACCCCACAGGTGATTTCTCATCTGTTTCGCAGCGCCTTTTTCAGCATTACTCTGACTTCAGCGATAAATCCTCGCCGATGGCAGCCTTGAGGCATGTAATTCCGAACAGTGCTTTCATTTGCTTTTTACAAAAACAACGCCCGGACAACACAGTTTCGGCTTACGCCTCCACAATCTCCTTCTTCCGTCCCAGCAATTCATCATCCATCAGCTGCTTCTCCACATTCTCAAAGCCCAGCCGGTTAATGGTATCCGCAAAACGCTCCCCGGCCTTGCCCTGGTCCTTGAACAGCAGGATGGCTTTCTCGATCACGTTCAGCGCCTCCTCTTTATCCGTAAACACCTTGCCAAGGGTTTTTCCCATAGCGGTCTTCTTGCCCCAGCGGCCGCCGATATAAATCTTATAGCCGTATGTACTGTCTTTCAGTGCGTCGAAATGACAGGCGCTGACACATCGTCCGCAGTTGTTGCAGAGGGTTTGGTCGATCTCCACAACGCCGTCCGTCATCTTCGCGGCGCCCATGGGACAGTTTTTCTCCACCCCGCATTTTTTGCAGCCCTTGCAGCTTTCCGCGTCCAGGCTGGGAATCCGCTGGCCGATAATGCCCACGTCGTTCAGGTCGGGCTTTACACAGTTATTCGGACATCCGCCCACGGCAATTTTAAACTTGTGAGGCAGCTTGACGGTGCGGTAGCCCTCATAAAATCTGTGATGGATTTCCTCCGCCAGGCCAAAGGAATCTAACAGGCCGTACTGGCAGGTCGTTCCCTTACAGGCCACCACCGGACGCACCAAGGCGCCGGTTCCGCCGGTCACAAGCCCTTCTTTCGCGATATATTCCCGGAACGGCTCGATATTCTCAAAAGGAATCCCCTGTACCTCGATGGTCATACGGGTGGTAAAGGTAATCTGCCCGTTTCCGAATTTCTCCGCCGCCTCCGCGATGCAGCGCTGCTGTGCCGCCGTAATCTTGCCGTTTACCGTGATAATACGGCCGGAAAAATTATCCGTGCCCTTGTTGCTTAAAAATCCAAGCCCTTTTACCCTTTTTTCTTCCTCGGGGCTGATTGTCAATGATGCCATAATTCAAAAACCTCCTGTCAAATTTTTATCGCCTGATATACCGGCCTGCTCAGGTTCCGTTTCCCGAAATCCTATTGTTTTATTTCTCTGTATTTTACGGTAATATTATAGCACTTGACTCTTTATAAGAAAAGTGTAATTTTCCCGAAAAAACTCCTTTATTTGTCATTTACCTCCGCAGGCTATTGTAAACCTGTTTTTATATTCGGTTGACAATAGAGCGTTTTTATGCTATCATGCAACGAAACAGCTGTTCAAAACGGACGAATCTATAAAAATTCACGCCTGCTGCCAATGGCTTACGCCCGGCAGGCGTACGGAGGTTTTCTATGAATGACAAAAAAGAAACGCAGAAAAATTTCAGAACAATCGATCTGGCTTATATGGCCCTGGGAGCGGTTTTCATTGCGATATGCTCCTGGATCAGCATACCGGCCGCCGTGCCTTTTACCATGCAGACATTCGCCGTGTTTTTCGTGCTGTCGGCACTGGGCGGAAAACGTGGTACGATCACCATCCTTACATATATATTCCTTGGCGCAGTGGGTCTCCCGGTATTTGCCCAGTTTACTTCCGGAATCGGTATTCTTCTTGGAAACACAGGAGGGTACATCGTCGGTTTTATTTTTATGGGATTAACCTACTGGCTGATTGTCGGGCTTTTGGGAAAAAAGCTGTGGGTGGAAATCCTCGCTATGGTGATCGGCCTCACCCTGCTTTACGCCTTCGGAACCATATGGTTTATGTTTGTCTACGCAAAGACAAATGAAGCCGCCGGCCTTGTAATGGTTCTTGGCTGGTGCGTAATACCGTTTATCATTCCTGATCTCATCAAGCTTGCGCTTGCCCTGCAGCTTGCCCGGCGTTTGTCTCCCGTATTGAAAATACATTGAAGGTTCAAACCGAAAGCATTTCCTGAAATCTCCTATATCGTTCCGCAACTCTCCTGCCATCGCTGCGAACACTCAGGGTCTGTTCTTTAGACCCTAATGTGCATTGCATAGAAAATCAAACAAAATGTGTCACTACAAAACAGATCTTCAGGCACAGGCATAGTTTACCGGATACTTCGTAATCATTAGCGGGTGTTCTTCAGCAGCTTACTGTTTTGCAATTCCCTTTTCGGATCTGAAAGGGGAATTGCTGTTTTACATACTCCTCTTGACAAATACATCGCAATACGATATATTATACCCAGATACATAGCAACGCGATGTATCGCAATCAAATCTATGTCAGCCAGGGAGGTGACTGTTTGAACTCACATATCAAAAGAGTGTATATTCCGATGACCGAAACCGCTTTCTATATATTACTGTGTTTAAGAAGCCCCAATCACGGTTACGGAATTGTCCGGAAGGTGGAACGGCTGACCGGCGGAGCCATTCGGCTTGCGCCCGGCACCATGTACGGCAGCCTGTCGAAAATGGAAAAGGACGGACTGATCCGTTTTATCAGGGAAGAAGAAAAACGGAAAATTTATGAGATCACAGATTTGGGACGGGAAGTATTGCAGATAGAGCTGAAACGAATCGAGCGCTTATACAAAATCTCCCAGGAGGAAATGCAGGATGGAAACCAAAAAGACATTTAAATTTTATACGATATTTGAACATGAAAAGGAACAGGACTACCTGAGGGAAATGCATAAATCCGGCTGGAAATTCGTGCGGGTGACGGGACTGGGAGTCTACCACTTTGAAAAGTGTACGCCGGAGGACGTGATCTACCAGCTCGACTATAACCAGGAGGGGCTTGACCACAAGGAGGAATATGTGCAGATGTTCCGGGACTG
Organism: uncultured Lachnospiraceae bacterium; assembly: GCA_910579325.1. Lineage (GTDB taxonomy): Bacteria > Bacillota > Clostridia > Lachnospirales > Lachnospiraceae > Paralachnospira_A. Next base: position 10,200 of record CAJTTU010000043.1, on the reverse strand, counting down.
CGGATGGGAATATATGCAGGATTTTTTCGGGTACAGCTACTTTAGGAAACCTGCCGCCGAAGCAGGGAGCGCTGAAGAAATCTTCTGCGACGACTACTCGAAAATACAGATGCTGAACCGGGTGCAAAGGGGCAGGCTCCTTCCTTTATATGTGATCCTGGGCTGCGTATTGCTGCCGGGCTTTTTCATCAATCTCTGCAGCGGCCATTTCCTGGAGATGACGTTTTTTGTACCGGCGCTCATCCTGTATACCGGGATTATTGTAAGGTTTGGTTTGATGTATCTGAAATACCGGCGTTAGTGTAATGTCTGGTTCATGTCTGGCCAAACACCGCCGGATAATGTGTACCCTCAGAACATAGCTTATACGTCACTGCGAAAAGTTTGGGTATCATGGGAAAGTTCATAAAGCTTTCCCATGATATGAAAAACACATCTTCTATTCCACGGCTCCCACCAGTTCCCGGATATCCGAAATGCCATACTGCCGCATATAATTCTCGATTCCCTCCGCAATCTCCACCGCAGCGTTGGGATTATAAAAATTAGCCGTTCCCACGGACACCGCCGAGGCTCCTGCCAGGATAAATTCCACGGCATCCTCCCAGCAGGCGATTCCCCCCATGCCGATAACCGGACAGCTGACCGCATGGGCCGCCTGGTATACCATCCGCAGGGCCACCGGCTTAATGGCCGGGCCGGACAGGCCGCCGGTTCGGTTCGCCAGGGCAAATTTCCGCTTATGGACATCGATCTTCATGCCTGTCAGCGTATTAATCAGAGAAATCACATCGGCGCCGCCGTTTTGCGCCGCTTTCGCCATCACCGTGATATCGGTTACATTGGGACTCAGCTTCATAATAACCGGCTGTTTCGCCTTCGCCTTTACCGCTTTCGTAATCGCTTCCACCGCTTTCGGGTCCTGACCGAAGGCAATGCCGCCCTCCTTCACATTGGGACAGGAGATATTAATCTCCAGCAAATCCACCGGCTCATCTCCCAACCGCTCCACCACCTCCAGATAATCCTCCGTGGTTTTGCCGCAGACGTTCACAATGATTTTCGTGTCAAACTGCCGCAGGAACGGGATATCCCGTTTGCAGAACAGGTCGATGCCCGGATTCTGCAGGCCGATGGCGTTCAGCATGCCTCCATGGGTTTCGGCGATTCTGGGCGTCGGATTCCCGGGCCAGGGAACATTGGCCACGCCCTTGGTCACCACCGCCCCCAGACGGTTCAGGTCGATCAGCTCCCCGTACTCCTGGCCGGAGCCGAAGGTGCCGGAAGCTGTCATCACCGGGTTTTTCAGTTCCACGCCGGCCAAATTCACTGTTGTGTTTATTATTGAATTTACCATTATGTCCATTGTTGAATTTGCTGTCTTTTTTTCGCTTGTATTTTCTGCTGCACTTGACATTATCTTTACACCTGCATTTGTTTTTGCATTCGCTTTTGCATTTGTTTTTGCGGCTTCATTCACTTTCACGTTTTCTATTTTATTCATATTCACATTGATTTCTCCGCCCATCTACAGCTCCACTTCCTCCGCGCGAAATACCGGGCCGTCCTTACAGACCCGTTTATTATGTACATTGGTATGGGCGTCCACCTCTTTCGACTTGCAGACGCAGGCCAGACAGGCGCCGATGCCGCAGGCCATCCGCTCTTCCAGAGAAATCCACGCTTCCAGATTCTGCTCTGCCGCAAAGCTCTGAATCCCCTTCAACATAGGCGCAGGCCCGCAGGCATAAATCACGTCCGCCCTGATCCCATTCTCCCTGATAGCATCCAGTACATTTCCTTTTGTCCCCTGGCTGCCGTCCTCGGTAGCCACGGCCACCGGACCGCAAGCCTCAAAGGCTTCCTTCATAAACACCTGATCCCGGTAGCCCAGCACGATCTCTTTCCTGCCTTTCAGCTGTTTCGCCAATTCCAAAAGCGGGAAAATCCCGATGCCGCCGCCTACGATTAAGGCCGTCTTCCCTTCCGAGGCCTCCAGGGGAAATCCATTGCCCAGAGGCCCCATAATCCGCACCCGTTCCCCCGGCCGGTAACCGGAAAATTCTTTTGTCCCTTTTCCCACCACCCGGTAGACGATTCGCAACCGGTTTCCGTCAACCTCACAGATGCTGATGGGGCGGGGCAGCAAGGATGCGCCGTCCCGGCTGTAAACGGAGATAAACTGCCCCGGCTTCGCCTCTTTTGCGATCTGCTTCGTGACGATAACCATACTGTAAATATCCTGAGCCAGAGCCTCCTGAGCGGAGACTATGGCAGCTTCCATATATTCCATTTCCTCCCAGCCTTTCCCTTTTTTGGTTTGCTTTGATACGGCACACCCATTGTACCATATCAAACCTGCTTTTTGCACTATTAAATTTCAGGTAAACTCGCTTTTTCCGATGATATAAATCAGAATCCCGGCCAGAGGCTTTTTGCGGGAAAATAAACCCTGACAAAAGACGTCAGGATATGTATAATATATTTCAAAGGACAATCGTCATTACATACGGGAGAATATCGAGATGCAGGAAAGCAGACTGTTTAAAATAATCTATTACCTGCTTGACAAAGGGCAGGCTACCGCCCCGGAGCTGGCAGAAAAATTTGAAGTATCGGTGAGAACGATCTACAGGGATATCGACGCCTTAAGCGGGGCGGGCATTCCCGTCTATACGGAAACGGGCAGAAACGGCGGCATCCGTTTAATGAACGGCTTTGTCTTGGATAACGCCGTATTGTCAGAGGAGGAAAAACGGGAAATCCTCACGGCTTTACAGAGTATCAGTACCCTGGGAAATGTCGGCGGCAGCCAGATTCTCGAAAAGCTTTCCGCCGTGTTTCAACTCAGTTCGGACAACTGGCTGGAAGTAGATTTTTCCCGATGGGGAAATGAGGGAACCGACAATGAGAAATTTGAGTTGCTGAAATCTGCCGTCATCCGCTGCCGGGCCGTCAAAATCCGTTATGCCGGCTCCTGCAAAATGGTCAGCGAGAGAATCGTACAGCCATACAGGCTTGTTTACAAAGCGACGGCATGGTATCTGAAAGCCTTCTGCACCGTGAAGCAGGACTGGCGGGTGTTCAAGTTAAGCCGTATTTTAGAGCTGGAAGTCTTAAACGAGACCTTTCAGCGCCGTGAGTTTCCGGAACCGGAAGGCATTTCCGAGGAACAGTACTGTCAGATCACCCTTCGTTTTCCGCAAGAAATGGCATACCGGGTTTACGACGAGTTTGACAAAACCCAGATACGGCAGCAGAAAAACGGCGATTTGATTGCCTCCGCGAAAATGCCGGCGGACGAATGGCTGACAGGGTTTCTGCTGTCCTTCGGAACCCAGGTAGAAATCCTTTCTCCCGCCGTTCTGAAAAAAAACATGGCGGAACAGGCAAAATTAATCTATGAAAAAAATAAATACTGACATATGGTGTCAGGGTATAGGTGCTATATTCATGGCATAGCGGCTATACACAAACCCGAAGGTGGTTTTCAAATAATTGATGAAAGCAGCAACAAACCCTAAGTGCTTGCAGCAAAGCCCCGGAAGGATTTACTGACGCATCCGCGGCAGGAATTCTCCCGGATCCGGGGGGGCTTGGGAGGGGCGTTGCGGAACTTAAAACGGAGGTAATAAAATGAACGAGATGAATCAGAGATTTTGCCAGTGCTGCGGTATGCCCATGGGAGATACCGACGAACTGTACGGAACCAATGCCGACGGCAGCAAAAATGAGGACTACTGCCATTACTGTTTTCAGAACGGCGCGTTTACCTTTCCGGGCGCCATGGAAGAAATGATTGAAATCTGCGTCCCCAACATGGCGGCCGCCAACCCGGATATGGACGAAGACCAGGCACGAAAAATCATGCTGGAATGGTTCCCTACGCTAAAACGCTGGAAAAAGGCGGACGCCTAACCGAAAAGTCTCCGAGAGCTTCCAGATCGCTTAAGCCGAAATCTGCTGCGAAAACTTTTTCAAAAACCTGTTGACCTTAACGGAACGTCATAGATTATAGTATCCTTATCGATGTACTCCCGGAATCTTGCGGTGTCTGATTTCACTGAATTTCGGGAGTACATAAGTCAAGAACAGGGAGGCCCATAAACATGATGACAGTAAAAGAATTATCAAAGCTGACAGGTATCAGCGCGCGCACCCTTCACTACTATGATGAGATCGGGCTGTTTGCCCCGACGAAAAAAAGTGAGGCGGGATACCGGCTTTATGACGATAAAGCCCTGGAGACATTACAGCAGATTCTGTTCTTCCGTGAGTTTGATATTCCCTTAAAAGAAATCAAGGCCGTTATGGAAAATCCCGCTCTTGACAGGAACCAGATTCTTAAGATGCAGAAGAAAATGCTGACGGCGAAAAAGGAGCGCTTAGAGCGCCTGATCGCCGGCATCGACGACATTCTGAAAGGAGACAAACAAATGGATTTCGCAATTTTCAGCCAGGAAGAAATCGGAGAACTGTTTCAGACCATGTTAAGCCATATGCCTGCGGAGATGGTAAAGCTGTCCGTTCAGGAATTTGGAAGCGTGGAGGAATGGAAAAAACATTACACGGAGGTGGTATCCTCCGAAAAGATGCAGAAAAATTATGCCAAGGTGGCGGAATGGTACGGCGGCAAAGACCGGTTTCTCTCCGCCGCGAACAATCCGGTCTGCAAGGAGGTGGCGGACAGCTACAACCGCAGGATCGAAGCAATTCTGGAAAAAATGAACGAAAAGCGTGACTGCCCCTTAGATTCCTTTGCGGTTAGACAGCTGGTGGGCGAATACGGTTTCGTCATGAAGCAGTTCTGCCAGATCAAAGAAGAACAGGGCATGATGCTTGCCATTGCCCGCAGCTACCGGGACGAGCCCTTCAAATTAAATTTAGACGAAAAATACGGAGAAGGCGCCGCCGAATTTTTCGCCCGGGCGATTGAAGGGTTTTATAACCGATAAGCGGCTAAAGTCGGTATGAACCGACAGAACAGCCGCTCTCCTGAAAAGCAAACAGGCGGCAGGACTCATTTCGATTAAACCCTGCCGCCCTTTTGTGATCACCCAATCCGGTCATGTAAATTCATCCTATATTTAATAATGAATTCCCCACCAGGATTCCGCATTCATACTCACAAGCATACTTATCCCCGCCAGGAACAGGCGTTTGCCAAATGATTTGCTGTTTCCCTGAAAACAGCGTGAATATTCCGGCATACCATTTAGTTCATGGGTATATCTACCGGTTTTGAATGTTCAATTCATTTTTAAGCGCCGCTGTCAATATTGCAGAAAAATTCACCCCTGCTTTTTCAGCTTCGACATTCAGCCATGACGGTATGGTACAGTTTTTCTTGACTGCTCTCATGTCATTTTTTCTGCGGTACTCTCCGAAATCCACATCCACAAGCGTCACAATATCCGCTGCCGAATCAGCCTTGACCTCTGAAATTGCCGTCGGCTCCGGCAGAATTTCTCCGTCATCTTCCATATCAATACCCACAACCCCTATCGCGTCCCTGGCCATTTCAATCGCGTCTGTTAACGTATCTCCCTCAGTGTTAATATCAAAATCAGGAACATACACTACATAGCCAACTTTATCTGACATTAAAATAATCGGATAAGAATTTTTCACGGAAAACACCCCCTGATTTCTACAGGCTTATTTCAGCCCGCGCCTTTTATATAAACATCATGATCCGAGCCATGCCGTTTGAATGTCCAGCCGTTGCTTTCCAATAACTTGATAAGGTCTTTTGTATTCACATCGTACCCTCTCCGATACTACATTATACGCCCATTATGCGCATAAATCAATATTTTTGAAGAAAACATTTAAAAGAATATCCCAACAAAAAAATATTTTTTCAGAGTTCTTTCAGCAATGAGACTTAGTCACTGTCAATCTCCGTAATTTCTGGTAAACTATATCCATATTGTTATCAAATCCATTTTTATAGAAAGCAGTTTACAGAAAGGCGGTGCATGTAAATGAAGGTAGTAATAATCGGCGGTGTGGCGGGCGGCGCCACTGCGGCGGCAAGGCTGCGCAGACTGGATGAAAAGGCGGAAATCACCATTTTCGAGCGTTCCGGATACATTTCCTATGCCAACTGCGGCCTGCCCTATTATGTGGGCGGCGTCATCCAAAATAAAAAGGAACTGACTCTGCAGTCGCCGGAAGGGTTCTGGAACCGTTTCCGCATCCGCGTTAACGTACATCATGAGGCGACGGAAATTCATCCGGACAAAAAAACAGTGACCGTAAAAAATCTGGACTCCGGTGAAACCTTTGAGGAAAGCTATGATAAATTAATCCTGTCTCCGGGCGCCCAGCCTGTCAGACCCAAGCTGCCGGGCATTGACAGCAAACGGATTTATACCCTGCGGACCGTGGAGGATACCTTCCGCATCCGGGAGGCCGTGGAAAACGGCAAGCTGAAATCGGCCGTGGTGGTAGGCGGCGGCTTTATCGGCGTGGAGACGGCGGAAAATCTGCGGGAAATGGGTCTTCAAGTCAGCCTGATTCAGCGCAGTAACCATATCCTGCCGCCGGTAGACTACGATATCGCCAGCTTCCTCCATGCCCATATGCGTGAAAAAGGGGTTCGGCTGCTGCTGGAAAAGAATGTGACCGGTTTTGAAGAGACGGCCGGGGGCATTTCCGTCCTTTTGGAAAACGACAGCCCTGTCACAGGAGAAATCGCCGTTCTTGCCATCGGCGTAGCGCCAGAGTCGGGTCTGGCGGCGAAAGCGGGTCTTGAGCTTGGCGTAAAGGGAAGTATTCTGGTCAATGAACATATGCAGACTTCCAACGAAGATATCTATGCCACAGGCGACGCCGTATCCATCACCAACACCGTAACCGGGCAAAAGGCGGTTATCGCTCTGGCCGGACCTGCCAATAAGCAGGGCAGAATCGCCGCAGACCACATCGCAGGCCTGGACAGCAGTTATCAGGGCGCTTCCGGTTCGTCGGTACTGAAAATCTTTGATATGACGGCGGCCTTTACCGGATTGAACGAGCGGACGGCAAAAGAGCTGGGGCTGGCCTATGACAAAGTCATTCTCTCCCCGGCCTCCCACGCCTCCTACTATCCCGGCGCAAAGGTTATGACGATGAAGCTGCTGTTTGAAAAAGAAACGGAACGGATTCTCGGCGCGCAGATTGTGGGTTTTGACGGAGTAGACAAACGAATCGACGTGATTGCCACCGCCATGCAGGCCGGCATGAAGGTAACAGCGTTAAAGAATCTTGACCTGGCATACGCGCCGCCCTATTCCTCGGCCAAGGACCCTGTAAATATGGCAGGATTTATCGCGGAAAACCTGATTACCGGAAAGGTAGGCCAGTTCTATTATGAAGATCTGGAGGCCCTGCCAAAAGACGGCAGCGTCACCCTGCTGGATGTGCGCACCGACGGAGAGTATGGAAACGGCCATGCGGAAGGGTTCGAAACCCATATTCCCGTGGACGATCTGCGGGAACGACTGGGGGAACTCGACAGAGAAAAAACCGTTTATGTGATGTGCCAGTCCGGGCTTCGCAGCTATCTGGCCTGCCGGATTCTTGCGCAGAACGGATTCGACTGCCGTAATTTCGCCGGCGGCTACCGGTTCTATGACAGCGTGACCCACGACCGGTTCGACAAAGAATGCAGGACCGGATGCGGGCTGTAAATTAATGATAGCCTATGGGGCTGCCAGCTCCCGTCCAGGGAAAACGGCAGCCCCTTTTTCTTTATTTTATTCAAAGCAGTGCCATCCGGCAGTCTCAGGGGCGGATTTAATTCACATCAGGTACTTGAAATCTCCGAACATATGGTGTTAAAATCATATTATCACTTTAGCGTCCGGGGAGGCCCAATGAGTATATTAGCCAAAATCGGCATTTTTGTTGCCATCATTATAATATCCAACTATGTAATCAGCCTGATATTTAAATTTTTAACGCAGAAGACAAAAGCGGTTCACCTTCGCTTTTCAAAATACGCGGTCACTGTAATCATTGACATTATCGCCTTCTACAGCCTGTCGCAGCAGTTTGAAATCACCAGGGATATCAGCAAGGCCTTGCTGCAGAGCGGCTCCCTGATTCTTGCCATCGCCACCTTTGCCGCGCAGCAGGCGCTGGGCAATGTAATCAGCGGCATTTCCCTGTCCGTGTCCAAACCATATAATGTGGACGAAAAAATCCGTGTAATCCAGGGCGGAACCGTAATCGCCGAAGGGCTTGTCAAAGACGTCACCCTCCGTCATACGCTTATTTATCAATACAACGGAGAAACCTGCATCGTACCTAATTCCGTTATGGATTCGTCAGTGATTATCAACACCAATTTTACGGAAAATATCGGAAATTATGTGGAAATAGAGATTGGCTACGGCGCCGACCTGGAAAAAGCCCTTGCCATTATGCGCAAAATCTGCGTGGGGCATGAGCTGACACTGAATACGGAAGAAAATTCCGTCACCGCAAGCGGCTATACGCAAAACGGCGTTATTTTAAAGACGATTATATGGACAAACAACCTGAACGACAGCTTCAAGGCCTGCAGCGATATCCGAATCGCGCTGGTCAGAGAGTTTAATCAGAATGGTATTGAAATTCCATATCAGACGGTGACGATATCTAATTATGGGCCGGAAGGGGAGAAGGATGCGAAAGAAACGGCAAATGATGTCGATTCGTTTTAACCCATGGGCAACGGGCACAACGGGCCCGAAATAAAATTCTAACTTGACAAACCCATATAAAACAGGACAGCAGGAACATCCTTGTCCCTGCTGCCGCCCTTATGTTGTTTCTGTTTCTTATTTATTCGTAGGTTGTGCAGTAGCTGTTTCTGTCGCCGTTGAGAACATGCTGGTACATATGCTTCCTTGTGAATTCTTCATAATCAGTAGAAGAATAACCACAGTTGCAATGGTAATGAGCCACTTTCTCTTGCTCGCCGCCAAATACAAGCGTAGCCTCTTCACTCTGGACTGTGCAACTGTACCTGTCTCTGTCTGCCGCCTGTGCCTGCTCAGCTGCAAGCCTGTCAGCCTCCTCTTTTGCCGCCTGCTCTGCCGCTGCCTTTTCTGCTGCCGCCTGTTCTGCCGCAAGTCTTTCAGCTTCTTCCCTCGCTGCCTGTTCAGCTGCTGCTTTCTCTGCTGCCGCCTTTTCAGCCGCCGCTTTCTCTGCCGCTGCTTTCTCTTCCGCCGCACGCTGCTCAGCTGCTTTCTGCTCTGCCGCCGCGCGTTCCGCTGCCGCTTTCTGCTCTGCCGCACGCTGTTCGGCCGCCGCTTTCTCCGCGGCTGCATTGCTGCCGGTATCCGCCGTGTTACCGGCGTTCGTATTGCTGCCGGTTTCTGTCATATTGTTAGTTTTATCAGAAGCAGTACCTGTTCCATTGCCTGTCTTAGCGGAAGCCAGGGCAGCTGCAGTGCCCGCCATGTTGCCGGTATTTGCATTGCTGCCGGTTCCTGTCATATTGTTTGTCTTATCAGAAGCCGTGCCTGTTCCATTGCCCTTCTTAGCGGAAGCAGTGTCTGTGCCGGCAGTGACAGACAGTTTGTCATCGGGCGCTTCGGTTTCGGCGGCAGATGTCTCCGCCACATAGGCGCTTTCACTCCCCGCAGCAGCGTCACCTGCCGTGGACGCGGCCAGGCCTGTCGCACCCGTTGCCGAAACCAAAACCGCTAAAACTTCGGCCAACGCTTTGAATAAGATCCTGTTCATCATAATCAATCACCTTGCCTTTCTTGCAGATCATCATCCGAACCAATCATCTGAAATCGGATTTTCTTTTATATTACGCCATTTAATTATATACGCGTATCGCCAACCTGTCAATAGTCAATTCGCTGACTTTCTTTCCCGTTACGCTCCTACGCTTTGCAGCCTGTTTCGGAAACCGTTTCCCCCTCTGTTGCAAACAGATAATCAAAAGGTTTATTAAAATACATACAAAACGCCTTGCATTCATTCGGCCAGAATCTCCCGTTTCGCAGCTTTTGATTATATGTATTTCTGCTGACGCCAATGATTTTTCCCATATCATCATCCGTAAGGCGGTGATATGCTTTTTGTCTTAATAAATTCACGTACATTTTTTCACCTTCTCATAAGCGTATCGCCAACTTACATTTGATTATATATACGTAACGCCAACTTGTCAATAGTTATGCATACTTTCATTGACATATCGCCAACTCAATG
>CAJTTU010000042.1:21263-27176 GCA_910579325.1 uncultured Lachnospiraceae bacterium | reverse complement strand
TCCGGGTTCGCCGAAGAACTCCTCGTAAACCTTCTTGATGGAAGGATTCTCATGAGACTTTCTGATCGGGTTGGCCTTATCATAATCGTACAGAACCTTTGCACGAATCTCTCTTACATCGTTCGCGTTCTTAAAGCTTGCTGCTACATGAGGCTGTCCGCCGCCGTTTACACAGCCGCCGGGGCATCCCATGATCTCGATGAAGTGATAGTTCGCCTCACCGGCTTTCACCTTGTTCAGCAGCGCTCTTGCATTACCCAGGCCGGATGCAACGGCAACCTTAACATCCATGCCCGCTACATTATAGGTAGCCTCCTTCACGCCTGCAACGCCTCTGACATCCACGAAATCAAGCTCTTTCAGCTCTTCGCCGGTCAGGGTCTCAACAGCGGTTCTAAGAGCAGCTTCCATAACGCCGCCGGTTGCGCCGAAGATTACGGCTGCGCCTGTGCCTTCGCCTAACGGATCGTCAAACTTCTCATCGGGAAGCTCGTTGAATCTCAGGCCCGCGCGCTTGATCATTCTGGCCAGCTCTCTGGTGGTCAGGGAGATATCTACATCAGGAACGCCTGCTGCGCTCTGGTTGTCACGGCCAATCTCGAACTTCTTAGCTGTACAAGGCATTACGGATACGCTTACGATCTTCTTGGGATCAATGCCCATCTTCTGTGCATAGTAGGTCTTCAAAGTAGCGCCGAACATCTGCTGAGGAGACTTACAGGTGGACAGGTTCTCCGTCATATCCGGGAAGTAATGCTCGCAGTACTTGATCCAGCCCGGTGAACAGGAGGTGATCATCGGCAGAACGCCGCCGTTCTTCACTCTGTCAAGGAACTCGTGAGCCTCTTCCATAATGGTAAGGTCAGCGGAGAAGTTGGTGTCAAATACTTTGTCAAAGCCCAGACGACGCAGAGCCGCAGCCATTTTGCCTTCGGCGCCGGTGCCTACGGGCAGACCGAACTCTTCGCCCAGACCTGCACGAACAGCGGGAGCGGTCTGAACCACAACGACTTTATCAGGATCAGCGATCGCATCGAATACCTGCTGGGTGTAATCCTTCTCATAGATTGCGCCTACAGGACATGCAACGATACACTGTCCGCAGGATACGCAGCTGGTGTCGCCCAGGCCCATCTCAAATGCGGAGCCGATATGGGTCTTGAATCCACGCTCGTTAGCGCCGATTACGCCGATACCCTGAACCTTGTCACAGACAGCTACGCAACGGCGGCAAAGGATACACTTGTTGTTATCGCGGATCATATGAGGAGCAGACTCATCCAGCTCGTATACCGGCTTCACGCCGTCGTATCTGGACTCATCGTCAACACCCAGGTCTTTACACAGCTTCTGCAGTTCGCAGTCCTCGCTTCTGATACAGGACAGACATCTTCTCTCGTGTACGGAAAGGATCAGCTGCAGGGTTTTCTTTCTGGACTCTCTCACCAGCGGAGTGTTGGTGAAAACTTCCATACCCTCGTTGATCGGATATACGCAGGCAGCTACCAGGCTTCTTGCGCCCTTAACTTCAACTACACACATACGGCATGCGCCGATCTCATTGATATCTTTCAGATAGCAGAGCGTAGGGATATCAATTCCAGCGATTCTGGCAGCTTCCAGGATAGTAGACCCGGCAGGTGCGGATACTTCCATGCCATTTATTTTGATATTAATGTTTTCCATAATTTGCACTATCCTCCCTTATTTCTTCTCGATTGCGTCGAACTTACACTTCGTCATACATACGCCGCATTTCACGCACTTGTTGGGATCAATTTCGTGAGGTTTTTTCTTCTCGCCGGTAATAGCGCCTGCAGGACAGTTCTTCGCGCACATCGTACAGCCTTTACACTTCTCAGGGTCGATGGTGTATGTCAGCAGGGACTTACATACGCCGGCCGGACATTTCTTGTCCTGAATATGGGCAACATACTCGTCTCTGAAGTTCTTCAGGGTGGATAATACCGGGTTAGCGGCTGTCTGGCCCAGAGCACACAGAGCGTTCTGCTTCATGTAGGAAGCGATCTCCTCAATCTTGTCCAGATCTTCCATCGTAGCTCTGCCGTCAGTGATCTTGTTCAGCAGCTCTAACAGACGGGTCGTACCGATACGGCAAGGGGTACACTTACCGCAAGACTCATCCACGGTGAACTCCAGGAAGAATTTCGCGATATCTACCATACAGGTATCTTCATCCATAACGATCAGACCGCCGGAGCCCATCATGGAACCGATGGCAACCAGGTTGTCATAGTCGATCGGAATATCATAGTTGTCAGCAGAAATACATCCGCCGGAAGGACCGCCGGTCTGAGCAGCTTTGAACTTCTTGCCGCCAGGGATGCCGCCGCCGATTTCCTCAACGATCTCACGTAAGGTAGTACCCATAGGGATCTCTACCAAACCTACATTCTTAACCTTGCCGCCAAGAGCGAATACCTTGGTTCCCTTGGACTTCTCGGTACCCATGGATGCGAACCAGTCGGCGCCCTGCAGAATGATCTGAGGAATGTTTGCGTAAGTCTCTACGTTGTTTAGAATCGTGGGTTTCTCCCACAGACCCTTTACAGCCGGGAACGGAGGACGGGGATGAGGCTCGCCTCTGTTGCCTTCGATGGAGGTCATCAGAGCAGTTTCCTCGCCGCATACGAATGCGCCTGCGCCCAGTCTCAAGTCAATATCAAAATCAAAGCCTGTTCCAAAAATGTCTTTTCCTAACAGACCATATTCTCTGGCCTGCTTCAGAGCGATATTCAAACGGTTAACGGCGATCGGGTACTCAGCACGTACATAGATGTAGCCCTGATTCGCACCGATTACATAACCGGCAATGGCCATAGCCTCGAATACTACGTGGGGATCGCCCTCTAATACGGAACGGTCCATGAATGCGCCCGGGTCGCCCTCGTCGGCGTTACAGCAAACATACTTCTGTACGTTTCCTCTGTTGCCCATAGCCAGCTGCCATTTTCTTCCGGTAGGGAATCCGCCGCCGCCACGGCCGCGCAGACCGCTGTCCAGGATGCATTTTACTACATCGTCGGGGCTCATCTCCTTCAGCACCTTAGCCAGCGCCTGATAACCGTCGCGGGCGATGTACTCCTCGATATCCTCGGGATTGATCAGACCGCAGTTACGCAGGGCAACACGATGCTGTTTCTTGTAGAAATGGGTCTCGTGCATGGACTTGATACCGTCTTCGGTAACGGTCTCGTCGTAAACCAGACGGGTAACGGGACGGCCGTTCTTCAGATGTTCTTCCACGATTTCATGAACATCTTCAACGGTAACCATGGAATAGAAAACGGCTTCCGGATATACGATCATGATCGGGCCTAACGCGCAAAGACCATGGCAGCCTGTTCTAACTACATGGATTTCATTGTCAAGGCCGCTGGCTTTCAGCTCTTCTTCCATCTTGTCAGCGATCTGTAAGCTGTTGGAAGATGTACAGCCCGTACCTGCACAAACCAGCACGTGAGCACGAACGCTGCCGTCTTTTGTCTGACCGCTCTCGGTTCTCAAACCTACGTGGTCTTTGATTTTATCTCGAATTGCATTTAACTCTTCAAGAGATCTCATAGAAAATTTTCCTCCTTATTTAACTGATAATCACGCCGCCGTCTTTTTAATATGTATCACAGATATAACCGATATAATCCTGGCCGGCGTGGATATGACGCGGTCTATTGATATTTCTCCAGAATACCCTGGACATCATCGGGAACGAGACGTCCGTAAACTTCATCGTTGATCGTCATAACGGGAGCAAGGCCGCAGGCGCCGACACACCGGCAGGCCTCAAGTGAAAATTTTCCATCCAGCGTACATTCGCCGCCCTGGATCTGCAAAATATCCTGAAGCTTTTCATAGATTTTGCCGGAACCCTTTACGTAGCATGCCGTACCCAGGCATACGGAAATACGATATTTGCCCTTCGGCTGCAGTGCGAACTGCGCATAGAAGGTGGCAACGCCATAGATTTTCTCCATGGGGATTTCCATCTCGTCAGATATAATCTTCTGTACTTCAATAGGAAGATATCCGTAGATATCCTGAGCCTGCTGAAGCACTGGCATCAGAGCGCCTTTTTGGCCTTTGTGTGCTCTGATCATCTCAAGCAGTTTTTCTTCCTGCTCTTTTGTTCCCTGGAACGGAACAGTTTTAACCAAACTCATTCTTCTTATACCTCCTGATTTAATATAGGAACACAAATGACTAATGTGATTTCCAGTATAGCACAGATCAAAATGAATTTCTAGGCATTTTGGATAAATTTTATATTTATTTAGTATTTTTTTTGGTTCAATCTAACATTCTATGCCCGGAAACATGACAAGTATACTAAACATTTGTAACAGAAAAACAGGAATCGGAAAAGTTTCAGCTTTCCGATCCCTGTAAGTCATCCTAAATTTCAGATTTCACTCCGTGCTGCCTTTGGACAAAGCAGCGATTCGGCCAGACTCTCCTCCGTGGCAAACTGCCGGTCAAGCCACTCGACCCGGCTCGTCAGCCAGTTTCTGAGCAGCGTCACATCCGCCTCATAACCATCACCGTATTTCCACAGGCGGTCATTGGAAAGAGCAGCTTCGTAAAGCAGCCAGTAATTACGGTCGATGGCGCCGTCCTCACCGGCTATTTCCCCGATATGGTCCCGATACGCCCAGTATACTTCCCTGGCCTTTTTCCTGAACGCAGGATCTTTAATCAGGGAACGATACCATTGCTCCTTCTGGGCTTCCACATCAAACCAGAGCGTCGCCCACCGGTCCCAGTCCTCACAGGGAGGATTGCCGCTGCTCCAGTCATTGTCCCAGACCGGCCCCATAAAGGCTTTTCCCAGTGGATCGATGTAAAACCAGACACTTTTCCGCATAAAATCACAGTTGTAGAACAGCTCGTTTACCACCCAGTATCTGGCCAGGGAATCCATATCAAACAGATCGCTGTAATGTACCTGCCTGCCCTGGTATTCCACGTAAAAATCCGGAGCGTCGATAGCCTGTTCAAACATATTTACAAATTCTTCCACATTCAAAACAGCTTCCTTGCCCTGTTCATCGCTGACTGGCTTATGGAGCATGACCGGCTGATTTTTTGACGACCGAAATTTCATTTCTTCGTCATAATATTCATCCAATTCCAGCAGTATGCCTTCTTTCAAATTGATTACCGTTCCAAAATCAATCTGCTCGCAGAGCTGATAATTTCCGGCATACTCCCCGTTAAGGATCAGGTCGACCCAGAAACTCTCCGGAGCGTCAAGTTCCATGTCCGCCGCCAAATCATAAAACAGTTTGTTCCGCATTAGAGAAGAATTGTTATAATTCGCCAGAAGAACCCAATTTTTGCTCATATCCATACCCAGCAGACCATCTCTTACGGCGAGCTTTAATTTATAGGGTTTTTTTGCCTCCTCCCAAGAAGTATTTCCCCGTCCTCTCACCTCGGCCGCTCCTTCATAATAATATGCCGCCGTCTCGCCAGCTCCCTGCAAAATGACCTCCGCAGCTTTGCTTATTTCCCTGGAGTCGATGGCCTCGCCGTTCTCCGTATTCAGATACAGCACCGGCAGACGGCTGCAGTAAACTCTGGCAGTCTGGTCTTCATGAAAATCTGACGATACCGTCACAGTGATAAACTGCTCCAGATCCCCCTCATCAGGAATGTAGCAGTCCTCTGTCGTTTCCAGCTCCTTAGAATCCGTTTTCCAGCGATATGTAAATTTCTCTCCCAGCATATATCCGCAGGTTTCTACTTTTAACGGCCTTCCCGGTTCTGCCAGATGATGTTCAAAATATACGACGGGTTCAACCTCCGGCATATTCATCGTATAACCCGATCCGTTATCACTCAGACATATGATAAGCAGGACTGTTAATAAAAATACAAACAAAATCTGTCGTT
>CAJTTU010000042.1:0-21246 GCA_910579325.1 uncultured Lachnospiraceae bacterium | reverse complement strand
ATTTTCAGCTCCAAATTCAGCTATTCTCTGTTATATATCAATCAAAATCCTCCGGGTTATAGCCAGCCTCTTCTATGGCCTCCCGCCGTTCCTCCTGATCCATCCAGTCCCAGACGCCGACATCCCTAGAAGATTTCGCAGACCGTCTTCCCGGCCTAATCGCTCGTTCCTCATATTCGTCCTCATCAGAATCCTCCTCCTGAAACTGACGCATCATTTCCGTAACATCTTCACCCCTAAGCGCTTTCTCGAATAACTGATAACGTTTATCGGTTTCAAAATCAAATCCGTCCATCAGCAGTCCTCCTCCACATAAGCGGTCAGCACTACATCCTCCTGCATCTGCGTCCCAATATAGAATTTTTCTGTTTCTTCTACCTCGATCCTCGGAACGCCCTTGATTCCCCGTTTCTTCGCCTCCTGTTCGGCCAGCTCTATGATCTTTTTTCTGCCTGTTGCCAACGCCTTCTCAAACGCTGGTACCGGATACCTGCGGCTCGCCCCGGTATAAAATAGTGTATAATAATCCTTTCCCCCGGCTTTATAATGAGGTGTTACCGATACACTGACCGTAAAAGCAATCTTACCCACCACGGCGCCCACCGCGTTCGCCACCTCCGCATGGTCAGGAATCACTGCCTTTGCCCCGAAAACCTCCGCCACTTCCGGAAGGAAAATGCCGGTGGGTGCGCCCACGCCCACAAACACACCGGGCACATGGAAATCCACATCCACAAAGCTCGCATTGCGGCCGAAAACCTTTCCTCCGGTTTTAAACGCAGTCCAGCGGGCTTCAATAATCTCCTTCATCTGGCTGCCAACCCGCTCCTTTGCAATCCCTGGGTACTGGCGCTCGATCAAGATTCTGGCTAGATTCGTGTATAGCTTATGCTTTACCTCATCATAAACCATTTCCTCCAACTGCTCTTGCTCCACAAACAGGCATCTGGCCACAAACCGGGCCGCATAGACCGACGCCTCTTTGCAGTAGCTGGTATAATCTCCCCGGATATGCATAATATCCGTAGGCGTCAATCCGCTGCGCAGCACCACGCCTTCCTTTTCCAGCCGCTTCGTGTTCAGATGATAGGGCTGGGTATTCAGAAGCTTTGCAGCCTGCTCCAAGGACAGCGGCCTCTCCTTGAGTGCCTCACACAGCTTTTGCTCATCCCCGTCATAATCCTTTTTTCCGCTAATATCCTTCTGTAGCACAAAATATTCATGAATCCATCTGGTATGGGTCCGTTCCGAATCTGCCAGTACTCTCAATTCTTCGGTAATCACCGGATATTCCCCCGCCAGTGTACACAACGGGATCACCCGTTCCTCGTCCAGATACATTTTATCGTCGGCAAATCGAACCGCGCTGTCGCCGCCCAGTCCGAAGGTATCCACATAAACGCCTTTCACAAAGGTTTCCCACTCTCCTACCCGTACGCCTTCTGTCGCCTGTAAGGGAATGCCTTTCCTGAGAAAAGCGATATCCGTTGTAGTACCGCCCATATCCACCACAACGGCATTTTCATGCTCCGCCAATTCTCTGGCGCCCATCACTGACGCTACCGGGCCGCAGAGCAGGGTCTCAATCGGATGATATCTGGTAAACTCCCGGGACATCAGCGTTCCGTCGCTGCGGACGATCACAATGGGACAATCCATTCCTTTATCTTCCATTGCCTTCCCCACAGCCTTTAAAAACTGGCTGATCAACGGTACAAGCTGAGCGTTCAGCAAGGCGCTGGCTCCCCGTTTCAGGAAATTCATGTCATGGAACAGCTCATAGCCGCACACCATCGGAACATCCAGCTCCCGAAGGATGATCTCCTCCGCCTTTTTCTCCAAAACCGAGCCGGTCTGCTTGGCATAAACCTCCGCTGCCGCCATGGCATCGCAATCCTCACACCGCTCATGAAGTGTGCGGGCAAATTTCTCCCAGTTTGGCTCTTTGCCTATCGTACCGGTATAAGAGGTCTCCGTCTCATAACAAATCAGATCTTCTTTACTGTAGGTGCCAAAATCCTTTCCGGCCCGCATCACAAATTCTGCATCTCCGCCAAACAGCACCAGCTTTGCTTTTCCGCCCTTTCCCTCCACACAGGCATTGGTCGCCAGCGTAGTGGACAGCGCCACAACCTCTGCTTTCCGTAACAACTCCTCCGGCAGCTTATTCAGGGAATTCTCGATTCCCACTGCCAGGTCCTGCTTCGTCGTCAGAGATTTTGCCGAAGCCAGCACTTTCTTTTCCGCAAAATCATAAACCACCGCATCTGTACAAGTACCTCCAGTATCGATACCGATTCCGATTTTCATCCGTCGTTATCCTCCTCCAATTACTGCTTTCTTCCGCCAGGTTCTCTGTTTCCATGCCTCGCATCAATCACGCACGGCGATATATGAAGCATGCTTACTGTTATGTACACAATTCTGTATAATCCTCTCATCTGTATATGCGCCTTTGCATCATTTTTTATTTACACACATGATTTTGTATATTTTTCCTATTTGTACGCAAAGATTTCCATATTTTTATATCTCTCCGCTTTCAGCCTTCCTTCTTCTTGCATTCTTTTTTTTCATTCGCTGCAAATACCAGATACACAAAATAACGGAGATCAGCGTCGACCCCGGTACTGCCAGCCCCATCTCAAACAACGTTACGCCCGACATCCTGCTGAACAGAAAGGTAAGGGGCACCCTGCCTAAGAAGGTTGCGGCCAGACTGTGAGCCATTGTAAAAAAGGTCTGGCCAAAGCCATTAAAATAACCATTCATATTAAAAATAATCGCAACCAGCACACAGTCTAAGGAATAGGTTTTCAAATACAGCGTCGCCTGACTGACCACCTCCGGATCGCTGGTAAACAGACTCGTCATCGACGTACCGAACAGCCAGCTGCACACGACGGCTACGGCTCCGAGGGCAAAAGAAAAGAAAATACCACCCTTCATACATTCCCTGGCCCTGTCAAACTTACCGGCGCCATAGTTCTGCGCGCACATAGCCGACACGGCCATGGACATGCCGATGGTAGGGATAAACAAAAAGCCTACCAGCTTGCCTACCACGCCTACGGCGGCGGACACCACCAGCCCCATACCGTTGATGATCATGGTGATCAGCAGAAAAGACATTTCCGTTAAGGAATTCTGTACCACGATCGGCGTTCCGATTTTTATGATATTCCAGATCTGATCCCAGTGCAGACCGATATCCCTGACGGAAAAGGGGAAGCCAAGGCCCCGTTTTCTCAAATAGATGAGAGAGAATAAAAAACTGATTCCCTGGGCGAAGGAGGTAGCAAGCGCCGCTCCGCCCGCTCCCATATGGAAGTTCCGCACAAGCACAATATCCAGCACAATATTGAACACACAGGCAATCGCCACAAACAACAACGGCGTTTTGGAATCTCCCAGCGCCCTTAAGATACCACAGACCACATTATAGCCGCCCACAAAGGAAAGGCCGATGCTGCAAATCAGTATGTAATCAAGGGCCGGTTCCACTGCCTCTGCAGGCGTATTCATAAATGCTACAATCGGCCTGCGGAAACAAGCTACCAGCACGGACAGCAGCACACTGATAAAAATAAAAAAGACAATGGCGGCGCCCATCAGCTTAGCCAGACGCTTTTCCTGGCCTGCGCCGAAATACTGTCCCATCAGCACTGTCACCGCAGATGCAAAGCCTAAAACGACAAAAGACGCCAGATACATAATCTGGCTGCCCATCGATACCGCCGACACATCCGCTGTGGCGGCAAACTGCCCCACCACCATCAGGTCCACCGCCCCATACAGCGCCTGCAAAAGCTGGGCCAGCATAAAAGGGACCGCAAATGTCAGCAACGTTTTGTAAACATTTCCCTCTGTCAGGGACATTTTCTCTTTCATTCACTTCATCCTTCCCTGAATCAAGCTTAATATGAATAGAATCATAGCATATTTTCTATGGCATGACAAGAAAATACGCTATTTCCACATAGATTAATATCGCTTCTGTGTATCACGAAGCGCATTACTGGTCACAAAGCAACAGTAACTCCAGTTATGTACCACAAACTGCACTATGAGTTACTAATGGCTGAAGACTGTCTGCCATACCTGAGCGAATCCCCGTTCTCCTTCAGCCATTGCTCCTGGCGGCGATAATCTGGCATGATAGCTGCAATCGTCTGATAAAAAGCCGCAGAATGATTCATATGAATCCGGTGGGCCAGCTCATGAATCACCACATAATCCGTAACCGGCTCCGGCGCCAGTACGATACGCCAGTTAAAGTTCAGGTTCCCTTTCGCGCTGCAGCTTCCCCACCGGGTTTTCTGATCCTTTACCGTAAGCTTTTCGTAGGTAACGCCCAGCTTTTTTGCATAAACGTCCGCTTTTTGCGTCAGAATTGCCTTTGCCTGACGGCGGTATGCCTGTTCTTCGGCCTCCGTGATCTCAGGGCAGGCCGCCTGCGCTTCCTTACGTTTTTTCTGACGCTGATTCACCTTTTCCACTGCCTGGAACAGCCATGGTCGCTTCCGTTCCAGAAATTCAAGCGCCATCTTTTCAGGATATTGATAAGGAATACGCAGCCTGACCACACCGTCCCGGCTCACCTCAAGGGCCACGGTTTTGCGTCCGCTTCGCACAAGCTCACAGGAAATCTGTGTTCCTTCTCCTGCTCCCTCTATCATAATGCTCTTCCCACCCTTTTGTTTTCCGCGGCTCATTTTTTCCCTTAGCATTATCTGACTGTCCTTTCTGCCATTATCTATACTCCGCGTTCTTTCGACCTGTTATGACAAATCATATTCAGTATAGTATATCCGCCGGAAAAATGCAATTTCCACCAATCCTTCCGCTTCCTTTTTTCTGCCATTATCTCAATATAATCTTGTCTGCTTTTTCAGCTTCTGTTATGATTATACGAAAGAATATACTTATTATGAAATAATTGGTAAAACGTGGCGCACTGAAAACATACTTTAAGCAGCCATGTATTTTGTCGGAACCGGCTCACAGGTATAACACCAGGAGGAAATAGTTATGAGCGAATCAACCAACCGCCTCCGGCTGGCCATGATCCAGATGGAGGTTACTGAGAATAAAAGAAAAAACATCAGCACAGCGCAGGAGATGCTGCGCCAGGCCGCCGAAAAGGGCGCGCAGATGGCCGTGCTGCCGGAAATGTTCTGCTGCCCTTACAACACAAAATCATTTCCGGTCTATGGGGAACCGGAGGGCGGCCCCTGCTGGCAGGCCATGTCGGAGGCTGCCAGGGAAAACAAGCTTTACCTGGTGGCCGGAAGCATGCCGGAATTTGAAGAGGGCCGCTGCTATAACACTTCCTATACCTTCGGCCCGGACGGGCAGCAGATCGGCAAACACCGGAAGATGCACCTGTTCGATATCGATATAGAGGGCGGCCAGCATTTCCAGGAATCCGACACCCTGTCCGCCGGGGATCAGGCCACGGTATTTGACACCGCATTCGGCAAAATCGGCGTGGCTATCTGCTATGACTTCCGCTTTCCGGAGCTGGCCCGGCTGATGGTTCTCGACGGAGCGCGGATTCTGATTGTTCCCGCAGCCTTTAATATGACCACAGGCCCCCGCCACTGGCAGCTGATGTTCCGCAGCCGAGCGGTGGATAACCAGGCTTTTACCATCGGCGTCGCACCTGCCCGCAATCCAAGGGCCTCTTACGTTTCCTATGCCCACTCCATCGCCGTTTCCCCCTGGGGCAACGTGCTGAAACAGATGGGCATCGATACCGGCATCGAAATCGTTGAGCTGGATTTAAGGGAAGTCATAGAGATCCGGGCCCAGCTGCCCCTTCTGAAACACCGGCGGACAGACCTGTACCATCTGAAATGCAAGGCAAATGTCAGGGGTAAATCAAAGAAAGAATAAGCTTTACACCCGGCATCCTTTTTAGTATACTTACTGCATAGCACAGGCCTGCATTTTGAAAGAAGGTGAGATTTCATGAGTGAAAAAGAAATGCTCAAAATATCCGTGGAGGAATTTTCAAGAATACAAGAGTATATGCTCTCCTGTGATAAAGATTCGGAGGTATACAGAAAAATAAAACGACGCTATATTGAATTAAAAGTAATATTAACTGCCTCTGGCATCAATCTGACCGAACTTGACATAGTCAAAGAATGATTTCAATCTGAAAGGAGATACTATGGGATATTTTACAGGAAAAACCGTAATTATTACAGGCGGCGGACGGTCTGTCTTAAGTGACGGCAGATGCGGCTCTATCGGCTACGGCATTGCCACCGCTTACGCGAAGGAAGGAGCCAATCTGGTGATCACCGGCCGTAATGTAAAAAAGCTGGAGGATGCCAAGGAAGAGCTGGAACGCCTTTACGGCATCAAAGTGCTGCCGGTACAGGCAGACGTCAGCGCAGGCTCGGACAATGAAGCCGTGGTGCAGAACGTAGTAAAGCAGACCATCGACGCATTTGGAAGAATCGACGTGCTGATCAACAATGCCCAGGCTTCCGCTTCCGGCGTGACCTTAACCGACCACACCACCGAGCAGTTTGATTTGGCTCTCTATTCCGGTTTATACGCCGCGTTCTATTATATGAAGGCCTGCCACCCTTATTTAAAGGAAGCAAAAGGCTCCGTCATCAACTTCGCCTCCGGCGCGGGTCTGTTCGGCAACTTCGGCCAGTGCGCTTATGCCGCCGCCAAGGAGGGCATCCGGGGACTGACCCGTGTGGCCGCCACCGAGTGGGGCCCGGACGGCATCAACGTAAACATCGTCTGCCCGCTGGCCTGGACCGCGCAGCTGGAGAACTTTGAAAAGGCTTATCCCGAAGCCTTCAAGCAGAATGTAAAGATGCCCCCCGCGGGACATTACGGCGATGCCGAGCTGGAGATCGGCCGGGTATGCGTACAGCTGGCTTCCCCCGACTTCAAGTATATGAGCGGCGAGACCATTACGCTGGAAGGCGGCATGGGGCTGAGACCGTAAAAGAGACAGGTTATATGAATGCTAAAAAAATATTTGTAATCGGCTGCGGACGGTGGGGAACCTTTATCGCCTGGTATCTGGATAAGATCGGACACGAAGTAACCCTGTACGGCAGAGAACAGTCTGCCAATATGAAACAGCTGCGGGAAACAGGAAAAAACCAGTATTTATCCCTAAGCGAAACCGTGGGGCTCACAACCTCCTATGAGGAAATCGGATTAACCGACTATATCGTCATATCCGTAGGCTCGCAGCAGCTGCAGAGTGTGGTTTCCGATATCGCCGCCAGGGCAGTTCAGGGAAAAACCGTAATATTATGCATGAAGGGAATCGAAATCGAGACCGGGCGCAGGCTGTCCCAGATCGCTTCGGACACGCTTGACGAAAGCAACCGGATCGCCGTATGGTTAGGCCCCGGCCATGTCCAGGAGTTTTTAAAAGGCATTCCGAACTGTATGGTGATCGACAGTGCCGACGAAGCGGTTAAGGATGACCTGATCCGCAGCTTTACAAGCGACCTGATCCGCTTCTACTATGGCACGGATTTAATCGGAAATGAGATTGGCGCCGCCGCCAAAAATGTGGTGGGCCTTGCGGCAGGCATGCTGGACGGCCTGGAGCTTTCCTCCTTGAAAGGGGCTTTGATGTCCCGCGGAACCAATGAGATCGGGAGGCTGATCGCCGCCATGGGCGGAAACTGGGATACGGTTTACGGCCTGTGCCACTTAGGCGACTATGAAGCCACCCTGTTCTCCGAACACAGCCACAACCGCGCCTTCGGCCAGAGCTTCGTTAAGGGTGTCAAATTTGACAAGCTGGCAGAAGGCTGCTATACGGTAAAGGCCATCTGCCGGCTGGGCAAAAAATACGGCGTAGAGCTGCCCATCTGTGAAGCGGTCTACCAGATTATGTATGAAGGGCAGGACGCCAGAAGCATCCTGAAAAACCTTTTTGACAGAAGCCTGAAAAATGAGTTTGCGATAAGACCCGCAAAATAAAGGCCACGGCTCTGTTATACCAGAAACCGAATCTGACTCATGTCCATCTGTGTCAGCAGCATTTCCACTTTGTCCACATTTTCTGCGATAATCTCTTCGCTGATACCGGCCAGCCTGAGGGCGATCGTTCCGCTGAAATAGTGGAGCGGCCGGTTTGTGGGCAAATCATACTCTCTCAGATAAACCCGTATCAGCTCCCGGTAAGCGCCGTACTGCGCCACAATATACTGCTGCCACACTTCCTCAGGCAGATCGATCCCAAACTCTTTGATGCATTCCAGCAGATAAGTGTCCACGATCTCCGTGATTATGGGCGACAGCAGCCTGTTGTCCACCATATGCTGGTAAATCGCATGGTTGCGTTCGTCGCTGTAAATCCCCTGGTACTGGAGCTGCTGCAGCAGCAGATGCCGCTGCAGCACATTGTCCAGTTTATCGCCCACCTGCCGGTCGATCGCGCTGAGGATACTCAGTATGTATTCCTCATGAATCTGTGTCAGAAGCTGATTCTTCTTATAATAATAGGCCACCAGGCTGTGAGGCATATTTACCATCTCCGCAATCATGGCTATGGTAGTGCCTTTGTAGCCATTCTCATAGAAGCATTGCTTTGCCGCCCGTATAATTTTTTCTTTTCGTTCAAGCCCTGACTTATAATGATTCAAGCAGACGCACCTCCGGTATTTTGATGGTATAAGTCTACTATAAATCCCGTCAGATGACAATCAATTTTCATGTTTCTCAGCCAATGTCCTTCTGATTTCCTCCATCCTTTTGTCACTCAGATTATACAGAAGGAGCAGCAAGACGGAAGCGGCGCACAAAGCGATCGGCAGCGCCAGGCAGATAAAGTTGATACCGCTGATCACCTGGGGGGTAGGTTCCATGCCGGCCTGATAACCGATAAAGGCCAGGCCAAAGCCCGCGATACCCGTACTGCAGATAGCTGCAATCTTGATGGACATCTGATACATGGAAAAATAAATGGCTCTTGCGTTAACGCCGTATTTCACTTCACCGTAATCAACTACGTCCGTATACATGGCCGTGGAAAGCGTGTTGCTGAAAGAATAACCCACATAGCCGATCACCAGAACGCTGACCATCGCAAACGTATTGTCCTTCAAAACGGTAGCTCCCGCAAAACCGGCTCCCAGCATCACAAGCCCGACGATATACGCCGCCTTTTTAGACAGAAACCTGGAGATCGCAGGAACAAAGGCGGCGCCCACCAAAGAAGCCACGGCTGTGCTGCCGAAAAACATGGGAGCCGCTTTCAGGTCTTTTGCCACATAAATAAAGAAATAAGGGAAGATACTCAGCGTAACCAGGTTTGTTAAAATACGCAGAATATCAGCACAGAACAGGCAGAGCAGCGGCCGGTTTGTCAGGATCAGGCCCATAACATTTTTTCCCGAAACGCCGTTGTCCTTCGCTTTTGCCCCGCTGCCGGCCGCTGTCCCGTTACTGTCGCGGCTGCCCACGGCTTTATACAGATTTATATAGCCCAGCACCAGAATCATGCTGGTGATCAAAGCCGTGATAAAATAGCCTTTTACGTTCTGACTGCCGCCATTGAAGCTGAAAAGGGCGATCATCGGCAGCAGCAGATAGCCGGACAGAACACGGCCAACGCCGCTGCCCAGCCCGCGGAAGCTGGCCAGGGCCACACGCTCCTTCGGGTCAGAAGTCAAAAGGGAATTTAAGGATGTAAATCCGGTATAAGCCAGATTCGTGGATGCGCAGAACAGCGCGTAAATCAGGCAGCAGGCCACGGCCTTCGGCAAAACGGCGCCCGAGGAGCCATTCCAGTTTATAAAAATTAATACGTTAAAAATCATCGTCAGCACTGCGCCGATTACCAGCCAAGGACGGTATTTGCCCTGTTTCAGATTAGCCCCCTGAATAATTCCGCCGGTAACCGGTACGCTGACAGCATCCAGAATACGGCCGAAAAACAGAATAGACGCCGTAGTTGTGGTGGAAAATAACGCAAAATCTGTCAGGAATATCTGGGCATAGGTATTGGTCAGCGTTACCATCAGAATAAAAGTCACATCCGCCAGGGCATAGGAATTTTTCAAATAGAGCGAAAGCTTTCCGGTTTTTGTTTGTTCTGTCATATAGATACCTCCTGGTTTGGGGATAATAACACAATCAATGAGAAGCCAGCGCTGCCAGGTCAGCCTGCCGGATGCGTCCCATTTCTTCGATCATAGGCATAAAGCCCTGAAGCATTTCCTTCGGATCCAGTGTTTCCTTCATAATATATCCGGAAAACGCATAGGCCCTGTTGAAAGGACGGCCATAAGTATCTACGCAGCGGTGCACTTCATCATAATAAACCTGCGGATCCATATCGGCATACCCGGGCTGTCCTGACGTGTCATAGCCGCCTATAAAGGAAAGCCTGTCCCCGTACTTCCGGATCAGCCCCGCGATATCATTCATAGGCTGGATCGAAGACCAGGCCACCGCGCCCGTATCAATGATATCCTCCACAATATTTTCCGCATAGCCGCACAGATGATAGACAGGCATAATTCCCATATCGGCCAGCGCCTTATACAGACGGGTGTGGTGAGGCTTGATCAGGTCACGGAAGGTTTCCGGCGACATAAACAGACCCCGGGCGGTGGCTATGTCGTCAAAATAAGTGAAGGTGTCAACCTTATAATATTTGGCTACTTTTTCCGCGTATTTGATTTTAAAATCAGTAATGGCAGTAAACAGGTCATTGACGGCCTCCGGCTCCTCCATCATGGCGATCAGCGCTTCTTCCATACCCATCAGGGCGCCCAGACGCTCAAAGACGCCGTTTCCGTTGCTGTAATCAAATACCAGCTTTGAACGGTCAAAAGGGGCTGTTTCCCGTTCCGCCCGGGCCGCCCAGTCTATGGCGTCCACATCGGGAATGGTTACCTGGGATTTCCATTTGGTGATATCGGTCAGCACAAATTCATTAGGCGCAGGGATCGGCGCTCCGCCGGCGGAGGCGGGCATAATCCAGCGCACGCCGAAAGCGTCGTAACCGCCTTTTGCAGGATCTCCCTTTTCAATCGGGTCAAAAACGCCGAACCCTTTCTGGTCTAAAAAGGTGCTGGGCACAAAATCCGTCTGTTTGTGGCGGTACATGTTCATAAGATTTTCTTTTCCTGACAACATAGCAATTCCTCCTGAATTAAAATTCCGCTGTTTATAGTTCGTTACGGTTCTGCTGCCCCCACGGAGCCCTTCTCTCCTTTTCCGGGACAGTATGTCTCTTCAGGTGCATTATATCATTGTGCAGATTGATTGAAAATGCTGATAAAGACGCAAAATATTTGAACATTTTAACAAACAGTCGTGGCTTTAAATATATTTCGCGGGAATCAATCGGAAAAACACAAAAAAAAGGAAGCATCTGCAACAAAATAAGTGTTTTAACTAATACAACACACATTTTGTTGCAGATACTCCTTTTTATTCAATCGGCAGCCAGGCATCCTCACAGCCTGGGTTTGTCATAAATATGGGATTGGGTCGGATGCATCATCTGGCACAGCTTCAGCGAGATCATAACATGCAGGATCTCATCCGCATCCTTCAGATGAAGCCCGGCAATCTCTTCAATCCGCTGCAGGCGCCTTAAAAATGTTGAGCGGTGTACAAAAAGCATTTCCGCAGCCTCCGAAGCCCTGAACTGATTTTCGATATAAAGGCGCAGTGTTTTCACATAATCCGTATCATTTTTCGCGTCATAGTCCATCAGACGGTAAATCCCCGGATGAACCGCCTGCTCCGCCGAAAACTCACAGGCAAATTTCTCAAAAATATAGTCCAGCAGATAATCGCCGAATTCAAACAGCCATAGATGGGGATTCTTTCGCAGGCCGATGTGAAATACCTCGCAGGCCTGCTGGTAAAGATAAGACATGCCGGAAATCCCCGGCATCGGATTGCTGATCCCCACCTTAAGCATATGCTCTCTGATAAACGCCGTCAGATACTCCCTGAACTCCTCCATCCTGGCCGCGCACAGGCTCATATTGATAATCCAGGCAAAATCATTTCCGTCAGGCAGCACGCAGGTATCCGGCCAGTCCTTTTCCAGGCAGCCGCGGATATAGGAGTGATCCAGATTTGACCCTTCTTCCCGGATCGGCCGCATAAAAATTACCCGGTATTCATGCTCCCCCCTCCAGCCGAACCGCAGCAGCGCCACCCTGTCCTCCGGCGTGATGCCGTACTTTTCCTGATAAAGCATGCGTGACAAAAGCCTGTGCTGCTCATCGTTTCCCCTGCGGTTTTGCCCGCTTGCCATGCTGCCGAGATAGGCCGACGACACATAACCCGCCAGACAGGAAAACAGCGCCAGCTCTTTTTTACAGGCCTCGGCATGTTCATAAAATGCCAGAAATACCGCCACAACCTGCCCGTCCAACAAAATATTTTTACATGCGGCCGTCCCTTCCCCGCTGTTCCTGGGATCATACATGTATACCTCTTCACTGCCGGAATGCATCCGGTAGCCCATGTCTAAAAACAGGTCATATGCGTCCCCGTCAGGCCGTTCCCCGTCCACGCCGCATAAAATCTGCTGTTCTCCGTCGTAAAGCGCCACAGGGACAGACAGGAAAGAACATCCCAGCTCCATCAGCTTCGCAGGCATCTCTCCCTGAAAAAGCGCATCTTTGAGCGCCGCTTCCCATTCCATCAAAAGATAAAGCTGGTCACAGAGCGCGTCATACAGATCCAGCTTGCTGACACTGTCGGTCACAAAAACGGCATCCGCCTCCCGAAAGCTTTCCGGCAGCTTATAGGGGGCGCCGGCCAAAAATACAAAGCCGCAGCCATCCGGCTGCCCGATCATATTCAGATCCGTCAGCTCATCCAGCAAATACAGGCAGCCGGGCTCTGTCGTCTGCCCCCGGTAAAGCCGGATCTGCCTCACCCGCACGCTTTTATGCGCCTGCTCCCGGCCATAAACCGTAAACTTGCGGGAAAGCAGGCAAAAAATCATCCGCGAAGTAATCATCATAAAAAACACTCCTGTCCGGTGCAACAATAACCATATTTACTCAGGCCTGCCGCGCAGGTTTGCGCATGCCGCGGCGTCCGGCCTGTCAGGCCATCCCGGGGGAGCTGAAAATCTCCGAAAAAAAGCCCTGGCGCAACAACTTTTATTCCGCGTCGGAGATTCCGCTCATTTCTCAGCCTACTCTTTCATCATGCAATCAGATATAATAATGCTGTCACCAAATCATGCTTTATGTTCAGTTTAGAGAAATCCGCCGTTAAAGTCAAGCAGACTTTGAATGTTTTTTATCTACACAACATATGACCCGCAACACCCACCAAGAAAGGAGAACACACATGTCCATACCTGCATTTCAGCCGGAAGAGCTGCTGTACGACCGGGAAATCGCCGGGATTTCCCCTGCCCTCCCCACCTCAAAACGTTACTTCCACACACCGATTACCCAAAAGGAAAATTTTCTTCGGACCGTGCGCCGGGAGCATCCTCTGTGGATTCCCAAATACGGAGACTGGTATCCTTTCCTGACCCGTATTCTGCCTGACGCGGTGGCCAAGGGCCTGGTGCTGGACTATGAGCCCTTTGACCCAAAACAATACGGCGGTCCCGACTTTTTCGGCATTCCCTGGTACTATGAGGAACTGGCCGGCGGCTCCATGCCGGTTCAGAACCGGAAGCTGTTAACGAATATGAACGACTGGCGGGAATTCGCCCGTTTCCCTGACGTAGATCAATGGGACTGGGAAGGCGCGGCAGAAAAAAACAAAGACTTTCTGTGCCGGGACCGCATCTGCCAGTACTGGTTTTTCACGGGGTTCTTTGAACGGCTGATTTCCTTTATGGATTTTGAAGAGGCCGCCGTCGCGTTAATCGACGAAGACCAGACTGATGCGATCCATGAATTTTTTAATGAATTGGCTGATTTTTATGACCTGATTATCGGAAAGCTGAAACAATACTTTGATATTGACATGCTGCTGTTCCATGACGATGCCGGCACCCAGCTGGCGCCCTTTTTCTCCGTCCGGACCCATCGGGAAATGATCGTTCCCTATCTTCGCCGCGTGGCAGAATCCTGCCACAAACGGGGCATCCTGATGGAACTGCATTCCTGCGGAAAGAATCAGATGCTGATCGAAAATATCGTGGCAACCGGCGCCGACCTGTGGACGCCCCAAAACAATAATGACCTGGATTATCTCTATGAAAATTACGGCGATCAGATTATATTCGGCATCAACGCAGATATCAAAAATATAAGCCCGGCCACCCCTGAGGAAGATATCATCGCCTCCGCCAGACGCTTTGCCCGCAAATACGGGCCGCACATGGAGGAAAAACCGGTTATGTCCGCCAGCTGGGCCGCGCCTTCGCTGTATACGGAAACGCTGTATGAGGAATGCCGGAAATTTATGGGGTAATGCGTTGATACATCATTAAAATACGGCTTATAAGCGATACCAGAAGCCGGCTGGTTATTCACACCAGCCGGCCAAGAAACATCAGATCAGCTTCCGGATCTCCTCCGCGTCCTTCTCTGACAGCTTCTGCCCTCCTGTAAAGGCGGCTACCAGATTCGCGATGGAATTATCAAAGGATGTCTCCACCAGATTCTTAAGATAGTTCTGCATATATTCTTCTTTCGTACAGGCAGGAAAATACAAATGGAGCCGGGCAAAGCGTTTGTCCACGCTTACAAGCCCCGCCTGTTCCAGATGGGACAGATAGGTTCCTACCGTCTGCTGCTTCCAGGATTTGTTCAGCCGCTCGTTCAGGAAATCCATGATTTCCTTTAACGACGACGGCTCCGGAAGCTGCCATAATGTGTTCATGATTTGGAGTTCGGTTTCTGAGAGTTTGAATGGTTTTTTCATTTTTCCTCGATTAGTGGGGACATTTACCATAATGTGTCGTTGTCATATCTTCTCCTATAAATTTAACATAATTGCATTTTTCGCATATCTGCCCTTGTCTTTTGATTACATCGCAACTACCATTACTATATCTATTATGTATGCTTACTTCTCTTATCATTGAAAACACATGGTTACAATAAGGACTTATTTCCCCACCATATAAAGGCTGGATTTTCCCTTCATCGTCTATATAAAAACAATCATAAGGTATTTCTTCTACATCAAGTCTCAGCGGTTCGTCACCTATCCGAATATCCAATGAAAATTTCTCATCCCCTATATCCATCTGCGTAGGCGGCTCATAAGCAAACGCCATCATCGTCCCCGTCATACTAAACACCAGTATCAACAACAACGATACCGCCAGATTCCGTTTCCTATTATTTTTCATTTCCAGCACTCTCCTTTTCAACACTGACGCCGCCGCGTTTCCCAACAGATTTGCCCACAATGATTTATGGTTCGCACGGTTTCCTTTCTGCGCATAAAACAAAATCAGATTGCTATATTTTCGCCTCCAACTGTCAGGCTGCCTTTTAACAACGCTCTCATCACACAGCACCTCGCTCATATTACATAACTCGTAGAACAGAAAATAAACAATAGGGTTAAACCAGTGAATGGCAACCGTCAACAGCCCGACCACTTTTAATATCAAATCCCCATGTTTGATATGCGCCAGTTCATGTCTCAGCATTAAATCAAAGCTTTCTTCATCATCGTCTTCCGAAAACACCGGAAATACGATAACCGGAGAAAACATGCCAATCGCCAGCGGAGATTCACAATGCCTGGAAAACCGCAGGCGGATTCCCCACCGCCCCATCCTCATCTGTTTTTTCGTTTCATAGAATCTGTCCTGCCATTTTCGCGGTACTTCTTCTGTTGAAAGCTTCATATATAGCTTCTTCTGTTCTAAATATTTAAAAACAATATACAGCACTGCGCAGATTGACAAAATCACGGAAACCGCAATGACAATCCCCGTATATTTCACCTGGTCGGTCGCTCCTGTTCTCTCATCGCTGATCACGATCATATAGGAAGGGTCAAAAGGCGCTCTTTCAATCACGATCCTTTCCTCATCAAAAATCGTTATCAATGCCAGAAACTCCCTGATCTTATACTGAAACAACGGCATCGGAAACAGATAGAAAAACATCGCCAACACCAAAACTGCATATCTCCACCAGTTCGGCAGGTATCGTTTTGCTAACGGATAGAAAAAAATGTATAAAACCACGATCACACTGCCGGACAGAGACATCGATAGCAATAAATTTTTCATTATATTTTACCGTTTTTTAAATATATTGTTTAGTTCTTTATTCGTATTATATAATACTTGTTTTGAATAATCAATAAATGTTTTATTTTTCACCATATAAATATTAATCGACTAAATCGAGAACATCCGATGAACCCCATAGTCCATCGGATATCCCCAATTTTTGAGTCTGCGCCTATCTTTCGGTCATGGAAAGTTTTTTTTCTTTCTGTCCGAATAAAGTATTGTGAAACTGCGCAAACATATTTCGTTCAAATTCCGCAATATACTGTTTATAATCATTATATCCCGGCCACCTGTGCTGAGCCAACAGCCCCATATATTCCTGATAATCATCCAGGAAATTATATCTGCCGTTCATGGTAAAATGCTTCCCCCCGCCATTGCAGTTTCCGTACACATCGGTCATTCTCATTCCTGACGGAACCGATTTTCCTTTATTTAAATGGCATTCCAAAGCAGTCATCTCTACGTATGTAGCATTCCTGGGATCTATGTCATTAATAAAAATCTTTTTACGAAAAGCTTTTCCCTTCTCATCAATCCCTTCCGCAATCATACATGGATTTTCTTCCGTTGATTCATCCGCATACAAAAGCCGGAATGTACCTCCTTCAAAACCGCCTGAATATACTGCCCCTTCTATGGGAAGAAGAGGAGCTAGGGACTCCCCACTCACAAACCTTTCTATATCACGTTCAGAAATATGGTATCTGCGGATTACATTTTGTTCATCCGACATCATTTCCGTGAAATCCTGTTTTACAGCATTTTTGTATTTTGACCGCCCAACGCCATATCCGGATATAACAGAATTATCAACTCTCAAAAAATCACCTCTGCCTTTATGATATCGGAATCACTTTACTCGCCGTATGTTTGTCATAAGGGAATCCATAATCCGTAAAAGTAACTACAAAATCATAGTTTCCTGGAGCCGGTTTTACCCCGCAATCATACGTGTAGGATACCCCAACCTGCATACCGCCCTCATAAATTGGCGGCATCGAGATCGCAAAAACTCTCTTTCCGTCAAATGTTACCATTTCTTTACCATACCCCCAGACCTTCACATACACCTCTACATGGTCATTCTCGGGATTAATTCTATAACCAGTTATATTAATTTTGTACACAGGCTTTGCCGGCGCCTTTGCATATGGATTCTGCATATTTTCTTGTTGATTTTCATTTTCATAAAATTCCGTATTAAAGCCTGATTCCGGTTGGCTACTTTTTGCAAATGTGATAAGATTCGTGCCAAGCAGAATACTTACACACAACAGTAATCCTAAACTTCTTTTAATGTATTTAACCATATTTAACAATCCTTTCATTTCTGAAATATAAATATTTTTTGTGAAAAACTACAATCTATGCTTTCTTAGATATAATATTTATTGATTCATCCACTCAAATATTTGCAAAAGCGCTTCTCCGCTCTGGAAATATTCAGATTTTTCCACATTCACTGTCGTCATCAGCTTCGTGTACTCATACCAGTTCCGATAACTTTCGATTCCTCCCGCGCTGAGCATGGTGCGGATACCTCCCATACCTTCATATCCAACTCCCATACCGTCAAATCCCTTCCGCAGGCTGTCACAGCGAGCTTCCGTAGCAGGATCACATTTTGTCAGAATACCTCCTGAAGATGAATCAGCTGGAATCAAACCGAGATACATAGCCATAGCAGTACTGGTACTCACAACTCCCGCTTCCACCAGCTCTCCCATAAAATCTACGGCCTCTTTTTCTGACATATTTTTAAAATTATACCTGCGCTTTAAATCATTCAATTCATCCACAGAAAGAGAATCTCTTTTTGCACCCTCTTTCCATGTTTGTGATGCAATTAATAAATAGGAAGGTTTTACTTCCATATTAAAATCCTTCGCTTCAGGTACATATACTCGCATGCCGTTAACAGAAGTAATCTGCATTTTACGCCTCCAATTTAAAATTCATACCTCTCAACTAATCTACATTAAAAAACGCTGTCGCATCAAATATTGCATCCTTATACTTTTTATCATATTTATCGAAATATTTCACGCTTCCCGAGAATGAAACCATATATTTCCCCATGGGATTTGACTGAAAATATGAATTATATGTATACACATACGTCTGATATGCATTATGCGGCTGTGGAACTGTCTCTGTCACCGGAGTTCCATTATCCAATGAATATGTCCATTCTAACGGTGTAATGAAGTTAAAACGGAACTTAACCTTTACCTGCCACCCTATGAAATCGTAGCCGTATTGTGAATTAAATGCAATTACATCTTGATAAATGGCTGCAGTTTGCTCTTTCGTATAACTTACTGAAATATAGGTATTTGTCTCAAGCTCTTTACCTATAGGCGGCTGCAGAACAAATCGTTCTCCTGTTGAGTGTTTTTCTACAAGCGGATACAGCCAAAAGAAATAAAAGTACATATTATCCTGAGGCTCTCCAATTTGGTTTCTGGGCATAATATCATCCGTAGCTTCCAGCGTACCTTGTGCGTCAGGATCAATAGGGATAAGCCTGTAACCATTTAATGTATCTACATCATCCAAATCATATGCGACATCATCCGCCGCCACCTGATATCCTTCGCCGGGCGCCGCCATTACGCTAAGACTGCATAACATACATGCCAATAAAGCTGAAATTAAACAACGTATTTTTTTCTTCATAGTTTCCTCCTGTTAAATTACGGAATTTCAATACAAGCATCCATTTAGTCCACATGAGCAAATTTAGCGTTTTTTCATAACATCACCTTCTCTTCATTTATATAATCTTTAAACTATTATTTATAGTTATATGATGATAATACCACAAACAAATTATATAGTCAATATTTTTCCTCGAATTTCCGTCAAAAATTTACATATCAAAAAATCTTATGTGCAAATAACCGACTGACTTTCTTACTGGCCAAACGTGGAATATTAAATCGTTTTCCCTTTTGCCGATATCCCAATAGTAGTAAAAATCCGGTCTTTTCCCTTTGTTCTGATAGCTCTTTACGATTTCACTGACTGCGTAAGCCCCCAAAAACACCCTATCTATCGCGCCGTACTCCAATGTCTGGGCGTTCGGTCACTGGCAGAGATAAGCCAAGGCCGTATTGTCCATATACGCATATACACAAAATTTCCAGTTCACATTGATATCGCGGAAGTTTCATGTTATCATAACATTATCTATACACATAATTTAATCATATTAAACGCACAAAATAGCGAATGATGCCGAGTTTGTAATATCTCCTGTTACTTTATGGCTTAAATATTAATTCATAATCAAAAGAGCACAGAAAGGTGGCTTCAATGCGAATAAAGGCTCTTATTTTAAATAATTTCATGTTATTTGAACAGGCTGAAATAAACTGGTCAAAAAATATCAATATTATTTGCGGAGAAAACAGTACCGGAAAAACAACGCTTTTAAAACTCATGTATTCTGTCCTGAAACCGCTTAGCAAGGGGAGCAAAGAAATCTTAACGAAAGATCTGGAAGAAAAATTATTTGTAAACAAATTGCAGGGCGTATTCCGTCCTGATGAGATGAAAATCGGCAGACTGGTAAGCAGAAAGCAGGGAAGCAACCGCACAGATTTTACGGTTATTATGGATAAAAATCAAAAGCTTACCATAGGATTTGGAAACCGCCAGGAAAATCATGCGGACATTAAAACAGAACATATGGACTCCTTCGCAAAATTTGATGCGATTTATATCCCGACAAAGGAAATGATTTCTACAACCGAACATTTCACGTCTTTATATGAAGAATATCATATTGATTTTGAAGAAATGTATTATGATCTGGCAAAACTGCTGGATCGCCCGCTTTCAAAAGGCGCAAACACAAACGAACAAAATGAAGTTTTAAAAAGTCTGGAAAAAATTATGAAAGGACAGATTGGACGGAAAGATAAAAAGATTTATTTAAAAATCAAGGGTGAGGGCGAATTCGAAATGGGGCTGCTTTCCGACGGATACAGAAAGCTTTCTATGATCGTCTATCTGATTCTGTCAGGAAGTATGACCAAAAATACGGTTCTTTTCTGGGATGAGCCCGAAACCAATATGAACCCAAAGATGATTCGCCCAATCGTGCAGGCAATGGCGACGTTGGCAAAAATGGGCGTTCAGATTTTTGTAACTACCCACGATTATTTTGTACAGCAGGAATTTAATATGTTTACGGTATATCCGGAATTGAATCCGGATCATCTGGATATCCGTTTTATGTCGTTGTACAGAGATCCAAATACAAATAATGTAAAGTATGAAGTTCAAAAGACGGCATCAGATTTGGAACACAATGCTATCATGCAGGAATTTGACGCAATATACGACAGGGACTGGAAAGGGATTTTAGCGGGCATACAAGAACAAAAAAGATGATTATGTCCGATTTACAAAAAAGCATGAACGCAAAAATGAAATGGCTGAACTGTAAGGTATCCGTCGTTGATTCGTAAGCGTCAAATAAGAACGTGTAGTGAAATATATGGCGTTCTCCTGTAAAATCAGGGTTAGAGTTTTTAGGGTTCACTCCAAAAACTCTAAATCCAAATAAAGGAGAATACCCATGGACATTTCCACTTTAACTCCGGATAAACAGGTAAAACTTCAATACTGGCTGGATGTGATCCGGCAATGCAGAGCCTCCGGCCTGACGAATCAGGTATGGTGCGAACAGCATGATATCTCTTTAAAAAGCTATTATTACTGGATCGCAAAGATCCGGAAGCTGGCGCTTGAGGAACTGCCCCGAAAAAGGAATGGATCCAGGCCGGTAATGGAGCAGACTGTGTTGCTGCCGGATGCTGCTGCGGAATTTACGGAGGTATCCCTTCGCGGCAGACAGGATTTCACTGCCGCTCCTGCGGCAGTGCTCCATATCGGTACTGTGACGGTTGAACTCTTTGAGGATACTCCCTGCGACCTGCTGGAAACTATCCTGAAAGCAGTGCGGTCATGTTAGGCGACCTCTCCCGGGTAGAAAAGATCTATATACGCACCGGGTACACGGATATGAG
>CAJTTU010000041.1:26659-27222 GCA_910579325.1 uncultured Lachnospiraceae bacterium | reverse complement strand
CCGCTGCTTTTGTGGTATATAAGCTATATAAAAACCGCGCCGGTTCCGAAATTTTGACGCGGTGCGCGAGGACGCAAACCTTCCATTGTCAGGAGTCAGGAGATTACATGAAACATATGCCCGCAAGCCCGGAAATCGAATCCATCTTAAATCACAGCATCAGCGGCTTTCATCAGTACGCCCTGACGCCGCAACCTGCCCACCTGCTTTTCGTCAGCCAGAATCTCTGCGATATGACCGGGTTTTCCCGGGAAGAGCTGTTAAGCGAAGAAGCGGATTTTTATCTGTCCCTGGTTCACCCGGCAGACCGGCAGGACTATCTCGATTTTCTCAGCCGGCTAAGCCTTGGCGAACAAAGGCTCACGGCAGAGTACCGCCTGGTCAGGAAAGACGGCGGCATTCTCTATGTCAGCGATTCGGCTGCCTCCCGGCGAAGGGAGGACGGTTCTCTTGTGGGGGATTCTGTCCTTACGGATATCACGCCGCTGAAAAAAGAAAACGACAGCCTTCGTTTCCTCAACGAAACCATCCCCTGCGGCTTTATCAGATATACCTGCGAAAAG